>CANHJG010000037.1 GCA_947461205.1 Opitutia bacterium
CGCGACCGCGGAGAGGGTGAGGAGGACAAGGTGCCGGAGTTTCATGGGTGGGGAGGCTGGACTCAGACGGACGGGAACGGAAAACGGTCCGGCCCGTGCAGCCGCGCACGCTCCGCTCAGCGGGGCGCGAGCACGAGGGCGACCAAGGAACGGAGCCGAAGGTTCATCAGAGGGGGGGGAGAATCGGGGGCAAAGGGACCGGTGGTCAACCGAGGAACCGGCCGCGCACTCGCTCGCGCCGGGGTTGCGCCGGCGGGGCGATTCATTCTGATCGCCGCCATGTCGTCGTCCCATGCTGCCGTCGCTCCGTCAATTCGCCGAATCCGCTGGTGGCCGGCGGGCGTGATTCTCGCGGTCGCGCTCGGGGCAATCGCGGTGGTGCGGGCGCGGGGGGAAGCGGCGTTTCAGGCACGCAACCTCACGACGGGGGGAATTCTGCTCGGCGCGACGGTGGGGCTGTTGCTGTGGTGGACGTTTTTCTCCCGGGCGCCGGTGCGGTTGCGCCGCGGGGTGACGCTGGGGGTGCTCGGTCTTTTTGTGGTGTGCGCCGCGATGTTCCGCGTGCGCGGGGTCAGCGGCGATTTTGTGCCGATCATCGGGCTGCGGTGGGCGAACTCCGCGCGGCCGGCCGGGGCGGTGGCGGGGCCGGCCGCGGCGGTGCCGCCCGCGCCCGCGATGTTGGCGGCGCGGCCGGATTTCCCGCAGTTTCTCGGCCCGGCACGCACGGCGGTGCTCGCGGGACCGCGCTTGGAAGCCGATTGGGCGGCGCATCCGCCGCAGGTGCTGTGGCGCATGAAGGTCGGCGCCGGCTGGTCGGGATTTGTCGTCGTGGGGGACCGGGCGCTGACGCAGGAGCAGGACGAGGGAGAGGAGCTCGTGACGTGTTACGAAGTGGGCACAGGGCGCCTGCTGTGGTCGCATCGCGACGGGGCCCGT
The DNA here is from genome assembly GCA_947461205.1 of Opitutia bacterium. GTDB lineage: Bacteria > Verrucomicrobiota > Verrucomicrobiia > Opitutales > Opitutaceae > GAS368. The sequence continues at coordinate 937 of CANHJG010000037.1, forward strand.
TACGACAACCCGATCGGGGGCATCGGTCCGCGGGCCACGCCGACGGTGGTCGGCAACCAGGTGTTTACCCTCGGCTCGACGGGGCGGCTCAACGCGCTGGATCTGGCGACGGGCAAGGCGCAGTGGACGCACGACCTCGTCGCCGAGACGAGTGCGAAAATCCCGGATTGGGGCTATGCGGGCTCGCCGCTGGTGCTGGAGGGGCGGGTGATTGTCAGCGCGGGCGGGAAAGCGAAGCAGTCGCTGGTGGCCTTTCGGGCCGACACGGGCGAACGGCTGTGGGCAGCGGGCGAGGCGGAGGCGGGTTACGGGTCGCCGTTCGTGGCGACGCTGGCCGGGCGGCGCCAGATCCTCGCCTACAATCATCGGCGCATCACCGCGCATGACGCGGCGGACGGGACGGTGCTGTGGGAGTATCCATGGGGCGTGGGTTATCCGCACGTGGCGGTGCCGGTGGTCGTCGGGCCGGACCGGGTCGTATTTTCCGCCGGATACGGGGTCGGCAGCGAGCTGCTGGAGGTCAAGCGGGGCGCCGGGGAGCGTTTCGGGGCCGAGCAGGTCTGGCGTTCGCTTAAGCTGAAGGCGAAGTTTGCCAACCCGGTGGCGCGCGACGGTTTTATTTACGGGTTGGACGACGGCATGTTCACCTGTCTCGACCTGAAAGACGGGGCGCAGCTGTGGAAGGAAGGCCGGCACGGGCACGGGCAGGGCCTGCTCGTCGGCGATTTATTTTTGCTGATGGCGGAGGGCGGCGAACTGATTCTCCTGCGACCGACTCCGGCCGGGCCCGGAGAACTGCACCGCTTCCGGGTGTTCTCCGCCAAGACGTGGAATCCGATCGCGCTCGCCGGCGACGTGCTGTTGGTGCGCAACGATCAAGAGGCGGTCGCGCTGCGCGTGGCGCTCGCTGCGCCGCCAGCCCCGGCGGCCCGGTAACCTGGTCGGACGAGCGCGCGGCGCGGGCGCGGGAATCAGCCGCGGCCGACGTAGGGCATCTGGGTGGCCATGACGGTGAGGGTCGGAACGTTGGCGGAGAGCGGCAGGCCGGCCATGTAGAGCACGGCATCGACCACGTGGCACAGGTCGATCGTGGGCTCGATGGCGATGGTGCCGTTGGCTTGCGGGACGCCGTGGCGCATGCGGCCAGCCATCGGCGAGTCGGCGTTGCCGATGTCGATCTGGCCGCACGCGATGTCGAAGGCTCGGCCGTCGAGCGAGAGCGATTTGGAGAGGCCGGTGATGGCGTGTTTGGCCGCACCGTAGGCGATGGCGTTGGGGCGCGGGACGTGGGCCGAGATCGAGCCGTTGTTGATGATGCGGCCACCGCGCGGTTGCTGGGTCTTCATCTGGCGAAAGGCCGCCTGCGCGCAGAGAAATGACCCCGTGAGATTCGTGTCGATGACCTGACGCCAGTGTTCGAAGGAGAGGTCTTCGAGGGGGACCGAGGGAACGTTGACGCCGGCGTTGTTGAAGAGGAGATCGACGCGGCCGAAGACCTCGACGATCCGGGCGAACAGCGCGCGCACCGCGAGCGGATCGGTGACGTCGGCGGGCGCGACGAGCACGTGGGCGGGCGCGGCAGCGGACGCGCGGGCCGTGGCCGCCAACGCCTCGACGCGGCGGCCGACGAGAACGACGCGATAGCCGGCGCCGAGCAGGCCGAGCGCACAGGCGCGGCCGATGCCCGAGCCGGCACCGGTGACAACGGCGACGCTCAGAGGAGGTGTTTCCATAGCCGGGAGCGTTCAAACTTGGAGGGGATTTGCCGAGGCTAATCGTCAGTCGAGGCGCAGGAGGTTGGGGACCGTGACCGCGTTTTTTTGCCCGAGGGGCGAAATGCTTTGGGTGGTTCTCGGCGGGTTCGCCCGGCAAAACGGGAGTGCGATTCATGGTTGCGGTGGGCGGTGCGCCAGCCAGGACGGGAAGCACCCTCGCAGCGTCGTGGGCCCCGGCCTGGGTCGCACGGTTTATTAGGTCGCCCTGGAGCGACCGCTGAAAGCATTCCCGTCCGCGATTGCACGGGGGCAGGATTTTCCACCCTAGTGTCAGGCGGTGGTGATCGCGGTGGCCTTGGCGACGGTGATTTTGCTTACGCTGATTGCCGTGGCCGTTCTGGCCCGCCGGCAAATCGCTCAGCGCGAGGAAGCCCGGAAGCTGGCGGAGCTGGAATTCGCGCGATGCTGGCGCAGCGAAACTGGCCGGCCCGCGAACTCCGCGACACGATCGCACACGAATTCAACGCGGTCTCGAGGCAGAAGGCATTGGCCCAGCATTCCGCCAAAACCGGAGCGGTCGAAGACGTGATGCCGCATCGGGTCACGGCCCACGGCATCGTCCACCGTTGTCTGGCCGAGGCGCGGGAGTGGATCTTGGACATGCGTTCGCACCTTTTAGAGCAGACCGACTTGCTGGGCGCGCTCGCTGGTCGAGCAGAAGGCGATGCTCCCGAAGAGGGGGGGGGTAGCGGTCTTGCGCTCAGGGCGGTGTGCTGGGATGATTGCATCGATTCCCAACCCGTTCCGCCCATGCACGTGTCCCACCCTAGCTTGACCCCCAAACTCTCGGCGCAGGATCGCGCCCCTCAAGCGGGTTCGTGCCGACGTCCCGGTGGAGCGTTTTGCCCCGCGGTCGGAACGCATCGGCGAGCGCCGTTGCGCGCCATGGCCGGGCTCCTCGGATTGCTGCTGGTGTCGCCGGGGCTCGCCCAGACGGCGCCACCCGCGCCCGTGTCCGAGGCGAAGAAGGACGACCCGATCGAGCTGAGCCCGTTCGTCATCACCTCGACGCAGGACACCGGCTACCAGGCGACGACCACGCTCGCCGGCACGCGGCTCAACACGAATCTGAAGGACGTCGGTGCGGCGGTGTCCGTCTACACGGCGGAATTTCTCGCCGACATCAACGTCACGCGGCTCGAGGATATTCTGACCTACACGACGTCGACGGAGGGCGGCGGCCAGAACGGAAATTTCGCCGGCTTTGTCGGGGAGAACTCCGCCGAAGTGCGCGACGATCCCTCGAGCGTCAACCGGGTGCGCGCGCTCGCGCAAGCGACCCGCACCCGCGATTTTTTTGCGTCGGATATTCCGAGCGACGGCTACAGCTTTGAAACGGTCACGATCAGTCGCGGTCCGAATGCCATTCTCGCGGGCGTCGGCAGCGCGGGCGGCGTGATCGACGCGGCTCTGCGCAAAGCCACGTTCAAGGACAACTACCGCTTCGTCTCCCGCTTCAGCTCTTACGACTCGCACCGCGAGGAAGCGCATCTCAACCAGGTGATCGTGCCGCAGCGACTCGCGATCCGCCTGGACCTGTTGAACGACGATACGAAGTTCCGCCAAAAACCCGCCTACGCCAAAGACCAACGCCTCTACGCGGCGCTCGCCCACCGCGTCCTCGATCCGCAGCGGGGTTCGTTCCTCGGCCGCGGCTCCTTCCGGGCCAATTTTGAAACTGGCAAGATCGACGGTGTGCCGCCGGAAGCGATCACGCCGACCTTCACCGTCGGCAACTGGTTCAATGCGATTAATCCGAAATGGAAATACGACGGCGCGCGCCAGCTCGTGCAAAACTCCGCCGGGGCTACCGTCACGGGCGCCGGGACGGGCATCATCCAAGGCTTTCCCCTCTATAACCAGTTTGCACTCGTCTATGCCGACCCGAGTGCCGCGAACGCCAGCGTGGGTCTGACGGGCGCCACCCTCGCCACCGTGCAGGGCTTTCAGGGCTCCATTCCCGCCACGCTGGCCGGCAGCCCCGGCGGCGCCCTGCGCTCCACCGGCGATGCGAATCGCCTCCGCGCAGGCTACGTACGCACGCACCTCAGTGATCCGCAGATTTTTAACTTTTATGACCAGCTGCTGACCGGGGCCTTCGATCACCGCGACCAGCGTTTCGACGCGGCCGACTTCCGCTACGAACAACTCTTGCTCGGCGGCAAGGCCGGACTGGAGCTGGCCTACAATGACCAGACATTCACCCGGCGCCGGGATTTTCCGATTCCGGGCTCCGGCAACGACGAAGGCATTTTGGTCGACGTCAACTCGGTCCTTAGCGTGCGCTCGCCCGAGTTTCCGCTGGGGATCCCGAACCCGAACTTCGGCCGACCGTTCATCAGCACGCCGGATGTTTTCCGCGATCAGCTGAATCGCACGCAGCGCGAGTCCGCGCAGCTGACCGCATTTTTCAAGCACGACTTCGGCCGCAGCGACTCGGCCATCCTGCGGCATTTCGGCCGGCATACCCTGTCGTCCTTGCTGTTCAAGACGAAGATCGAGCGCTTCAACCGCACCTATTCCAGCACGTGGGATCCGGCCGGGCAGATCAATCCGCAGTCCAGTCTTGCCGGGGCGTTGCCCGGCACGTTTGGCACGCAGGTCAACGGCTGGTTCTATCTCGGCCCGTCGCTGCTGAACACCCCCAGCCTTCAGGATGTGCGCCTCCAGCCGATCACGAGCGGTCGGCCGCAGTACGGTCAGACCTACACCCTGCAAGTTTACAATCCGGTCAGCCGTTCGTTCGTCACTGGCACGTCCAAGCCCCTGCGCATTCTCAGTCGGGTCGTGGACCAACGCGAGGATCTCGAGTCTACCGCGTTCGCGCTCCAGAGCCACTGGCTCAAGGACCATGTCGTGACCGTCGTCGGCTGGCGCGAAGATCGCGACGAAGCGTTTACGTCGCTCACGCCGCCGCGCCTTCCCGATGGCAACCTCGATGCCTCCAAGATCGTGTTTCTCCCGGCCGTCGCGCAGGGTAAGCGCAGCTGGACCAAGAGCGTCGTCGGCCGCCTCCCGTTCAAGCTGCCCGGGGAAACCGAAGTGCGCGTGCTGTGGAACGAGTCGGGCAACTTCAATCCCGTCGGCCAGCGCCGCAATATCTGGAACGAAGAGCTCGGCTCGCCCTCGGCCGACACGCGGGAATACGGGGTTTCCTTCAACACGTTCGGCGGGAAACTCAATCTGCGGATCAACCGCTTCACCACGCGCGTCCAAGCCGACTCCATCGGCGGCGTGGGCAATCCCTACTCGTATATCAGCGCGATGATCGGCCGGGTGCTCGCCGCCCGCGACGCCGGCCTGAACCCGGCGGATTTCAACTACCTCCACCCGAGCTTCCGGACCTTCAGCGACGTCGCGCTCGCGCTCTACGAGACGATCCCCTCCCGCCTCAAGAGCAACCTCGGCCCCGACAAAAATTTCCAGCCCCGCTTCACCGGCAGCGGTCCCACGCTCCAATGGACGCCGGACAGCGTCACGAATCTTTCCTCGACCAGCGACACCGAGTCCACCGGCACGGAATTTGAGGCGATTATCAATCCGACGCGCACCTGGCGCATCTCCGCCAGCGTGGCCAAGAACGAAGCCGTCAAGGCCAACGTAGCCGTCGAGGAACTCGCGTTCGCCGCTGCGTGGAAGCAGAATCTTGATACGCTGTACAACGGCGCGCTGCTGCCGGGCTCGCGCAATCCCGCCTCGAACGAGACGGCGAACTTCTACTCCCAATACGTGGGCGAGACTCTCCCCTCGATCCGCACCGCCGCCGCGCTGTCCGGCACCGCCGCCCCGGAAATCCGCAAATGGCGCGCCAATTTGGTGACGCGTTACGATTTCCGCGAGGGCTTCATGCGGGGAGTCAACCTCGGCGGCGCGCTCCGCTGGCAGGAGCGGATCGGAATCGGCTATCCTTTTGTCACGAATGCCACCGGGCAGTCCGTCGCCGACATCACGCGACCCTACTGGGGCCCCGGCAGCACGACGATCGACCTGAGCGCGGGCTATACCCGGAAATTGCGGGCCTTCGGCAAACCGGTGACGTGGAACGTGGGGCTCAATGTCCGCAATCTCAACGCCAAGGATCAGGTCATCCCGATTGCCGCGAACGCCGATGGCACCTGGGGCACGTTCCGCATTCCCCCCGAGCGCCAGTGGACTTTGACGAACGCGTTCTCGTTCTGATTCTTCGGGGCCGTCGTTGCGCGCGGCGTCCGCGCGGTCGGCGGGTCGACCGGATAGCGCTGGAATTCTCCGGGCTCTTGCTGCGGCGGTTGCGCCCAAGCGCCTGGGTATTCGTTTTTTCCGTCCCGCGGGCCGAGCCTCGGGCTCGTGCGCCAGCGAACGGCCAGAGACTCATGCGATGATTTGAGTGCCGTCCCACCGCAGAGGGACCGCGGAATCGGCGTCCGTCCGGTTTCCCCTGGCGGCCGCGGCCCCAGTCGCGCCGACAATCGCTCAGCCGCGTCGATGCCGCCCGATGCCATCGCCCTCGAGGAGGCAAAAACCGGACGGGGACTTCGTCGGCCGCCCGCTGGCGGGCGCGTTTTCGGAGCGCGCGCCAGCGCGCGGCCGACGGCAGACTGAATCGTTACGGCCCAGCAGCGGTCCGTGGTGCGTTCTTCCCCGGGCGGGTCATCGCTACGGCGGTGATCGAAGATCGCTTCAGGTTCGCGGCCGGACGGGTCCTTGGCTTTCAGGCCGAACCGGATGCGCCGGCTTTCTGGCCGGCGCACGCGGGCCCGCGTTTTGGACCAAACTCAAATGCCACCCGTGTCCGGGCTGCCCGTTGGTTTCGGTCGAACGCCCCGCTTGCCCGGCTGCGCTGACCCTTGCAGCGGTCGGAACCGCCTTCGTCGACGTCGCCTCCTTCGAAACGGTGAAGGTCGAAGCCCGCACGCCGGAACGCACCCTCGTGAAGCGGACCGACCTGCCGGCCGCCCTGCGCTCATTGCTGGGCCTCAAACCAACGTCCTTTGAACTCGGGATTTCTCGGTCGCGGGGAGCGCCAGCGAGTGGACGGATCCCTCCTCGCTGGCGCTCGCAGCTACCCGGCGAATCAAAGTCTGAATCCTTTGGGTGATTGAGCTCAAACGGGCGAACTGCGGCTGCCCGTTTCTGTCTCGGCGGCGCGGTCCGGCCCGGCTGCATCGGTCCTTCGCCCATTTCGAGGCAACGTTGTTCCGGATGGCCGGCGCGTATCGGATAAACCAATATCTCACCGCCGGCCAGGGCGGATGCCCGGACTGGAAGCTCACCGGTCTCGCTCAATGGCCTGCGCAAGTGACAGAGGTGAATATCCGCCTCAAGCGCCGATTCGATGCCGCGGACCAAGAGGACGCCCATCCCAATGCCATCATCGCGTTTCTCACGTTTTAAGCGCGAACCCTGGGGTCGCTCGACGAACGACTCGCCGACTTCGCCCCCTGCTCGGTCGACAGCCCGGCGGGAAAAACCGCCGCGCCGCCGGCCGTGGCCGGGCCGGCCACCGCCCGGCTCCATCGTTCCGTTCGGGTGGCCGACGCGGCGTGACGGGACCGGCCGCGCCGCGCCGCCGGCCGGTTAGGCCGGGCTCTGCAGGGCGCACTCGACGGCGAGACAGAGTTCGAGTCCCGAAAACGGCTTTTGTAGCGTGCCGTGCACGCCGAGCCGGGTCGCCAGTTCCAGATAGTCGCGCGCGTTGATCCGGCCGCCGCCGGAGATCGCAATGATCTTGATGGGCGGTTGCAGCTTGCGCAGGCTCATGATGACTTCGATGCCGTCCATGTCCGGCATGATGATGTCGGTCACGAGCAGATCGAATGCGCCCGTCTTGATTCCGGCGACGGCGGAGGTCCCGGTGGTGGAGAGCGTCACATCGTGGCCTTCGCCCCGGAGGTGTTCGGCCTGCAGTTCGAGCATTTCCAGATTATCATCCAGGATCAGTATTTTGGCCATAAGTGGGTGGGGGGTTAGTTTTGCGCGGGGTGAACGGCCGACTCCGGCGGCTGGATCCCGTCTGGAAATATTTGCCGCAGGACGCCCTCGAGGCCGGGGACGCCGAAGGGTTTCTGGAGGCGTACGGTCACCCCGAGGGCTGCGAGTTCCGCTTCGTCCTCAGCGGTGAACTTGCCGCTCATGGCGATGATGGGCAGGTCGGGGATCATTTTCCGCACCACCCGGACGAGCGTCGGCCCGTTCATGTGTGGCATCTGCAGGTCGGTGAGCATCGCCCGCACGTCCCCCCCGAGGTTCGCCAGCTTGAACAACGCGTCGGTGCCGTCGGTCGCGGTCACGACCTGAAACCCCAGGGACGTCAGCACGGTGGCGGTGACCTCCCGCACGATCGGTTCGTCGTCGACGACGAGCAGGGTGGCCCGATGAGTGAACGGTGAGCCGGGGGCCGGTGTGGGGGCCGCGGACGCTTCCGACGCGGCGAGCGGGGAGGCGGGGAAATGGAGCAAGAACGTGGTGCCTAGATCCGGGGTGGACTGGACGTCAAGGAAACCGCCGTGGCCGCGGACGATACCGAGGACCATGGCGAGCCCCAGACCGGTGCCCGCGCCGGGGGCCTTGGTCGTGAAAAAGGGATCGAAGATGCGATCGAGTATCGCGGCGGTCATCCCCGAGCCCGAATCGCTGACCTTCCAGCGGACATAGTTGCCTGGTTTGCAGTAACCGCGGCCGGTGTCCACCGCGGTCGTGAGGACGATATTGTCGGCCTCAAACCGCAGTTGGCCGCCGACGGGCATGGCATCGCGGGCATTGAGGCCGAGGTTGAGGAGGACCTGCTGCAATTGCGTCTCATCGCCGAGCAACGGCCAGCAATCCGCGGAAACCGACATGCTACAGCGGATTTCGCGCGGAAAGGTACTCGTGACGATGCGGACGATTTCGGTAAACATTTCGCGAGACGCGACGGGCAGGTGGGTACCGTCGGAGCCCCGGGCGAAGCTCATCAGCTGGCGCACCGTGGCGGCGGCGCGGGCCGTCGTGGCCCGCATGTTGTCCACCAAACCCGTGCGCTCGGGAAACTGTTTTTTCAACAGGTCGAAACCGAGGAGGAGAGGGCCGAGGGCGTTGTTGAAGTCATGGGCGATCCCGCCGGTGAGCGTGCCGATGCTTTCGAGCCGCTGGGAGCGCAACTGAACGGCGCGCAGTTCTTTTTGGCCGCTGAGATCCCGGAAGATCGACCCGGAATGGGGGCGGCCGTTGCGGCCGGTGTAGAGGACCGAGGTGACTTCGGCCTCGAAGGTTTCTCCGCTCGAGCGGACGCAGCGGAGCTCGCCGATGAGCGATCCGGTGGCGTCGCGCTCTTTCATCGCCGGGTCCACCCGCGGATCAGTTTCATCGAACAAGCCGAGTCGGTGCCGGCCGATCAACTCGCGGGCCGAAAAACCAAAGAGCCGGTGGGCGGCCTCGTTCGCCTCCACGATCGTATTTTCATCCAACGCGCCGATGACCATCGCCTCTTTGCCGTTGAGGAAAAAGGAGGTGAACAGCTGCTCGGCGGATTTCAGGGCCCGCTCGGCTTTCTTCTGCGCAGTGACATCGTAGGCCGTGCCGAGGGTGCCATGGGGCGTTTCGTCGCCGCGGCCGAGCGGAGTGACCTTGACGAGGAGTTCGACGCGGTCCCCGGACTTGGACCGGAGCACCAGCTCTCCGGTGGTGGCCTGGCACCCGGGCTGAACCTCGGTAAAAAGGCCGGAGTCGGCGGGAGGGACCGAGGGGTCGAAAAAATCGGTCGGCAGCCGCCCCAGCATCTCCGCCATCGGGTAGCCGAGCGTGCGTTCCCAGGCGGAATTGAGGAAGACGAAACGCCCGCGGGCGTCGCACTGAAAGATCAAGTCGTGGGAGGTCTCGACGAGATTCGCGTAGAGGGCCTCCGATTGACGCAACGCCCACTCGGCCTCGCGGACCGCCGTGATCTCGTGAAACGTCGTGAAGGTGGTGCCGGCCGGCGCGAAGTCGGGGCTGCGCACGGCACTCACGTCGACCTGGAACCAGCGGGTGCGGCCGGAGCGCGGATCGACGACACCCACGGTGCGATTGCGCACATCCTTTCCGGACCCGAGGGATTCCTCCACCGCCCATTTGCCCAAGGGGATCGGCTGGCGGTTTTCATCGAAGGGACGCCAGTGCAGCGAGGTCGGCAGGGCGCCGGCCTGCAACTCCGCTCGCCCCAAACCGGTCAGCTCCTCCGCCGCAGGGTTGGCGTCGGTGATCCGACCGGCGGAACTGAAGACGAACACGCCCTGGGTCATGGTTTCGAAGAGCGTGCGGTATTTTTCTTCGCTGCCGCGGAGTTGATCCTCCAGGGCGCGCAAGGCAGTGATGTCGGTGAGCGATCCGATGTAACCGGTCACCGGTCCGGTGCCGTCCCGCCAGGGGACCAGCGATCCCAGCACCCAGCGGAGGGATCCGTCGCGATGCTGCACCCGATAGGTTTGGGGGGCGGTGAGGCCGGAGGTTTCAGGGACGTTCCAGTCCCGGGTGAAGCGTTCGCGGTCCGGCGGGTAAATCGATTGCCGCCAAGTCAGGCCCAAGGCCTCGGCTTCGCTCACGCCGGTGAGCTGGCTCCAGGCCTGATTCACCCATAGACATTCCTCCCGTGCGTTGATCCAAAAAATGCCGACGGGCGCGACGGTCGCCATGGCGCGCAGGTGCGTATCGGCCAGTGGGAGCTGATCGAGGGTTTTATTGAGCGCCTTCGCCACCCGTCCCAATTCGGCTCCGCCCAAGTCCGGCAGGCGGGTTGCGGTGTGACCGTCGTTGATTGCTCGCAAACCGGCGATGATCTGCCGGGCTGGTGTGATGACGTGCCGCCGGGTCAGCCAGACCGCGAGGCCAAACACCACCAGCAGCCGGGCCGCGCTCGCCCCGTCGAGCCAGTAGGCCGGAGGTGCGGAACCCGCGGCGCCCCGGTACACCCCGTCGGTCCGCAAATAGAGGGCCGCCGCGGCGGCCTGACCGCCGCGTTCGACTTTTTCCCAAGGCAGCCGAACGGGGACCACACCCTCCATGGCATCGCCGCGATCACGATACGAAACATGGCGGGAGCGCGCAAAAGCCTGCAGGCTATCGACGGCCGCCAGATCGGTGGCGAGACCCAGATCGCGGCCGAGCTCTTCGGGGCGGGAACTAACGAGAATGGTCCGGGAGTCGACGTCGGCCAGCACGAGGGACTGGATGCCTTTTTGGCGGGCGAGGGCGGCGACAGCGCGCGCCGCCCCGTCTTGGGTGTCCACGCTTTCGAAGGCAGTGGCCAGCGTGGACAGCGTCCGTTCAAGCTCGAAGAGGGCTTCGGCCTTCACGGCTTCCTGCAGCCGATCGTTGAGCAGCCGGCGCTCGATGACCGAGAGACCGAAGCCGAGCAGCAACACGGGTAGGATCACCAACCCGAGGAGGGAGGAGCGGCACCGGTTGAAAAAGGCTGTGAGCATCGGGTTTAGGTCGCGGACGGGATTGGCGGGACCCACGGGGAGTCGGGTCCGACGCCCCCGACAGGCGGCTGGGACGGACGACCGAAGTCAAGCCAGCTGGTCCCGGTGCCGGGGCGGGCGATTGTGCGGCTGTCGGCGGCGATTCCGCCCTGGCACTCCGCGGGCCCGCGCGCGCCGACGCCTGCGCTGGCCGCGAGGGAGCCGAGCGTGAGGAGGGCCGCCGCCGCCCCGCCGGACCAGCGAGAGGCGGTCTTCATGGCGGGGGAACGAAGCACAACGCGCTCCGCAAAGCGCGGAATAGGTCGGCCTGCACAAACGGCTTTTCGATGACGGCCACCACGCCGCTGGCCTTGAAGGCGCTCACGTCTTTCGGCGTCAGCGTGCCGCTCGCGACGATGACGCCGGCGGCGGGCAGCATCCGTTGCAGCGCTTTGACGAGCTGGTGGCCGTCCAAATGCGGCATGTGCAGGTCGGAGATGACCACCCGCACCACCCCGGGGTTGTCGGCGACTTTCATCAGGGCATCGGCGCCGTCCGACGCGAGGATGACGCGGAAGTTTCGCAGGCGGAGGACCTCCGCGGTGATATCGCGCACGGACGGCTCGTCGTCGACGACGAGGATGGTTTCGCCGTCGCCGTGCAGGGTGGAACCGTCGAGGTCGAACGGCGAGTTCGTCGCGGATGAGGCGGCGACGGCCGGCAGATAGACGTGAAAGCAGCTGCCCTGGCGGGGGACGGACTCGACGTGCAGGAATCCGCCGTGGCTGCGGACGATGCCGAGCACGGTGGACAGGCCCAGCCCGGTGCCCTTATCCGGTCCCTTGGTCGTGAAGAAGGGGTCGAAGATCCGCTCGATCACCTCCGGGGCCATCCCTTCTCCCGTGTCCGCGACGAGCCATTCGAGGAAGCGCCCCGCCTTGGCATCGACGAAGTTGCCCGCAAAGGTCGCATCGATTTTGCTGTTACGCATCGACAGGGAAAGCGTGCCGCCGTGGGGCATCGCGTCGCGGGCGTTGACGCACAGGTTGAGCAGAACTTGGTGCAGCTGGGTCGCGTCGGCGCTGACGGGCCAGGGGTCGGGCACGAAATCGGTGGTGACGGTGATATTTTTGGGGAAGGTCCCCCGGGCAATCCCGGCGATTTCATCGAGGAGCTTCGTCGGAGTGAGCGTCCGGCGCTGGCCCTCCGACCCGCGGGCGAAGGTGAGGAGTTGCTTGACCATCGCCGCGCCGCGCTGGGCGCACCGCTCGATCGTATTGATGGTAGGGGAGCTCTCCGGGTTTCGGGCGCGCAACAGCTCGAGCCCCATCAAAATTGGCGCCAGCGAATTATTGAGGTCGTGGGCCACGCCGCCCGAGAGCGTGCCGATGCTTTCCATCCGTTGGGCCCGGAGGTCGAGGCGCTGGTGCAGTTCGCGGGTGGTGGTGTCGGTGATTTGTACGAGTACGCCACCGTCGCCGTCGCCATCAAAGGCCCGCAAGGCGATCTCCCCGAAGAATTCCGAACCGTCCTCGCGTTTGCAGTGCAGGAGCACCGGGGGGCCCGCCGTGGGTGCGAAGGCCAGCGGAGGAAAGACCGCCGCGTCGGGCAGCAGCGCCCGGTCGACCAGCACGTCCTGCAGGCGTCGGCCGACGATGGCGGGCCCGGGGCCCTCGAGCAGCTCGGCGGCGCGGTGGTTCGCCAGCACGATCTGCCCCTGGGCGTCCAAGACGACCAAACCGGCGTGGGCGTTTTCAAACACCTGCTTGAACTGCCGATGGCTGCGCAGGAGGCTGGCTTCGCTTTCCTTACGTTCGGTGATATCGCGGATCGTGCCGGAGATACTCGCGGCGGTTCCGTCCGCTCCCAGGGTGGGGTGGCCGCGGATTTCGGCCCACCGGATCGTGCCATCCGGACGCACGATGCGCGCTTCAACTTCGTAGGCCTGCCTCTGCGCCAACGCGTCGACCAAGATTTTGCCGTAGCGTTCAGAGTCGGCCGGATGAAGGGAGGACCAAAAAGCTTTCTGGCTAGGCTCGAAATCGCGGCGGTCCCGGCCGAAAATGACGAGAGCCTGATCGGAGCATTGGAGCGTATCCGAGGCCAAATCGATCGCCCAACTGCCGATATTGCCGATGCGTTGGGCATCGCCGAGGTGGGTGGCGAGCCGCTCCAGGTCGTTCTGGGCCTTCTTCCGGGCGCTGATGTCGCGGAGGAAGCTGCTGAACTGCCGGGTTCCGCCCACCAGAATGGGACTCACACTGAGTTCGACCGGGATCAGGCGGCCGTCGCGGCACAGCGCGGTCAGTTCGAGGCGCTGGCCCAACATCCTGCTCGTGCCGGTGGACAGATAGCGGTTCATCCCACGCGTATGGGCGTCGCGCAGGGCGGGCGGTATGATCACGTCCGCCAGCGTCCGGCCGAGGGTCTCGGCCGCGGGCCAGCCAAACAGGGTTTCGGCCTGGCGGTTCCAAGCGCTGATCCGGCCGGTCGCATCCATCGTGATCGCCGCGTCCAAGGCGGTGTCGACGACTTGCCGCACGTGCTCGTCGCTGTCGCGCACGTGCGCCTGCGCGGTCTGCAGTTCGGTTACCTTGCGGCGCAACAGGGCCAACCCGGAGCCGCCCGCGAGCAACAGCCCGAGGAGACCGCCGCATTCTGCGAACCACGTGCGGCGCGCCTGACGCCCGGCCTTGAGCCAGTCGGCCGCCGGGAAAACGACTCCGAGCACACCATCCAACGTGCCCTCCGGCCGGCGTAACGGTACCCAGGCTCTGACCCACTCGCCCCATTCATCGGAGTAAGCGGCCTGCTCAAAGTTGGCCGTCCCGGCCAGCGCGAGCTCGAGCCCCTGGTCGACCGGGTGATAAATCCTTCCGATCGGGGTGCGCTGCTCGTGCTCCCCCTCGAACCGGCCGTTGCGGTCGTAGTCGGTTTCGGCATGGACGATGATCACGACTTTGCCGTCGGGCCCAGTCCGCAGGGTGTAGAGATCGCGGACCATCGGCGATTTTTTCAAAAGGCGGATCTGAGCCTCGATCAGCCGGAGGTAGCCGGGGTCGTCGGGGGGCGTCGCCACGGTGATGCGACTGTGCCCAATTTGCTCCATGATGTCGGCGAAGACCGGGGCCATCACGCCCATTTTCCGGGAAATTTCCTGTTGGGCCCGGTCGGCGGCGATGTTGGCGGGCCACCACGCGAGGCCGAGCAGGAGGCCGACGACCGTCCAAACGGACCCCGCGAGTGCACAGCCACGGCGGCGCCGCAGCGTCACCTCGACCGCGACGAGGAGCGTAAGAGCGACCAGCAAAAAAAACAGATAGTCGGACTGCGCAGCGAGGAGCGATTTCACGTCGAGGAGCATCGCGGGTCTACTCGAACACGGGCGGAGGCGGCGAGCGGGGGAACACCGCGCGACCCCGCCGGAGCGGCGGGCGCGGGCCGGAAAAATCGAGGAGAGGCGCTCATGGCCGGGGCGCGCCCATCAGCTTGCGAATCGCGGCGATAAACGTCAGTTCGTCGAAGGGCTTATGAAGCACCGCGACCACGCCCAGGGCCTCCAGTTCATGGGCTTGTTTTTCGTCGACCCGCCCGCTGCAGACCAGCACGGGAATGCCCGGCAGCATGTGCTTGAGCGTCCGCACCAGTTTGAGCCCGTCCATGTGCGGCATGTTCAGATCGGTGACGACGCCGCGCAGCACCGCGCGGTTTTCCACGACGCGGATCAGGGCATCGGTTCCGTCGTTGGCCGTGATCACGTGAAAGTTCAGCTCCCGCAAGACGGCGGTCGAGACTTCCCGGACGGACTGTTCGTCGTCGACGAGCAAAATGGTACTGCCCTGGCCGTCGAGCGGGGCGGCCGCAATTACGGGGCGGACGGGGGCGGCTGGGCTCCGCTCCAGCGCGGTCGGCAAGAACACGGAGAAGATTGTCCGCTGCCCGGGAGAGGACGCCACCCGCACAAACCCGCCGTGACTGCGGACAATGCCGGCGACGGTGGAAAGCCCGAGGCCAGTGCCCTTGTCCGGACTTTTGGTGGAGAAGAAGGGATCGAAGATCCGGTCCAGGACCGCCGGGGGAATACCCTCGCCCGAATCCGCCACCTGCCAAACCACATAGTCGCCCGGTTTGGCCTCAGGGATGGTGCTGGCATAGGTTTGGTCGACGTGGCGGGTGGAGGCATCCAGTTCGAGGGTCCCGCCGTCGGGCATGGCATCACGGGCGTTGACGCAGAGATTGAGCAGCACTTGGTGCAACTGGGTTTCGTCCCCGAAGACGGGGGGAATATCCGGGGGGCAGGTGACCCGCAGGATGATGGTCCGCGCGAAGGTCGACTCGATGAGCGTCGCGAGATTGCTGAACAGCTGCAGCGTGGCGAGGGCGGTTCGCTCGCCCTCGATCCCTTTCGCGAAGGTGAGGAGTTGCCGAATCATGTTGGCGCCGTGCTGGGCACTGGCCTGCATGCCGGAAATGATCCGATCCTCCTTGGGATATTTTTTGCGCAGCAGATGTGCGCCGAGCGAGATGGGCGCGAGGGCATTGTTCAGGTCGTGGGCGACGCCGCTGGCAAGGGTGCCGAGGCTCTCCATCCGTTGGCGGCGCAGAACGGCCTGTTCGGCGTTTTTCCGTTCGGTGATGTCCTCAGCCAATCCGGTGTGGCGCCAGACGCGGCCGGCGGCATCTTTGACGGGAAACGAACGGTCCCGCACCCACCGGATCAGCCCGTTGACATGGACGATGCGATATTCGATGTCCGTCGCCTCGGACGAGCGATGGGCCAGAGAGTCCCGGACGCGGGCCTGATCGTCGGGATGAACCGCGTCCAGCCACGTCGAGCGCATCTGCAGGAGGGCCTCGGCGGTCCGGCCGAACAGCACTGCAAAGACGGGAGAGACGTAGACGAAATCGCCGCTGGGCGACTCGACGATGTAGAAAATTTCCTGGATGTTTTCCGCGAGCTGGCGGAACCGGCCTTCGGATTCGCGGAGCGCCGCGGTGCGCGAATCGACCAGTTCTTCCAGATGCGCCCGCAGTTCTTGCTCGGCGGCCTCGGCCCCGCGCCGTTTGTCCTGTTCGAACGCGAGCATGATGGCGCCCCCGAGCGATTGAGCGAATTTCACCTCGTCCACTGTCCAGGCGGGCTGGGCGGCCGTGCGGGTGAAGACCAGCCCGCCGATCGGCCGGCCGTCGAATTGGAGCTGCGCACCCAGCAGGGCATGGGTCGAGCCGGGCGCGAGGGGTGAACCGGCGATGCCGGCGGTGCAGGGATCAACGACGATGTCGTCGACCCGCAGAACCGGCCCGGCGCAGAGGGCTGCCCAAAACTGCGGGAAGCGCTGCACCGGCAGCTGGGTTCCCGGCACCGCGGCAGGGCCTTCGACATGACAGCCGGCGAGGAGGGCCATCTGATCACGCAGTGGGTCGCCAAACCAGAGGGTCGTCGACGCGACATCTAAGGCGGTGGTCGCCAGTTCACTGGCAGAACGAATAAAGTCCTCGAAGGCGACGGAGGCCCGGTCATGTAACGCCAGCAGCACCCCTTGATGGCGAAGCGTCCGCTCCTGAAACGCGCGGATCGTCGCGTCCTTCGTCACCTCGTCCGTGATGTCCCGCATGACGCCGACGAGTTGCCGCGCGGCGGCGCCCTCGGCCGCACCGAGGCGAACGTCATCCTGCGCCCAGCGCCACGCGCCGTCCTTGCGGCGAAAGCGATAGCGCTGGGTACAGCTGCCCGTGGCCGCGGTCTGGGTCAGGCCGTCCTGCACGCGGGCCCAGTCATCGGGATGGATCTGATCCGCCCAGAAACCCGGCTGGGCAAACTGCGCGGACTCATAGCCCACCACCAACTTGGAACTGGGGCTGACAAAGGTGGCGGCAAAGGGCGGTTCGGCCGCACAGGCGAAGATCACCGCGTTGCTCACCGAGAGGAGGTCCGACAGACGCTGGTCCGCGAGGCGGGCCGCGGACTCCGCGAGGGCGCGGTCCGTAATGTTGCGAAAGATCCCCCGGGTGGAGATCATCTTCCCGTCCTCACGTCGGACCGTCACCCGGCCCTCCAGCGAGACGGCGCGGCCCTCTTTGGTCCGCAGCTTCAACTGGACCAAGCCGACGTCTTGTCCGGCGAGCACCTGCGCAAAGAGGGTCTGGCAATCGGCCGTGCTGGCCGGATCGACCACCGCGAAGAGGTTCAGTTGCCCGACCTCTTCGAGCGGGTAGCCGAGCGTCTCGCGCCAAGCCCGGTTCACGAAAAGGAGCTGCCCGTCGGGCGCCACGCTCTGGATGAGATCGGTAGTCCCGTCGAACAGATCCCGCAGGCGGGCCTCGCTTTCCCGGAGTTGGCGAAGCAGGCGCCGCTCCGTGAGCGCGCTGTCGATCTGCTGGGGCAGGCGGCGGAGATAGGCGCGCTGCAGGTCCTTGATCAGATAGTCCCGCATTCCGACCCGCAAGGCGCGGGCGGCCGTATCCTCGTCGCCGGCCCCGGTAGCCAAAATCACGATCTGATCGCCCCAGTCTTCGCGGGTGGTGAACAAATCGAAGGCCGTGCCGTCGGGGAGTTGGTGATCAGTGAAAATGATGTCGAAGGCAGTCGCGGCCAACTGCCGGCGGGCCTCGCTGAGATTCAACGCCATCGTGACGTCGTAGGGGAGGTTCCGGTCCCGCACGAAACGCGTGAATTCCTGGCGATCGATGGCGTCGTCCTCAATGAGCAGCAGGCGGATCCGGGGTGAGGTGGTGGGCATCAGAGGGGGGGCGTTTCGCTTCGCATCCAATAATCGCGGACGGTGCGCATCACCTCGACGAACTGGGGGTAGTCGACGGGTTTGACCATATAGCCGGCGGCACTGTGGCCGAAGGCGCGCAACCGGTCGCGATCCTCCTGCGAGGTGGTGAGCACGACGACGGGCATCGCCCGGAGGAGCTCATCTGCCTTGATGACGGCGAGGAATTCCGTGCCGTTCATCCGCGGCATGTTCAGGTCGAGCAAAATGAGCATCGGGCGCGGGTTGGCCGGATCCCGGAGGAAGGTCAGCGCTTTTTCACCGTCGGTGACGTGATGAAGCGGATTCGTCGAACCCAGATCGCGCAGGGCCCGCATGACGGTCATGGCGTCGATGCGGTCGTCCTCGACATGGAGAATGTGGTGGTGGGAGTTCAAGCGAGGAGCGGGCGGGGACCTCAGGTGGGGTCGCCGCGCGGGAGCGTGAAGTGGAAGGTGGCGCCGTGGCCGAGGACCGACTCGATCCAGATCCGGCCGCCCTCGGTTTCGACGATCTTTTTGACGACGGCCAAGCCGACGCCGGTCGACTCGACTTCGTCGCGCGGCGCAAGGGTTTGGAATAGCTGGAAGACGCGTTCGAAGTATTTTTCCTCGATGCCCGGGCCGTTGTCCGCGATGGAAAAATGCCAGAAGCCGTCGGCGGCGACGCAGGTAAGGGTGACCCGGCCGGCGGGTTTTTCGATGTATTTGACGGCATTGGACAGCAGGTTTTGGAAGAGCTGCTGGGCCTTGGTGGGGTCCATCCGGATTTGGGGCAGGTCGGTCGCCACGGCGACGGTGATGTGGGCGGGCGGCGCAAGCATCTCGAGCGTCCCTCGCACCAGCGCGTCCAGCGAGACGACGGTCTGGCTGCGGTGGGTGCGACCCGCGCGGGAGTAGCTGAGGATGCCGTCGATCAGGCCGCTGAGGCGGGCCACGCGGCCACCGATCATCTGGAGCTGCTCAGCGCCTTCCGGCCCGAGCTTTTCCGCGTAGTCCTGCTGCAGCCAGTTGGCCAGCGAGCCGATGCCGCGCAGGGGGGCCTTCAGGTCGTGGGAGACGACATGGGCGAAGTCGGAAAGCTCGCGGTTCACCTGCACCAGCTCCTGGGCGCGGGCTTCCAGCCCCGCCGAGAGGGCCTGGATTTTCCCCTCCGATTCGACGGCCACGGTGTCGTCGCGACACACGCAGATGAGTCCGCCGTCCGGGGTGAGGGTGAGGGTCAGCGCTTCGGTGAAGTGGGTGCCGTCGAGGCGCCGGGCCCGGGCGCGGCCGTGCCAGTGGCGGTGGGCGAGCAGCTGGGGAAAGACTTCGGTCTGGATCCGGGTGAGTTCCTCGGCGTCATAGAGGATGCGCCAGTTCTTGCCCACCAGATCTTCGCTGCAGGCGAAGCCAAAAATGGTGGCATGGGCGGCGTTGACGTAGGTATAGGCTCCCGACCCGTCGAGCAACGCGAGGCCGTCGCTGGCCGCATCCATGGTGGCGAGGTGCTGCAGGCGAACCGAGGCGTTTTCGAGGGCGAGCTGGCGGAGTTGGTCGCGTTCGGCGAGGGCCTGGTTGGCCTGGTCGAGGCGGTCGGCGCGGTCCTGCAGCTCCTGGTTCAGCCGGCCGATCTTCAGCTGGGTTTCCTCGCGCAAGTCGGCCATCCGCACGTCGTGAATGATGGTGGCGTAGGTGGAGAACAGCGGTTCGAGCTGATCGACGATGGCCTGGTCGTATCCGTCCATCCGGTTCGCGACGCCGATCATGCCGACCAGCTCGCCGCCGTGCCGGATGGGCACGCCGAGGAAGGCATTCAGCGGAGGGTGACCCGGTGGCAGGCCGCCCCGGCGGGGATCGGTGGCGGGCGAGTTGGAAATCACCATTTGGCCGGTGGTGAGGACGGCGCCGAAGAGGGTCTGTAGATTGCGGAACTCGAGGCCCTGCGCGTGGTGTTGGTCGAAAAAGGCGCGCATCTCGTCGTTCCAGGCGATGTTGGTGATCGCCTGGGTCTTGAGGTAGGGCTGCCCGGCCGGATCGCGCAGCACTTCGGCCACAAAACCGTAGTTGCTTTCGGTATATTCGAGCAGGAGCTGGAGCAGCCGGGCAAAGGTGGCCTTGCGGCCGTTTTGCACGAGGTGGCCGGTGAGCAATTCGCGGACCGCAGAGAGCAGGTTGTTCACGCGGACGGTGCGGCGTTCGGCGGCGGTCGCACGCGCCAGCGTCTCGCGCATCAGGGCCTCCGCCCGCTCGGCTCCGGCGATGCGGGCCTCGAGATCCCGCCGCACCAGACGCAGCTCCAGTTGGACAATGATTTGGCGCCCGAGCCGCGCCAAGGCCGCGCGCTGCGCGTCAGACAGGTGCCGCGGGACGCGGTCGATCACGCAGAGCGTGCCGATGCGGCTGCCATCCGGCGCGATGAGGGGCGAACCGGCGTAAAACCGGATGTCCGGGGCGCCCGTCACCAGGGGATTGTCGCCAAACCGGGGATCAAGGGTGGCATCGGGGACCTCCATCACCTCGGGCGTGCGGATGGCGTGGTCGCAGAACGCAAGTTCCCGCGGGGTCTGGGTTTCGGCCAAGCCGACCCGGCTCTTGAACCATTGCCGATCGGCATCGATGAGAGAGATGAGCGAAATGGGCGTGTCGCAAATCTGCGCAGCCAGAATCGTGAAGTCGTCGAACACGTCCTCCGGGCTAGTATCCAAAATTTCGTAGCGTCGGAGCTGGCCAAGGCGCGCGACTTCGGTGGGCGACGGAGCATTCATCGGGGTGACGGCGGCGGTTTTGATCCGCGAGGTCGGACAGGGTGGATCGGAGGACAAGGGGGAACCAGGGCGCCGCCAGGACTATTTCCGCGGCGCCTCCGGCAGGGTCAAATAAAACACCGTTCCGCCGGCGGTGGGCAGAATTTTCAAATCGCCGGAAGCGAGGGCCGCGACGCGACGCACCAGGTCCAGGCCCGGCCCCGGGACCGGCAGAACCGAAGGCCCGGGGTGGACGGCGGCGGCACCGGCGGGCCGCGGTACGCCATCGGAGCAGTCCACTGAAATGTGATACGCTTGTCCTTCCCGGCGACCGGTGACGCGAACCGGGATCCCTTTGGCCGAGCCTTCGAAGGCGGCTTCCAGCAACTGGGCGAGGGTCAGCAGCCAATGGGTCAACGGCACCGGCACCGGCACCTCTTCCAGGAGCAGAACGAGATCGGGGCTCCGATTCATTTTTTGCGCGACCGCGGCGCAGTTTCGGCGGGCGCCTGCCAGCCAATCCGAGGTCGTGACCGTGCGGTAGGTCTCCGCGAGCTGGGGACTGGAGCTGGCAATCTCCCGGACGACACCGACCTTTTCGATCAGCTCGAGCAGCTGCTCGGCCGAAGATTGCATCATCTCCGCCGCCTGCGTGACTGCGGCCGCGGGGATGGGTGTTCCCGGCAGTGCAGTCGCGCGCAGCAACTCGGCGAAACCGAGCATGCTGGTGAGCGGCGTGCGGAAGTCGTGGTGCAGGGAGCGGCCCAACAATCCGTCGAGCCGTTGTTTTCGCTCTCGACGACTAATGCGGAGGCTGATCGAGCGGAGCAGCTCATCCGGGTCAAACGGTTTGGGAATGTAGTCGTCGACTCCGATCCGCAGTCCGGCGCGGATGTCCGTGAGGCCGGATTTGCCCGACAGGAAGATCACGGGCACATCGGAGGCGGTCTGGTGAGCGCGGATGTGCTTGAGCAGCGAATAGCCGTCGCCTTCGGCCATGAAAATGTCCGCCAGAACGAGGTCGGGGCAGGCTTGGCCGAACGATTCGATCGCCCGCGCCCCGCCGGAAGCCGTCGTAACCTGATAGCCGTTGAGCTCGAGCAAGTCGGCGGTCATGGCGCGCAAGACGGGGTCGTCCTCTGCGAGCAGAATGCGGTGACCGGAAGAAGGCATCATCGTGAAAAAGGGGGAACTAGCGTTCGGCCTTAGCCGGCAAACGGAGGGAGAATTCGACCCGGGGTCCCGAGGCGACCCGGTAGGAAAGGGTGCCGCCGAGGCGCAGCATGGCGGCACGGGCGATGGCCAGACCGAGGCCGCAACCGGGAGTCTGGCGGGCATTGGTGCCGCGAAAGAACGGGGTGAACAGCTGGGCGACTTCGTGGTCGGGCAGGCCGGCGCCGTGGTCGGAAACCACGAGCTCCAGCCCCTCGGCGAACTCCGTCGCACGCAGGGAGGACTCACTTCCGGCCGGCGCGAATTTCAGGGTGTTCGAGAGGAGGCATCCGACGGCCGTGCCCAGGAGGCCAGTGCAGACCCACCAGCGGCCGCGCACGGCGCTGAGACAGGTCAGAGCGACCGAGGTCCCGGGACAGGCTTCCCGGGCCCGCTCGGTCAGCCGGCCCAACCACTCCGAAACGTCGGTCGGCTCCGGCGCTTGGACCGGCCCATCGAGCACGGTTGCGTCCAAGCGTTCAACTTGATCGAGCAAAGCGGCCGACTGGACGACGGATTCGTCGATCGCCGCCAGCCACCGGTGCTCTTTGGAGGAGGCGGCGGGCTGGTAATGTTGGGTGAGCAGAAAAGTGGCCGTGCGCACCGCCGCGATTTGCGATTTCAGGGCGTGGGTGAGGGTCGGCAGAAACGCCGCCGGAAGCGGCACATCCACCTGTCCGAGAAACAGCGGGGACTTGAGCGCGGGGGCCTCGAGGGGGTGCAGGGTGACGGAGGCCCCCTGGGCCAAGCGGAGCACGGTGAGCCGAAGGGAGAGCGTTTTTTTCTCAGGGCCGAAGCGCAACCGGGCCGTGGCGGTCTCCCCGGGACTGAGGGTTTGAACCAAGCCTTCGAACCGTCGGGCGTCTTCCGCGACCAGCAACGCGGGCCAAAGTGAACCGGGAAGGAGCGGGCCCACGCGGGCGAGAGCGGCCCGCGCCGCGGCGTTGCTGTTCACGACCCGGCCGTCGGCCCCGACGATCAAAAGCGGTTCGGGAAGCAGGTCGCCGGGGCAGGGTACGGGCGGAATTCGCATGATCGGCTGGAGACGGTGGGGCGGCGTTTGGACGGGTGGGCGCTGGGCGGCGGTTAGACGCTCTGGTGCCAGCCCATGAGGCCGTTGCGCAGAGCATAATCCACGAGCTCGCGGTGGGTTTTCGCCCCGATCTTGTCCATCAGCACGGTGCGCATTTTGTAGACGGTAAAGGGGGAGAGGTTCATCACCGCGCCCAGTTCCTTGGCGTTGTCGCCGCGGGCTAGCCGGGACAGCAGGCGCACTTCGCGGGTGGTGAGGTCCAAGTTTCCGCGCCGCTCGAGCTTAAGCTTTACTTCGGTGCCAATTTCCCGCGCGGTGCCTTGGCCAAAATAGGTGCAGCCCAACCGAACCTGGCCGAGCGCTGTTTCGATCTCGGCGAGTCCGGCCGTCTTCTGCAGATAGCCGACCGCGCCGAGGCGAATGGCGGTGTTGACCGAGTGGGGTGTAACCTGACTGCTCAAGATCAACACGGCCGGAGGGCTCGCCCTGAGCATCAGCGCTTCCATGATGCCGAAGCCTCCGGAATCGGGGAGATGCAGGTCGAGCAGCACCAGATTGACCTCGCGGCGGTCGACCGCCGCGAACAGTTTTTCCGGGTCGTCGCCGCACCCGACGACCGAGGTCTGGGACAACGTGGAAAGGTGATCGGAGAGCAAATCCCGAAAGCACTGGTGATCGTCAAAAATCCAAAGGGTCAAGGTGCCCGACGAGGTGACGGCGTTGTCTGCGGGGTGGGCACTGATCGCGGGCGCGGATTTCATGGGCGGGTGGGTGCTGCTTTGCGGACGGGACGCGGAGCGGGCGGACGGATCAAAGCGGGCGGGAAGAAAGAAATCGTGCGTGGTCTGAACGGGAGGGGTTATGGAACTACCCAAAGTTTGGGCAATACCGCCGAATGGAAAGAAGGAGGACTACTTAGCGTTTGGCCGATGCAGCGGTGCCGAAGGGAGTGAACGGCGCACGGGCCCGGGGGAGCGCCGGGGCGGCGGCATTCAGGCCGGCGCGGCCTGGCCCCGACCGGGGACTGGCCGCCACGGCTCCGGTTGCCCGCCCTTTCCCCAGGCCCACTGGGGGGGCACCGCGGGGTGGCGGAGCGGCCAATAACAACGGCGGCCGAAGGGCCGCCGTCGCTGTGTATCCGTTAACCATTACACAAAATCAGTTCTCGGTTTCGTTCTGGGATGAGCCTTGCGCAAGTTTTTGGGCCGTAATCTGCCAAACTTGGCCGCTGCTGGATTGCGCCCAAACGACACCCAGTCCCCGGTTCTCCGCGGAGGCATAAGCGGCGAGAGCCTCCGGCCAGTTTTGATAGACGGGGAAATGGCCGCTCGCGCCGGCGGCGCCCGGCGCGCCCTGCGCTCCGGTGTCGCCCCTCGCGCCCGGGGAACCCGGCCCCCCCGTGAGGCCTTGGGCACCGGTGTCACCCTTGCCCCCTTGGGCGCCCGGGGCGCCGGTATCTCCTTTGAAACCCTGAAGGCCCTGCTCGCCCTTTTCGCCTGGGCTGCCTTGGTCGCCCTTGAGGCCTTGGATCCCCTGGATGCCCTGGATGCCCTGGATGCCTTGGTCACCTTGGTCGCCCTTGAGGCCCTGGATTCCCTGAATGCCTTGGTCCCCTTTGTCGCCCTTCGGGCCGACCGCCCCGACGACGAACTCAAATACATCGGTGCCGGCCGTCCCGGAGCCGAACGAAACCATCAGACGGTAGGTGCCAGGAATCAAGGCGGTAGCGGGCAACGTCGCGGTGATGTCGCGCGTGCCGGCGTGATACACGGCCGGGATGGTCATGATCGCCGAACCGGTGCCGGACAGGGAAACGACCAAACCGCCCTTGAATTTCTCGAAGTTGACGCCCGAGATGAGCAGGGTGCTGGCTGTGACGTTTTCCACGCGGGCAATCACGACCTGATTGCTGGAGAGCAGCGATTGGGCTTGGGCCTGGAGCCGGGGCGCGGCACTCAAGGCGAGTCCGGTGAGGGCGACGGCGCAGAGCCGGCGGAGGAAGAAGAGACGGGAGGTGATCATGATGTGGTGGCGTTATTCTGTCGGAGTGACGTATTGACGGTTTGAATTCGGCCTGATTTCCGGAGAAACCTGCCGCTGCGACGATCTACGGTTGAAGCCGCCGCGGGCGGCAATCATCGGCTGCAGGCAGTAACGCGTAGGGCTGGTTTGGTCCGGTTCCGGTTGAATTCGGCCTTTCCGGTCCGGCGGATGGGTAGTGTCCGTGATTTTTGGTGACAGCGGCCGCAGCGGGCGTATCCGCCGGCCCAGGCCGTAGCGCGGCCCAAAACCGCCAACCGGGTTTTCCGGAGCGCCACTCTAACGCGCGGGACGCGGGAGAAACGTCCGGGTCGTTTCTGTCCCCCAATCCGCCGCCGCAGTCCGTGGGGCGCTCAGGCGGTTTTGGCCGTTGACGCCGCGGCCCGAGGCGGGCGGGAAAGGCCCGGTCGGCTCGCAGCTCACGGCCGGTGTCGCGCGCGTTGACCGGCGCCGTGGGGGCATCAATCAACTCGAGCGCAGCGATCACAAAATGCACCCGGTGATCCGCCAGCACCCAGTCGCGTCGGTCGGGCGGCAACCGCAGCTGAGTCGCTCGATCACTATCCGGGTCTCGGGTCATCTCCCGTTGCATCGCCCTGACCAGGCAAAGTATCACTTTAAGTCTTACAGCCTGCGAGGGCGTTCGCGTATCGAAGGACGTCCCACCTCAGCGCTGGGCTGGCTCGCCCCGTGAAACCGCGCGGCGTGCAGAGCCCCCCCGGAGGTCCGACCGGGCCGGCGTCGATTCGCGCCGCCTGGCCCGATGGCCCGGGGCGAAGGGGCAAGGACCGAGGTCAATTTCACCGGCGCCCGAGACCGCAGCGCTTTTCAGCGTGCTATCGCGACCGGACCCGGCAACAAGATGCGGTGCTCCGGCGGCCGTTCCGCTTCCGCCGGCCTTCAACCCCACGGTATCCCCAATCCATGTCGTCCCCTTCCGCGTCTTCCTCCCTCGGCCCGCGCCCCACGCGCACGCGCTATTGGGTCATCGTTTTCGCCATCACCATCGCCGTCGTCCAGTACATCGACCGCGTCGCGATCTCGCAGGCGAAGGCCGATGTCGCGCGGGACATGCAATTCACGGACGGGCAGATGGGCGCGATCTTCGCCGCCTTCGCGATGTCGTATGCATTATTCGAGATTCCCACCGGCTGGCTGGGGGACAAGATCGGGGCGCGCAAGGTGCTCGTGCGCGTGGTCCTGTGGTGGTCGTTCTTCACCGCGGCGACCGGCTGGGCGTGGAGCTTCGTCTCGATGTGGATCACGCGCTTCCTGTTTGGGGCGGGCGAAGCGGGATGTTTCCCCAATCTCACGAAGGCGTTCAGTACCTGGCTGCCAAAGAACGAGCGCACCCGGGCACAGGCGCTCATGTGGATGGGCGCGCGCTGGGGCGGGGCCTTCACGCCGCTGCTGGTGGTGACGGTCATGGCGTTCGTGAGCTGGCGGGTGGCGTTTCAGATCTTCGCCGGTCTGGGCGTGTTATGGGCGGTGATTTTTTGGTTTTGGTTTCGGGACAACCCGCGCGACCACCAGGGCGTCAACGCGGCCGAACTCGAGCTGCTGAAAGAGAACGCGCAGAATGTGGAGGGCCATGGGAACGTGCCGTGGCGCAAGCTCGCGACGCATCCGAGCATGTGGCTGCTGTGGGGCCAGTACTTTTGCCTGAGCTACGGCTGGTATTTTTTCGTCACTTGGCTGCCGGACTATCTCAACACCAACGGCCGGCCGATTCTGTCCAACCAGTTCCTCCACTGGCTCGCCACCCAGATGGAGGGCACTGTCCGCCCCGACCTAATTCAGCCGATGCTGAAGGCGGTGCTGGCGGGGGTACCCCTGTTTTTCGGCGGCTTCGGGTCGCTGTTCGCGGGGCTGATCGCCAGCCGGTTGATCGCGCGCGGT
The DNA here is from genome assembly GCA_947461205.1 of Opitutia bacterium. Taxonomy (GTDB): domain Bacteria; phylum Verrucomicrobiota; class Verrucomicrobiia; order Opitutales; family Opitutaceae; genus GAS368. The sequence continues at coordinate 27,774 of CANHJG010000037.1, forward strand.
TCGAGTGTGGTCATCGTCCGCCGCTCCTTTGGGTTTATCGGGTTCGCCGGGGCCTCCGCGTTGTTGATGACGTCGTTTTACGTCAAAGACCCGTTGCTGGCGATGCTGGCGATGGGGCTCGCGAGTTTCTTCAACGACCTGACGATGCCCGGCAGTTGGGCGAGTTGCATGGATATCGGCGGAAAATACGCGGGGACCGTCTCCGGCAGCATGAACATGATGGGTAATTTTGGCGGCATGGTCGGACCATTTGCCGTGGGCCTGATCTTGGCCGCCACGACGCTGACGACCTCCACCGGCACGACGAAAAACTGGGAACTGGTCTTCGCCATCTCCTCGGCGATCTACTTTCTCGGCGCGTTTTTCTGGCTCTTTATCGATCCCGTGACGCCGCTCGAGGCTGACGGACCGGCCAAAACGACGAGCTGACGCGACGGGCGCCGCTGCGGTCCCGTGCGCGTCAGCGCATCGCTGGGCGGAGTTCGCGCCGAAGCTCCGCGGAGAGGATGAGCTGCTGCCGGCACGCCGCGTGCACGGCTTCGGCCGACGCGTCGGGCAGGGCCGCGGCCTGAAATGCGACCCGGAGCGAGGCGAGCGGCGGGAGTTTTGGCGTTTGCAGGCGACGTTCGCATTGGCTGCGCAGTCCGCTGGCGCGCGACTCGATCACGAGGAACACTTTTTCGGCGGCGGTAGCCGTCGCGGGCGTGAAGATGACCGCGACGCCCAGAGCGGCGGGCGGGATCGCGGGATCGATGCCGGCGGCCGGGCATGACGTCAGACCGAAGCGTTCCTGCCAGGGGGCGGTTTTATTTTCCATCGGCGAGGGTCTCTCTCCGCCACCGACAACACAACGAGTTTGTGGAGCCGCGGGCGGTGGCGGCGGGGCCCGGCGCGGTTCAGGCGGTCCAGTCGATGGCTTTTTTCGGCCAGGCGCTCTTCCGCGTCCACGGACCGCTGATGTCGTGCATCTCGATCGCGATGCGCTGGGACTCGCCAGACGGTTCCATCTTGATGAAGTACACGGCTTCGACGCGGTCGGTACCGCCGGCGAGTTTGCCGCAGTAGATCGTCATCAGGAAATGGGCGGTTTCCTTGAGGTGTTTGGCGAAGCTCTTGGTGAGGTCGTTTTCGAAGGTGCCGTCGGTTTCGGACCAGAGGGCGGAGACGGTGACTTTGCCCTCGTTAGCTTTGGCCACGACCATGCCGTTCTTTTTGGCGTAGGTTTTGAAGGCGGGCAGCTTTTTAACCGCGACCGGAGAACTCTGCATGACAATCGAGTAGTTGGACATAAAAGGAAGGGAGTTGAAGGGCGTGGCAGAAGGAGGCGATGACGTTGACGGAGGCAGAGAAAAACGGGCGCGGACTGCGAAACAAAACCGGCGCCGGGATTGCACGTTGGGTGATTTCCGGGCGAACGCCAGCCCCGCGTGGCGGGGGCGCAACGGGCCCGAGGACGGCCGTGGCCTCGTTCGCGTGGTGGCCGCCCTTCAGGGCGACGACGCGGCCGGGCAATCCGGCAGCCGTAACGGGAAAGGCGGGACGCTCAGCGCGCGGCGGCCGGTTTGGCGCCGGTGATCTCGGCGAGTTTACGGAAGAAGCCGGCCTTGCGGGGCGAGCTGATGCTCCAATCGGCCGGCAGGCTCTGATAGCCCTCGGCGTGGCCTTCGCCCTTCATGCGGAAATCGAAGTAGCCCCAGCTCGCGTATTCACCGACGGCGGACGTGAAGTGGTTGGTGGGCACCTCGAAGTTGAAATGGTCATCCTCGTTGAACACGATCGGCATGGGCCGGTAGCCGGGAATCTTGCGCGTGAGCTGCACCAGCTCGGCGATGCGCTTGGGGTCGCTGACGCCGTTGCCGTGGAGGAGCAGGTAGTCGGAGGAGCGCACGACGTTTTCCAGGGGGAGGGTGTTACCGGGGTAGGAGGTCGTCACGAGGAGGCGGTGGCCGTCGGGAGCCGTGGCCTTTTTGACGCGGTCGATGAGTTCGTGGATCCGGGCGGGCCGGAGGACTTCGTGGTCGTAGCTTTTCGGATTGGTCTCGTTGTTCACCTCGATGAGGACGTTGCGCCAGCCGTTTTTGAGCACCCACTCGGTGCAGGCGTCGGTGGCACGGAGGACGGCGGCCTCGTCGGTGAGACGCTGGTCCTGACCGAAGTAAAAATAGCCGAGGATGACGACCAGGCCGAGATCGTCGGCGAAATGGATGATGCGGGCCATGCGCTCGAGGTAGGCCGGGAGCGGCGTGCCGTCGGGGGAGAACGCGGCGTTGTTCCACGGCTGCTGGGCAGAGTAGCCCTCCGGAGACCCGCCTTGGAAATTGATGGTGAAGGCGAGGAGGCCATGGGCGCGCCAGCCGGGCATGGCGGCGAGGAATTCGCGGGTATTGCGCTCAGCGTCCCATTTGCCGGTATCGGGATAGGCCCAGCGGCTGATCGTCGCAGCGTTCGCGTCGTCGAACACGCCCTGGACCATGCGGGCGTTCATAAGCAGGCCCTCGATTTTTTTATCCTGCCAAGTGCGGCCGGCGTAGGTCGGGCGGCCATTGATGAAAAATTGGTCGCCGACGATGGCAACGGTGGTTTTCGGACCGGGTGGGGGCGAGGCAGCGGGAGCGCACGAGGCGGCCAGGACAAACAGGGTGACGAGTAGGCGGGGATTCATGGAGGAACGAGAGGAGGGGCGAGCCCGCGGGCTGCACAGGCGGGCGCCGCGGGCGGATGGCGATCAACGAACCTCGAGCGACGCGGTTCCGCTGATGGGCTGGTCGAGAATCCACCAGGCGCCGGTGCGCTGGGCGGCGACGGCTTTTTCGCCCCGGAATACGCCGCGGGAAGAGGGGGCGGCGGGGAGTTCGACCCGGGCGGTCATGCCCGTGGGCAAGGTCACGTCGAGGCGAAAGGTCGCCGCGTTCTTCCAGCTGACGAGCACGGGGCCGCGGGGAGTCGGGATTTTACCGTCGGCGTCGGCGAGCTTGCCGGGATGGGGCCGGAGGGTGGCTTGGCTCCACCCGGGGGTGAGCACGCGGAGGCCGAGCACGTAGTTGGGAAACAGATTCGCAGGCGCGGCGCCCCAGGCGTGGTTCCAATCTTGGTTGGGCTTGTATTTCTGGTCCCAAGCCTCCCAGGTGATCGTCGTGCCGCTCTCGACCATGTGTTTCCAACTGCGGTCGCCGGGAGCCACAATCAGCGCGTGCGCGGTGTCGGCGGCGCCGTGGGCGAAGAGGGCTTCGAGGAGGTATTGCGCCGCGTAAACCGAGCAGGCCATGCCGCGGGAGGCTACGAAGGCCGTGACGCGCGTGCGCTCGGCTTCCGGTACGAGGCCGAAGGCGAGGGGGAAGAGGTTGGCGTGTTGGGAGGCGTGGTCGGTGCCTTCGCCGTCGCGGTAGACGCCGCGGGTGGGGTCGAAGAGTTTGGCTTGGAACGCGGCGCGGGCGGTGCGTTCGCGGGCGGCGTAGTCCGCCGCGTCAGCGTCGTGCCGCAGGACACGGGCGAGGTCGGCCATCAGCGCGAGGCCACGGAGGTAAAACGCGTTGGCGACCGTATTGACGGGCGTGAAGACAAAGCCGTCGCGTTCGGTGACGGGCCAGTCGACGAGGTCGCCTTTTTTGAGGTGGGCGGGTGTGCTGGTGATGAGGCCGTCGGCGCGGGCGCGTTCGAGGAGGAGTTTGGCTTTGAGGGCCGCGTAACGCGGGGCGATCCACGCGGCGTCGCCGGTGTGCATCCAGTCGGCGTGAACCATGAAGATGAGGTGGGTGGCCCATTCGGTGGGCCAGGTGGCATTGGCCATCAGGTGATCGTAGGTGTCGCGGGCCATCCGGAAGTCGCGGTCAGTGGTGTAATGGGAAATCTGATTCAGATAGGCGTCGGCCTCGTAGGGAATGCGCTCGCGATCGCCGTCGACGTAGACGCCGGCAAAGGTCGTGGCCTTGATCGAATAGCGGCAGAGTTCCCAGATGCGGTTGTAGAGCGGATCGGAGGAGCGGAAGGAAGCGGCAGAGTCGTCCCAGGTGGTGGCGAAGGCACTCTGGCGGCGGAGGTGCGCGGGGCGGAGTTCGCCGCTCCAGCCCTCGATTTCAACCCAGCGGAACGGGAGCACGGTGCCCCAGGCGGCGGGCGTGAGGACGGCAGACGGGGTCACGTGGCCGAACTGGTCCGGCTTTTCTCCGGGGGCGACTTGGCGGGTGTTGCGCGCATCGGGGGCGGGCGCGACGAGGAGGGGTTTATCGCCGGCGAGGGTGACGGTGGCGGCGGCGTAGCGGACGGTGCCGGGCGGTGTGCGGTGGATGCGGCCGGCGGCAACCGCCTCGCCGAAATGGGCCGTTACGGTTCCCGTGGCGCCGGCCGGCGGCGTCAGGCGAAGGTTGCCGAAGGCGACGCGGCCGAAGTCAACGAGCACTACACCGGGCGCGACGTTCGTGATCGTGACCGGCGCCTCGTCGACGAGGTGGATGGGAGCGCCGCGCGCGATGCAGAGCAGGACGGCGGGGAGCAGCGTGCGGAGGAGCGTTTTCATCAGCGGACGGAACCAGGGTGAAGCGGCCGAGTGGGGGCCAGCCGGGAGCGGAGACGGAGCGAGGACGAAGCGCGGGGCAACCAGCAGCATAGGGCGAGAGAGAAAACGACGGTATTGTTCCGATTATCCAATCCAAAAAACGGACGCGGGGGATTTGGAATCAGCCGGCACTCACCGGCGCGCCGGTCCGGGACCGGCCATGCCGCCTTCGGTTTTCCGTCGCGCGCCCTGGGAGCAAGGCAATCCGGCCGGCTGGATTCCCGCGGCGCTGCGCCGCTCGCGCCCCTGTGCGGGCGGACCGGCGAAAAGGTTCGGAGCGCGAGCCCGATGCCGGGTAGGCAGCGCGACCGCGCGCCCTTCGGCGCCGGCGTGATCGAGAGCGGGCCCGGCGAGCGGGAGTGCGCGCTCTGGGGCCGGGCGGGCGAAGTCGGGCCCCGCGGGAAAAAAGGAGCGCGGGGACGAACGGGAGGCGGGAGCGCCAATGGCGCGACGCCGACCATCCCACCGCGCCCGCCCGGCCGGGCGGCCGATCAGGCGAGCAGACCGGGCGCCGGCGCCGGGATGGGGGCGACGAACGCGAACGCGGCGCGGACCGCGTCGGGCACCGGTTCGGCTTCCATCCGGCCGGTGGCGTCCTGGCGCACATGCACCGTCGTCATTCTCCCCCGGGCCACCTCGGTCCACTTGCCCGCGCGGTCTTTTTGAAAGAGAAATTCGAACCCGAGGCTGGTTGGCGCCACTTCGCCGATCGAGCCCGTGATGCGCACGACGTCGCCACAGCGCAACGGACGCACAAACGTGCAGGCCGCTTCGCGCCGCGGCCAGCCGAGGCGCAGGCCCGCGGGCGTTGTGCTCATCATGGGCAGGTGCACAGCTCGAAACCACTCATGTTCGCACACCTCCATCCAACGGTAAAAATTGGAAAAGTGCATGATCCCGGCCGCATCGGTCTCATGGAATTCGACCCGGCGTGTAATAGAAAAAGTCGGACTGGCCATGGGGGGAGGGTGGGGGTTCCCCCGGTCCTGTCAAAAGCGCCCGACGGATTTACGGCGGGCGAAAGCCGCGGGGAACCCTGGGGCTCCCCCTGCCTTGCGAAGTGACCGTCAAACGGGGGGCGCGGACGGCGGTGGCGTTACGCGCTTCGCGCGGACGTTTTCCAAAGCGGCAGGGGCGGGGCCCGCCCGAAACCCACGGTTCGTTTTACGGAGATCAACGAGGGGGCGACGCAGAGCGTCGGACCGGAACGCGCCCCGTGCGCGAGAGGATGGTCCGGCGCAAGGGTGCGTGGCGCGGTGGCCGGCGGAGCGGAAATCGGGATTGCACGACCGGCAGGGGCGGCGAGGCTGCACTCTCATGAATGAAACCATCGCGGTCGTTGGCGCAGGCATTTCTGGGCTATTGCTGGCCCGGGCGTTGAAGTTGGGAGGGGCCGAGGTCGTGGTTTTCGAAAAGAGCCGGGGCTTCGGGGGACGTTTGGCGACGAAACGGGTGGGGGATGCGACCTTTGACACGGGGGCACAATATTTCACAGCCAAGTCGGAGCGCTTTGCCGGGTTGGTCGCCGAATGGGCGGCGGCCGGAGTAGTGGCGCGGTGGCCCGGGGCGTCCGCGCACCGCTGGATCGCCCGGCCGGGGATGAACGCGCTGGGGCGGTTTTTGGCCGAGGGGGTGGACGTGCGGCGGGAGGCGAAAATTTTGCAGGTGCAGCGGAGCGATGGAGGCTGGGCGCTGACGATCGAAAATCAGCCGACGAGCGAGGCGCGGCGCCTGGTGCTGACGGCCCCGCTACCGCAATCACTGGCCCTGCTGAGAGCGGGTGGGGTGGAGTTGCCGCCCGCGTTGGCGGACGAATTGGCGGCGCTGACGTATCATCCCTGCCTGGCGTTGCTGCTGACGCTCGGCGGCGCGAGCGCGGTGCCGGCCGAGGGAGTCGCGCTGGCGGACGGACCGGTGCGGTGGCTCGCCGACAATACCAAAAAGGGCGTCTCGGCGGGTAGGGCTGGAGCGGTGACGGTGCATTTGAGTCCCGCTTTTTCGGCCGAGCATTATGGGAAGAGCGAAACGGAGCTGGCGGCTCTGGTGATACCGGGCATCGCGGACCGCTTGGGTGCGCCCGTGGTCAACGTGTTCGTGCAGCGCTGGAAGTTCAGCGAGCCGGTGGGGGCGTATGCGCCGCGGTGTGTGTGGTTGCCGGAGCTGGGGCTGGGCCTGGCGGGCGATGCGCTGGGCGGGCCCCGGGTGGAAGGCGCGGCGATGTCGGGCGTGGAGCTGGCCGCGCGGATGAAGGCGGAGGGGGGCGGATGAACGACGTGGTGATTGTCGGTGCGGGGCTGGCAGGCTTGACCTGTGCGCGGCGGCTGCAGGCGGGCGGGGTCGACTGTGTGGTGCTGGAGGGCAGCGATGCGGTGGGTGGGCGCGTGCGAACGGATGGAGTGGCGGGGTATCGGCTGGACCGCGGTTTTCAGGTGCTGCTGACGGCGTATCCGGCGGCGCAAACGTGGCTGGACTATGCGCCGCTGGAGTTGAAGACGTTCTCGGCGGGCGCACGGGTGTGGTGCGACGGGCGGATGCATCGGGTGAGCGACCCCTGGCGGGAACCGAGGGCGCTGTGGGACACGCTGCGGGCGCCGGTGGGTTCGCTGGCGGACAAGGTGCGGATTGCGACGCTGCGGGCGGCGGCGCGGCGGGGGACAATGGCGGAGCTCTTTGCCCGGCCGGAAACCTCGGCGCTGAGCGCGTTGCGGGCGCACGGATTCAGTGAGCGGATGATCGAGCGGTTTATGCGGCCCTGGCTGGGGGGCGTTTTTTTGGACGCGGACTTGGCGACGTCGAGCCGGATGCTGGAGTTTGTGTTCCGGATGTTTGCCGAGGGCGACACCGCGGTGCCGGCGCACGGCATGCAGGCGATCCCGGAGCAACTGGCGGCGGGCCTTTCGGCGGGAACGGTGCGGCTCAACGCGCGGGTGGCCGCGGTCGAGGCGGGCGCGGTGCGGTTGGGGAGCGGCGAGCGGATCGCGGGGCGGCAAATCGTCGTGGCGGCGGAGGCGGCGGGTGCGGCGGAGTTGTTGCCCGAAGTGGAGGTGCCCGCGGGGCGGGCGGTGACGACGGTCTATTTTGGCGCGCCGGCGAGTCCGCTGGGCGAGGCGACGTTGGTGCTGAACGGCACCGGCCGGGGCGGAGTGAACAACGTCGCGGTGATGAGCGATGTCGCGCCCGGGTATGCGCCCGCCGGGGCGGCGCTGGTGTCGGTTTCGTTCCTCGGGGAAACGACGGGGGACGACCGGGCGTTGGTGGAGCAGGTGCGGCGGGAGTTGGAGCCGTGGTTTGGCGCGGCGGTGCTCGAGTGGTCGTGGCTGCGCACCTATCGGTTGCGGCGGGCGTTGCCGGTGCGGTGGCCGCTGGAACGGCGGGCCCCGCGCGCAGTGCGACCAGGGGTTTGGGTGGCGGGGGATTGGACGAATTCGGCTTCGATCCAAGGCGCGATGGAGAGCGGAGAGAGGGTGGCTGAAATGATCTTGGGAGCCACCGGTCCGTGATCTGCGTCAACGCGGTCCGCTCGGCCGAGCGGCGGGGTGCTCATCCCGCCCCGCGACTCACGCTGGCCCGGCAGAGCCGTCCCGAGTTCGGGTAGGTCCGGTTACGATACGCAGGGTGCGCGCTCGGGATGGACGGAGCGCTGCGGGCCCGGTCGAGGTGCGGCGAGTCGGCCGGGCCCGCGAGACCGGATCGCGGGTGGGGCAGTGCGGCGGGAAGGCCGCGGGCATGGGGCCCAGCCCACGGAGGACCCACAGCGGACACGGTGTTGGGCTCCGTGAACTCGGCTCTGAACGGGGTCCGCGGGCCCGGGAGCGGGGGGCTGCGCGAAGCGTGCGGCCCGGCCAAGCGACACCGATTTCACGCTCGGCCAGCGTGCCCATCACTCCGGCAGGATCGGCGCACGCAGAGGCCGGTGCGCTCAGTCGCGGCTGAAACCTTGGGAGCGGTGGAGACGGAGGGTTTCAGCGAGGCGCTGGGCGATCGCGGGGTGGGCGGCGGAGACGTCGTTCGTTTCCGCGGGATCGTCGGCAAGATTCACGAGACGGGAACGGAACTGGTCGGCTTTGGGACCGGTGGCGGCGGGAGCTTTTTTCCCTTGGGGCGCGAGCGGGATGCCGTCGATCCATTTCCACGGACCGCTGCGGATCGCGTAGACGCCGGTGGCGCTCTGGAGGATGAGGTCGCGGCGGAGGGGTGGCGCGGCGGGCTGGCCGACGAAGGCGGCGAGGACATTGACGCTGTCAGGCGCGGTGGTGGCGCGGTCGAGGGTGGGCTCGCCGACGACAGCGGCGACGGTGGCGAAAATATCGACGAGGCCGATCAGCGCGTTACTCGTGGTGCCGGCGGGCACGCGGCCGGGCCAGCGCACGAGGAACGGCACTTTGAAGCCTCCTTCCCAGATGTCGTGTTTGCCGCCGCGCAGCGTGCCGTTGATTTTCAGCCCGGCATCCATCGCGACTTTGTTCGCGCCGGTCTTGCTGCCGGGGTTAACGACACCGCCGTTGTCGGAGGTGAAAATAATGAGCGTGTTTTCGAGGGCGTTTTGTTTTTCGAGCGCGGCAAGGATGCGGCCGACGCTGCGGTCGAGGTCGTGGATGAAATCGCCATACGGACCGGCTTTGCTGGCGCCGGCGGTCTCGGCGGACGGCGTGATCAACTCGTGGACAGCGACGGGCGCATAGTAGAGGAAGAAAGGCCCAGGGCGACCTGCTTGCTTGGCGAGCCAATCGACGGCCCGCTCGGTGAGATCCCCCATGGTGTTCGGGTCGTCGCGTTCGGGCGCGTCGAGGCCGAGCTTGCCGGGCGCGGGTGCAAGCTTGTCCGAGCGCAAGCCGAAGACGCGGTGATTTTCCACGAAGACGCGGGTGATGTCGTTGTGATTTTGCGGGACCGCGAATTGGTAATCGAAGCCGAGTTCGAGCGGGCCGGGTTTCAGCTCCTTCGTGTAGTCGACGCGCGGCGCCGTGCCGTAGCCGAGGTGCCACTTGCCAACGAAGCCCGTCGCGTAGCCGTGTTGCTTCAGGACCGAGGCAATCGTTGGGCGGGTGGTCTCGATGAGGAGCGGGTCGAGGGTGTTCGCGACCCCGCCATGATTGAGCGCGGTGCGCCAGCAATAGCGGCCGGTCATGAGCGCGTAGCGCGTCGGCGTGCACACGGAGGACGGCGTGTAGGCTTCGGTGAAGCGGCGGCCTTCGCGCGCGAGCCGATCGAGGTTCGGCGTGCGGATGAGGGCGGGGTCGGCGCCGTAGGCCCCGAGGCTGCCGTAGCCATAGTCGTCGGCGAGGATGACGACGATGTTGGGCGTGCCCGGCGAGGTCGCCGCCTGGAGGGTCCCGACGACCAGCGTGACGAGCAGGGTCAGCCGCCGCGTGATGGACCGGAGAGGGAGAAGGAATAGCGGATGCATAGGATTGAGGCGGCGTTGCCGGGTGCGCGATCGGAGAAAACGGCGCGGCGGTGTTCCCCGGTAAGGGGAGGGCCGCGACCGCCGGGGCGGCGCCGGCTCAGAATCTCAGGCCGGCGGAGAGCTCGTAGGTCCGGGGCGCCTGATAGATTCGCTGGAGGATGTGCGCCCGTCCGGCTCCATTGTCGACGGCGCTCGCGGGGTAGGCGTCAGCATCGTTGAGCAGGTTTCGCACCCGGAGGGAAACCGTCCAATTCATGGCTCGCTCCAGGAGCTTCTGGCGCCACGCGTAGCTCACGAAGGCATCGGTGACCAAGGAGTCTTTGCCTTTGAACGCATTCGCCACATCAAACGTCCCGCCTCTTTCCGGGTAGCCGATCGCGGGGGCTTCGCGCCAACGCGCGCTGCCGCCGACGCGGGTGCCCTTCAACGGGCCCTGATCAAAGGCGTAGCTCCCGACGATGTTCACGAGCCAATTGGTGCCGCGCAACCGGGCTCCCCCGACTTGGGCCTCGTGGTAATTCAACCGGCGCTCGATGCCCGTAATGTAGTCGCCGATGGTCCGGGTGGCATTGAACGTGGGGTTGGCGATGATCGACCGGAGCGCGGCGTCGTCGCGGACAGGTTTGACGTATTGCTCATACCACGGGCGGGTGAACTGGTAGGTGCTGTTCAACTTCGAGTCGTTGTAGGAGACATTGAGCATGACGCGCAGTTGTTTAGTGGGATTGAGCGTCGCCTCGATTTCGTAGCCCTCCGTCAAATCCGACTCGACATCCGACCAGAGCCCGTTGCCCGGGTAATCGGCGAAACGGCGAGCCCCGGCGACCTTGCTGCCAAATCCATTGAGGACCATGCCTTCGAGATAGCGTTCGACGTAACCGTTCTGCCGGGCCAGCTCGATGCCGATGGCGCCATCCCGGAGCGGATTGGAGATGCGGTTCGTCAGCTCGTTGTTGAAATAGTTGAGCTTGAGAATCACGCGGTCGTCGAAGAAGAAACCACGCAACCCGAGGTCGTAGCCCAGGCCCTCCTGATTGGGCAAGGTCTGGTTGAAGATGTCATAGTTGGTGCCGCCGGCGCCGACGGTGTTGGTGGCCGTATTGGCAAAGGCATCGAGCCACTTCGTGACTTTGAGCACGGCACCGTAGTTGGTGTTGGTGACCGACGACGTGGTGGCCGGAGCGAACGCCCCCTGGCCCTTGCCGAGGAAAAGTCGGGTGACGGGATCCGTCGCGAAAACAAAATTCTTGGAGCTGAGATCATCGCGGCGGATGCCGCCGGTGAGGATCAACCGGCGGGAGAACAATTCCCACTGGCCGATGGCCGCATAGGACTGGGTGGTTTCGGGGGCATAGACCGGATTCAGGCGGTGCAAGAAGGCCGACGTGACGGCGGGGATGACACTGCCGGGAACCGCCGGGTTGCCCGCCTGAGTGATCCGCGCTTGGCTCGGAACGAAGGCGGGAAACGTCACCGGTTGGCCCGGCGTGAGGTAGTAACGCCGGCGAATTTGATTCTGCGTGTCAGAGAGAATACCCGAAGCCAGTACCGAGGTCGTGGTCATTTCCTCGGGTTGCGAAAAGTAGCTGTCGATATGCCGGTAGTAATGGAACGCCACCGCCGTGAACTTGCCGAAATCAAAACCCTTGATCGGCTCGATCCGACTCAGGTCGAACTGCCGGGTCAGCGTCGCCCGATATTGCCTCATGGTCGTGTCGCGGTTCTGCAGCGTGGCATTGGACTCGACATAAGGCGTGCCGAAATAGGGGTTGAGCGGTTTGGTGGGGTCGGGGTTGTTCGCCGCCAGCTGGGTGGGTAGATAGTAATTGTTGTCGATAAAGACCTCGTAATCTCCGCGCGAGACCGGCTGCCAATCCTCGTTCTTCGATTTCTCGTAGGCGCCGGCCAGCTCGAAGAATGTTTTCGCCAACACCTGCTGCTGCCACGACGCCGAAAATTTGTCGTAGGTGGTATCAAAATAGTCCGACGGTCCGGAGACGATGGTGTCCAACGGGAAGTTTACGCCCGGCACGCGGGTCGCGCTGGAGCTACTGGTATTATTTTGGGTGAGGCCGTTGACGAAGGCCTCCGAGCCTCGGGATTTGAAATTCCAGTTCTGGACGCCGAGCTGCGGGGCGTTCATCACGTAGACGAGGTAGTTGGTGGTCGAGAAACCTTGGGAAACCCCGGTGATAATGTTGCGGGCGGCATTGCGGGCGGCCGTGGTTCCGGATTGGACCAAGGCCAGGTCGATCGTATTCGCTTTCTGGATCGGAGTGCGGGGATCATTCAACCAAGCGGACACGCTGTCATAGGCCAGGTAAGGCCGTGGATTCAGTTCGTCGATCCGGCCGGTCTCCGCATTGAGGTTGATCGTCGCACCCTTGAAGGGCTGCAGCGTGAAATTCAGATAAGCGGAGTTGCGCCGCATATACTGGAGCTCGCGCGGGGTACGTTGATCGGTGGACAAGGCGGCGAAGCGCAGGGCCACTTTGCGGGGGATGAGAATCCGGTTGATATCCACATTGGCGCGCTGGGAGCCGTCCGAGTCGAAGCGAAGTTCGAGGCCATCGCTGTCAGCATTGAAGCGTCCCGCCTTCTGGGTGGCGTCGAGCCCTCCGCCCACCGAGCCCAAACCGAAGAGCAGGGAGTTGGGCCCGCGGGATTGGGTCACGGTCTCGGTGTTGAAATTATCGACCTTGATGCGACTGGTGAAAAAATTATTGGTCAGCGAACTGGAGCGGAAGCCGCGCACGGTGAAGGGCGTGCCGGTGCGCGAGGTGACGGATTCCGGATCGGAGGAATCGCCTTTGTACGCTTGGGTGCTGGGCAGAAATTCAAGGGCTTCCTCATAGTTCACGGCGCCGATATCCCGCATGAACTCCTCCGTGAGGATCGTAATCGGGTTGGCCAGATCGCGGACCTGGGATTTCAGCTGCGTGCCCGACAAGGTCTCCGAGGCGTAGTAGCCCTGGTTGGCCTCGGTGCTGACGATAAACGGATTCAACACGAGGGTTTCTTCTGTGGCCGCCGAGGCCGCCTTGGCCGCGGAGGCCGCCTTGGCCGCGGAGGACGCCGGCGGAGCCACCGACTGCGCGAGTGCGGGGCCGGCGAGGAGCGACAGGATCAGGGCGAGACGAGGGTTTTGCATGGTGGGAAGGGTTGCACGGCTGGGAGGCTCACGGTGGCCTCAATGAACGGCACAGGCGGGGGACGGGGGGACGGTGGCATGTTTCGCGGCCCGCGAACATCCCCTTTTTTGGGGATGGCGGCCGCGGCGGGGTTAACGACGATCTGAATCCGACTGGATTCAGATCGTCGTCCGTCTCCGGCAGCGCGCCCCACAGGGGCTTCGCGTGTCGGGCAATCCACTCCGGCGCCGGGCACCGGATCGACCGACTGGAAGAAATGCCG
>CANHJG010000038.1 GCA_947461205.1 Opitutia bacterium
CTCTCGAACGCGGTGCTGCTGCCAGCCGTGACGCGCTTCTCGCTCGTTGGAGCGGCGGAACGCTATGCGACGGTGGCCCGAACGATGGGGTTGGCGACAGGGGCCGATTCTGCGGCTGCGGCCGGGGAGAAACTACTCGCCGGTCTCGCGGCGTTGAATGCCCGTCTCGCCGTTCCGAGGCTCGGGGGGTGCAGGGGAGTGGCCCGAGAGCGTTTCGATAACCTGAAAGCCAAGATGGCCATCGATGCGCTCGCGAGTGGGAGTCCGGCCAATAACCCGGTCGTGCCAACGGCGGAGCAGATCGTAGCGATTTACGACGAGGCATTCTGACCGAAATCTGTAAGTGGTTAGGTGGGCCCCGCTGTTTCTTGTGGGCGATTTTTTGTGGCAGGGGAAAAGGGGTGAGGACTCGCAGAGTGGATGGCTGCCGAAATGCCAACTCCATCAGCCCGGATGTCTCGCGTCCGTGGAGTGGCAGAAGGGCAATACATGAGTCATGGGTTGCCCTTCGCTTTACTCCGCCCGCGGATCGCATCTGCGCGCACGGTTGTAACCACGAGAATCGGACGCGCAGTCGGGGTTCGTCAAAAGGGGGGCTGCGGCTTGGTGCTTGTGAGTTGCGCGTCTCGATGCCGTTTCCCGCGTCGCGGTTGGCGGCAGCGGTCGGGCGAAGCAGCGAGGAAAGGTCGGCTGCGAAGAGGCGTGAAAAAAGGCGACCGGTTACGGCGCGTTTGGGTCGAGCGCAGCGCCGTCGATTGGCGCACTGCGGACGTGAGAAGGAGGCCTTTGAAATAACCGAGAGAGCCCGAGGGACCCTGAAGACCGGCCCGTGCCCCGAACGACAAAAACTAAGCCGTGCTGGGCGCGGGTCTGATTTCGCTTACAGCGAGCGGGCGAGGAAGGCGCGGATTTTCGCGCGGACTTCGGGGGTGTCGAAGGCCTTGCCGCCGTGGCCGGCGCCGGGGAGGACGTGGAATTCGGAGGGCACGCCGACTTCGCGGAGACGGGCGTGGAGGCGTTCGCTTTGGACGAGGGGGACCTGGTCGTCCTGGTCGCCGTGCAGGATCAAAAAGGGCGGATCGTCTTTCGTGATGTTGTGCCATGGGCTGACTTGACGGGCGAGATCGGGGCGGTCGCGGACGGTGCCGCCGAGGAGTTTCGCGCCGTTGGACGTCGCGAGGTCGGCTTCAGTCTTGCCGGGGCCGGGGACGTTGACGGGCATGGTGAGCAGATCGCTGGCACCGTAGAAATCGATGACGGCGCCGACGCGGCTGGAGACGGTTTCGCCGATGGCGGCGGGCGCGGTGCCGACGATGCTCGCGAGGTTGCCGCCGGAGGAGCCGCCGGAAACGGCGAGGCGGGCGGGGTCGAGACCGTAGTTCGCGGCGTGGGTGCGGAGCCAGCGGATCGCGGTGCGGACATCGTCGAGCTGGGCGGGCCATGGGGCGGCCCAGCTCAGGCGGTAGTTGAGGCTGACAACGGCGTAGCCTTCGGCGGCGAGCCACGTGAGCGGGCTGTTTTCTTTGGAGCCGTTCTTCCAGCCGCCGCCGTGGGTCCAGACGATGACGGGGAGCGGTTGCGCGGGCGCGGTGGCGGGGAGATAGAGGTCGAGGAGGAGCGCGCCGGTGGCGGGGCGGCTGTATTCGAGATTCGCGATACGCTTCACGCCGGCGGGGAGAGCGGCGCGGACATCGCCGGCGGGACGGATCTGGCTGCCGGGGGTTTTCGTGAGCGAGTCGCCGAGGTCGGCGCGGGCGGCGGCGACGTCGAGTTGGAGGCGCGCGACGATGTCGGGGTGGGCGGCGGCGAGGTTGCGCGACTCGGAGGGGTCGTCCTTGAGATTGTAGAGGGCGAGGCCGGTGGTCTCGACGCGGTAGCCGTGGCGGCTGGCGATGCCGCGGATGCCGGAGAGCTCGATGGATTCGGGCTTCATCTTGCCGTAGTTGGAGGGTTTGCCGCCGGTGCCGCGTTCGGCGGCGACGACGAGGTAGTCGTGCGGGACGTGGAGTTTCCACTCGCCGCGGCGGACGGCGTGGAGTTCCTCGCCAGAGTAGAACCAGAAGTCGTCGCGGCCTTTGGCGCCGGGCGAACCGAGGAGGAGCGGGAGCAGGTCGGAGCCGTCGCGCTTCACGTCGGGGAGTTTCGCGCCGGCGAGGGTGGCGAACGTCGCGTGGAGATCCAGGGTGGAAAACGGTTCGTCGCTCACGCGGGCGGAGGGGACTTTCCCGGGCCAACGGACGAGGCAGGGGACGCGCATGCCGCCTTCGAAGGTGGTGAGTTTGCCCTCGCGGAGGGGCACGGCGGAGCCGGCGTGTTCGCCGTAGGAGAGGAAGGGACCGTTGTCGGAGGAGAAGATGACGAGGGTATTTTCGTCGAGGCCGAGGCGTTTGAGCGTGGCCATGATCTCACCGATGGAGGCGTCGAGTTCCTGGACGACGTCGCCGTAGAGGCCGCGCTGGCTGGTGCCCTTGAATTTTTCGGAGGCGAAAATCGGGACGTGCGGCATGACGTGCGGCACGTAGAGGAAGAAGGGTTGCGTATGGTGGCGCTCGATAAAGGCGATGGCGCGGTCGGTGAAGCGGCGCGTGAACTGCGACTGGTCGGGGTCGAGCTCGATCACGTTTTCATTTTCGTAGAGCGGGAGTGACGGGATGCCGCGCGTGGTGGGGTGGAGGGGGCCGTTGTCGTTGGAGTAGGGAAGGCCGAGCCACTCGTCGAAGCCGCGGCGGGTGGGGAGAAATTGCGGGTGATGGCCGAGGTGCCATTTGCCGAAGATCGCGGTGGCGTAGCCGCGGTCTTTGAGGAGCTGCGGGAGGAGGCGCTCGCGCGGGTGGAGGCCGGTGGGGCTGGTGTGGTTGAGGGCGCCGCTCATGCTCACGCGGTTCGGGTAGCTGCCGGTCATGAGGGCGGCGCGTGAGGCGGTGCAGACGGACTGGGCAACGTAGAAACTGGTGAAGCGCGAGCCCTCGGCGGCGAGGCGATCGAGGTGCGGGGTCCTGATGTCGGTCGCGCCGTAGCAGCCGAGGTCGCCGTAGCCGAGGTCGTCGGCGTAGATGAAGACGATGTTGGGCGGGCGAGCGGGCGCTGAGGGGGAGGGCGCGGCGGCGGCGAGCAGCGCCGGCGTGGCGGCGGCGGCGAGGAGGACGAGGGCGAGCAGCAGGCCGAGCTGGCGGGTGATGGTGCGGGGAGAAAGGGGTGGCTCCATGGGGGCGAGGCTAGGAGCCGAGGGGTGTGAGGCGAGTGCGGAGTGGGTTCCGAAATCCCTGCTCCCCCGAGCCGGGCTACGCGGATCGGACAGCGAGGCGTGACGGCGCGGAGGTTTGCTGTCGCGACGCTCGGGCGACGATGGCACCGCGCTGACCCGCAAAGTTGCGCGGAGGTTTGGTCCGCGGCTGGCGCCCGCGGGAGGCTTCGAGCTGCGGGCGATGACGGACCGCTCGGAGAGCGGTCCCTACCTCAACTGTTCAGGAGGAGGCCGGTGGATTCGCCGCTCGCCAGGGTGATTTTGCCGGGGCTGCGGAGCGTGGCTTGGATGTCGAGCAAGGTGAAGAGGGCGGTGGCGACTTCGGGGGTGCGCTGGATTTCGGCGAGGGCGCGGCCGACGACTTGCGGGCGGACGGCCTGGGCCTGGCCGAGGCGTTGGGAGGCTTTGTTGTCGGCGGCGGAATGGATGATCGCGACTTCATTTTCGCCGGCCTGGCGCATCGCGGCGGTGACCTGGCGGAGGCGGTTGACGACCTTGCGCTGGATCTCGGCGATCATGCCCTTGTCGCGAAAGGCAACTTTTCGGATGTAGGTCGAGCCGAGGCTGAAGCCCCATTGGGACGAGGTCGGGGTGACTTCTTCGCGGACTTTGCGGGAGAGGGCGTCGCGGTTTTCAAGGAGGACTTCGAGGCGGAGATTGGAGAGCTGTTTCACGACGGCGGTGGCGACGTTGGCCTTGAGGGAGCCAATCGGGTCGGAGTTTTGAAACAGGAAGGCCTTGGGTTCCTTGACGAACATTTCAAACCAGATGCCGACGCCCATCGGGGCGCCTTCCTCGGAGTTGACGAGCTGGTTGCGCAGGTAGGCCTGGTGGATGACGGTGCGCACGGTGTAGGCTTTGCCGAAGAGCGGGAAGAGGAGGGCCTTCGGGCCGAAGTGGGCGAGGGGGAAAAAGAGGCCGGGCTCTTCGACTTGGCCGACGACTTTGCCGAAGAAGGTGTAGACGAGCACGGTGCGCTCGGGGAGCACGCGCCAGAGCTGGAACATCTGGCCGATGGCGAGCACGATGGGGACGGCGACGAAGGTGCCGATGACGCCGATGACGATGGAGATGAGGAGAGGGGACATGGCGGGGAGAGGCGGAAGACGTGGAAGAGAGGGAGAGGCGGAAGGGTGGAAGAGAGGGAGACGCGGAAGGGTGGAAGAGAGGGAGACGCGGAAGACGTGGAAGAGAGGAAGACGTGGAAGAGAGGAAGACGTGGAAGAGAGGGAGACGCGGAAGGGTGGAAGACTCGGAAGCGAGGAAGACGGCAGAGACGATGCAGGCTGCGGGAGGAAGATTCCGCGTTAGAGTTTGAGGATGGTCTGGGCGGCTTTTTCTCGGAGCGGGAGGCTCGCGTTGCGGAGGTAGCTATCGAGGGCGGCCCTGCCTCCCTCGGCGTGCATCCCCGAGAGAATTTTGCCGAGCTCGAGGATGGGCGAGGCTTCGGCTTGCGCCCGGTTTTCGGCGATCTGCACGGCCTGCTCGGCCATTTTCAGTTTCTGGTCGGCATCGGCCTTGGCTTGGCTGATCGAGGCGGCGACCTGGTTTTGCGTGGTGTTGATGGAGGCGAGGGCCTCGTCGACGTCGGAGGGCGGGTCGATGTTGGTGATGAGCGCGGCGTCGAGGTCGATGCCATAGCGGGCGGCGGTCTTACGGCAGGCGTCTTCCATGAAGCTGTTGATGAGGGAAAGATTGCGGCGGAGGTCGTTGATGGATACGCCCTCGACGGCGCCCTCGGCGGCTTCGCCGTGGAAGGTGGCGATGCGGTCGCGCAGGACGGAGATGAAGTAGCCGACGACGTGGGCGGCGGGGTGCGAGATGCCGAAGAGATAGGCGTAGAGGTTGCGCTCACACGGGCGCCAACGGATCTGGCCGGAGATTTGGACGGTGAGGTTGTCCTTGGTGACGGCTTCGATCGCGTCCTGTTTGATCTCGGGGTCCCAGGTGATGTCGACCGTCTGGATGGTCATATCAACTTTGTAGAGACGCTGCCATGGCCACTTGAAGTAAGGGCCGCCGGGCGGAATGACGCGGACGCACGGGTAGCTGTAGCGGGCCTTCTCCTCCTCGGTGAGGAGGGCGCCGAGTTGGGGGTCGTCAGCGGTGGTGCCGTTGGTGCGTTGGGCGCGGCCGAAGGTGGTGAGCACGCCGCGCTCGGTGGGGCCGATGGTGTAGACGCCGAAGAGGAGCGTGAGCAGCGCGGCGAGGCCGATGCCGAGGAGGAGGCCGAAGAGCGTGGTGGTGATCATGGGAGCGAGGGAGGAGAGGCGGAAGAGGGAGAGACGGAGGGAAGGAGAGAACGGGAGAAGGACCGACGACCAAGGACCAATGCCCAATGACTAATGTCTAATGACGGTGGGTGAGTTGATGGGGTGCGGTGGAAGGGGCGCTCAATCACCAATCCCGGGTTTGGATTTTTTGTGGTACATTCCAGCGGGAAACAGAGCGGTTCACGGCTGGCGGCGCCAGGCGGCTTCGAGCTGGAAGATACGCTCGGCGTTGGCGTGGTAGAATTTTTCCAAGATGGCGGGCGGGAGGTGCAGGGCGTCGGTTTTGCGGTTGTTATAGGTCGTTTCGCCCTGGCCGGCGTAGTAGTCCCAGTCGGCGCGGTAGCGGAGTTCGAGACTGGTGACGTGGCCCTGGCGCTGGGCGGTGGTGGGCGGGGTGTCGCGGCGATGGGGCATCCAGCCGGCGTCGACGCCATACAGGATGCGGTCGGGGAATTTTTGGAAGAGGGCGCGGACTTTTTCGGCGGGGTGGCGCGTGAGGTTGCGGGTGCGGGCGGCGACTTCGATGTGAAAGTTCGGATAGCGGGTGAGCCGCTCGGCGATGCCGTCGAGATCGTGTTCGAGGCTGCCGAGGTGGGCGCCGACGACGACCAAGGTCGGGTGCTTCTTCATGATGTTGTCGCGGGCGGCGATGATGGCGGCGTGGCTCGGATACTCGGGTTTACCGTGGAGGTGCCACTGGGGATTCGTGGAATAGTAGCCGTAGTGGTTGCTGTCTTTGTCGAGCGGCAGCCAGGCATCGATGGGTTCGGCGAGGTGGGCGTGGAGCGGTTTTCCGACTCGGGCCAGATGCGCGTAGATCGGATCGAAGAGCGGGTCGTCGGGGAGAATGAATCTCCCGTTACGGTTTTTGATTTCAATCCCGACCTCTTTCCAGATTTTCACGGCGACGGCGCCGCGGGCAAACGCACGATCGAGGGCGGCAATGGTGCGAGTGGCGTAGTTGGGTTCGTCGCGCGTGAGGAGATCGAAGGTCGTGGTAACGGGGTAGAGCTGCGGGTGCTTGCCGTAGAGTTCGAAGGCGACCCGATCCATCAGTGCGAGCTGCCCGTCGCCGCCGGGGACGCAGACGTTGATCGTGCGGACGTTGAGGCGGGCGAAGAGCGCATGGATGGCCGGGACGTCTTCGAAGATGTGCGAATGGACGTCGATCTTCAGCATTTTCTCGTAGGTGGGGGCGGCGTCTGCAGCGAGGGCGACCTTGAAGGCAAACGCGACGACCACGAGGGGGGCGAGACCGCGCAGAGAAAATGGGGTTGGCATAGAGGAGGATAAAGCAGGGTGCCGGATCCGGCGGTGGGATGGCAAGGCGGGTGCGGAAGGGTCCTTTCGAGCCGCACCCATGACCGTCGGGTCTTTGCGCGAGCCCAATCAAACCGTCTCCTTTCAGTCCCGCGAGATTCGCTTGGCGAGGGGAGGGAAGCAGGGCGCATCTCAGTTTTCTGCAAACGCCTCGGGACCGTGGCTAGGGGCGTCTCTCCGAGACGACCGCTGACGCCTCGGAGAGGCGTCCCTACCCATGACACGCGCCCTGTCTGCAAGAAAGTGAGACGCGCCCAGGGAAGCACCGCGTGCCGGCGACACTTCAGCGAAAGTGATAGCTCAGCTGTGGCGGGTAGAAGTAGCCCATGGTTTGGAGCTGAACGTTTTTGCGGTAGAGCGGGTCTTGGAGCAGGCTCACGCGGCGGCGGGCGGTGGGGATCGTGGTGGTGTAGAGGCGGATTTCTCCGGGGACGCTCACGATGATTTCTTCGCGCCAGTCGCCCATGATGTCCGCGATGGAAATGAGGCGGCCCTCGAATTCGCCGATTTTCCCCGCGCCGTATTTCATGATCGCACTCGGGCCACCGGCCGCAAAACCGCCGGGGCCGCCGCGTGCACCGGGCACGGGTGGAGGGGCGTCGTCGTCGGACGCCCTGGCGGCAGCCGGTGAGGCTCCGGGAACGGTGAGGGCCGGCGCGCCCGGGGGGGTGGCATTGGCTCCGCCGCGGCCACCACCGCCGCTGCCGCGTGGGCCACGTCCGCCGCCGCCGAAGCTGCGGCCGGGGATGTAGGCTTTAGTGGACGTGTCGCCCCACCAGATCGCGCGGGGGCTCAGGCCGCCGAGGTCTTCTTCGGTGATGAGTTCGCCGGTGGCGGCGGAGTAAACCCATTTGCCGGTGCCGTCTTGCTCGGCGCCGTAGTATTCGATGCCAGGCACTTCGGCGATGAAGTCGCCGAACATGCCCTGATCGTGAATGTGCGTCGTTTTGTAGGGATGGCCCCAGATGATCTCGCCGGTGCGCGCGTCCACGAGGCACAGACCGTTTTTCTCCTGCTTCACTTCATAGCCGTAGGCGATCTCGAGGCCGGGGCGCGTGGGAATCACGTCGGCGAGATACATGATGTCGGGGTGTCCGAGGCCGAGGTTCCAGAGCACTTTGCCGTCGGCGCGGAGCGCGACGGAGCCGAGGATGATCTCGTCGCGTCCGTCGCCGTCGACATCGGCGACGGCCATCGTATGGCTGCCCTGGCTACGGATGGGTGGGGACTCTTGGTCGCCGTCCCAGCGCCAGAGTTTCTCGAGTTTTCGATTTTTGAAATTGTAGGCGTCGACGACCATGCGCGTGTAGGTGCCGCGGCAGACGAGGAGGCTGAGCGTCTGGCCGTCCAGGGAGGCGAGGCCAATTTGGTTGCGGTTGACGCGATTGCCGGATTCGTCGCCCCAGTCCCGCATGTGGCCGCGCTCGACCCAGTCGACCTTCGTGATTTCGTCGCCCGTCAGGCCGTCGAGGATGGAGCAATACTCCGGGCCGGTGACGACGAAGCCGCGGGCGCGGCCCTCCTTCTCGACGAGGGAGGATTCGCGCGTGGCGGCGAAAGGTGCGCTCTTCAATGCGACCTCGGCTTTGCCGTCGCCATCGAAATCGGCGACGATGAAGGGCGTCCACCAGATGCCCATGTTCATGTTCCAGCCGAGGTCTTTTCGCCAGAGGAAGGTGCCGTCGTGGAGGTAGGCTTCGAGTTTGTAGGTGTCGGGGCTGAAGGCGGCGGTGCCGGGATCGAGACCGGCGTTGGGGTGCTTGATGATATAGTCGAGCTTTCCGTCACCGTTGAGATCGGCGAAGGCGATTTTTTGGAACGTGGTCGTGGCGTCCTTGAGCTTGATCGAAAGGTAGGGTTGCACCGGGGCGTGAGCAGGGAGTTCGACGCGGCCCATGATGTCGCCCTCGACCGGTTGCGCGCCGCGAGGGAGGGCGACGGAGGTAATCCACCAGGCGTTGGGTTGATCGAGCGCGGCGGTGGCATCGGTGAAATTGGTGCCGGCGGTCATGGGCGCGTCGTTGAGCTTCATGGGGGCGCCGCCGGCGGTGGAGCGATAGACATTGAAGACGCGGCCGGCGGGATCGTCGGCGAGGAGGCGCCAGCTGAGGTAAACGGATTTTTCGTCGGTGCGGAGAGCGAGCATCGCGCGGTCGAATTTTTCGGCGGCGCGGGCGGGGACTGCGGGCGACAGCAGAACGACGGCGAGGAGCGAGAGCACGACGAGCGAGCGCGCGGGTGAGTTAATGAGGTGGCGGGCGCGAGTGAGGGCGAAAGCGGCGGGGTGGGCGAAGGCGGAGGAGAGGCGGTGGGTGACGGAAGGGAATGAGGGCATGGGGCGGTGGGGAAAGGGAGCAGGCGAGGGGAACAAGGCAGGGTAGGCGATGAGGTGGGTGATTTACAGCCGGACTTGGGCGCGGACGCGAACGAGACGGGTGCGGACAGTCACGTGGGGCGGAGGGGTGGCGCGAAGTCGGCGCGAAATTGTCTGTTCGGTTTTGCGTTCGGCGGTTGCCAGAGGGAAACCATGCCGGAAAACGCCGATGTCATCTTGCTCCGCCGGTTCGTCGTCACGCGCGATGAAGGCGCGTTTGCGGAGATTGTGCGGCGGCCCCTTGATGGCGGGTATTTGGCGGCGTGGTGGATCAGGCGAAGGAGGTGACGCGGGCCAATGCTGCCGTGGCGGCTTCACAGCGCGAGCGCGAGGCAGTGGACGCGAAAGCGACGGCGCTGGCGGCGCAGGTGCGCGAGAGTGAGGCGAGTGCGCGGGCGGCGGCGGAGCGCATGGCGGGGTTGGAGGCGCAACTGGCGGCGGCGAAGAAAACGGTTGCGGGGGCGCCGGCGAGTGCTGCTCCGGCAGCACCACGCGCAACTTTCTCCGGCGTTTCCTGGGGCAATCCGGACTATGCGCGGACCTACGTCGAAAAATACCGGGTCGGCTTGGGGCTGCGTTATGGTCCGCTCTTTCGCGCGCTCAATCTTTCGCCCGAGCAGATTGCAAAATTTGAGGCTTCGCTGACGGAGGGACAGCAGGGCGTGGTGGATGGTTGGGTGGAGGCAACCCAACAAGGTCTACCGACGGGTGGAAATTCTGCCGCGTCGACGTCGGTGGCCCGGCTGACTTCCGGACCGCTCGGCAACATGGAAAACAGGCTGAAGGAGTTGTTGGGTGAGGCGGGCTTCGGCAGCTTCAAGGAATTCGACAAGGCGAAAGGGAATCGTGAGCTGATTGCCTCGCTTGCTGGAACACTCTACACGTCCGAGTCTCCGCTGACTGCGAGGCAGGGCGAATCCTTGGCGGCGGTATTTTCGAGCACTACGAGACGCGACTGGGTTCCGATGGCTGACGACGGAAAGAAGCAGATTACCCGACTTTCCGAAGTGACCGACTGGGCGGGCGTGCAGCAGCAGGCGCAGGCGTTCTTAAGTGCTCCGCAGTTGGCGGCGTTGAAGGCGTAGAGTGATCAGAAGCAGTTGGATCAGGAGATGGAAAAAATCACGCGAGCGGCAGCGAGTGCGGCGGTGGCCAAGCCGGCGCCGAGTGGCGAGAAGTAGCGGGCGTTTTATCGTGCTCGCGAAGGGCGAGTAGAAGACGCTGCCCATCTTTAGGTCTGTGCGCGGACTTCGCGGATCAGGAGTTGGGTTTGAATCCAGTCGGGGTCGCGGCGGGCGTGGAAGATGCCGGCGACGAGCCAATAATTGTCGAACTCGCGATAGTAGAGTGCATAGGTGCCGGAGCGAAAAATGCACACGCGCCAACTGTGGGGGGAGATGGAAGGCAAGCGGGTTGGCTTCGAGCAGAACGATGAGACGGTCGTATTCGGCGAGGATGGCTTCGGCTTTCTGGCGAGAGCGCGGTAGATGGTAGGCAAGAATGTTTGGGATATCGCGCTCGGCGACATCATCCAAGACTCTCAGGGCTTTGCTCATAGTCCGCTGAGAGCGCGGATGCGGGCGCGGGCTGCTTCGGGTGACAGTGCTTTTTCGGGATGAGCGCGCAGGTCGGCGAGACGCTTGTCTAACTCGGTCAGGTGGGCAGCGGGCGTGGGCAAAGACGCGGGCGGAATGCTAGCCCAAAGTTCATCGATCAAGGCGAGTTTCTGCTCGGGTGACGCGGAGTTCAGTTGGGGAATCTCGGCCAAGTGCATGGCTGAGTGATAGCCGGAAAATGGGGGTTGTCGAGTGGACGGAACGGCTGGGCCAGCGTTTTTGAGGCGTTGGCAGGGGCTAATTCACGGTCTGGAAAGCCCGTGGCGCGCGGAGGGCGGGTCAGAGACCTCGCCCTACGCTAAGCGCTCATCGTGCGGTCGGTGGGGCGGGCGCTGAATTCGCGGATGGCGAGGACGCCGGGCGGGAGCGGCTGGTTGGAGCCGGCGATGGGGCGATCAGACTAATCGGTGGGGTCGTGATGGGCACCGTTCCGGGGAGTCCTTATGGTTTGGCGAGGGCGGCGAGACCGGCCTGGGCGATCACGCCGTCTTCGCTGGATTTGGCGCCGCTGATGCCGATGGCACCGATGATGGCACCGTCGACGGTGAGCGGCAGACCACCCTCGATGGCGACGACCCCGGGGAGGGAGAGCACGGCGTGGCGGCCGCCGGCCACCATGTCCTCGAAGGCTTTGGACGGGCGCTTGAATTTCAGGGCGGTCGTGGCTTTTTCCTGGGCGACCACGATGCTGCCGAGCTGCGTGCCGTCCATGCGTTCGAGGTAAACGAGACTGCCGCCGTCGTCGACGATGGCGATCACGACGGTGAGGCTGCTTTTGGCGGCCTCGGCGTGGGCCTTGGCGGCAATTTTCTTCGCGAGTTCGAGGCTGACGGTGGGTTTGGTGAGCGTCTGGGCGCGGAGCGGGAGCGCGGAGAATGCGGCGAGCGCGGTGACGGTGAGGAGGGCGCGGACAAGGCGGAGTTTCATGGGAGGAGGGTGAAGGGGAGGTTGGGGGACGAAAAGCGGAGACGGCGGAAACGTTACGCGGGGTTTCCGGGAAATGCCGACGCGAAAATTTCGTGGATTGCAGGGAGCCGTGGAGATCGAAAGCGTAGGGGCGAATTGCTTCACCCCGTTTTTTTCACCGACTCGCTGATCCACCCCCCGCACCCGCCATGATTCCCCACCCATCGTTCTCCCGCCTTGTGCTGCTGACCGCCGGCCTCGTTTTCGCTTCGGCGATCTTTGCGCAGGACACCGCGGCGAAAAAATCGACCACCCCCGCTCCGGCGGCGACGAAGCAGCCGGTCGAGCCCGCGCTCGCCTGGCACGAGGTAACGACCTGGGGAGTCGAAGGCCGCGCGTGGCCGGAGATGGAGCGCAAGCGGTGGTACGACCGCCTGCCGGCGGTGGCCGACGGCCGTGTGACCACGGCGGTGTGGAATCTCAGCCGCGACAGCGCGGGGATGATGGTGCGCTTCAAGACCGACGCGGCGCTGATCTGGGCCGACGCGACGGTGCTCAAGGAAAAGCTCAATGGCGCCAACATGACGCCGATCGGGGCGAGCGGGCTCGATCTCTACGCGCGCGATACGGCGGGCAAGTGGCGTTGGGTCGGGGTCTCGCGGCCCGACAAGAAAACCACGCGGCAGGAAATCGTCGCGGGGCTGGCGCCCGGATTGCGCGAATACGCGGTCTATTTGCCGCTCTACAACGGGGTCGAGAAGCTTTCCCTCGGCGTCCCGCCCGGCGCGAAATTTGAGGCGCTCGCGCCGCGCCCGGACAAGCCGATCGTGTTTTACGGCACCTCGATCACCCACGGCGCGAGTGCGTCGCGGCCCGGCATGGTGCACACGGCGATTCTCGGCCGGCGCATTGACCGCCCGGTCGTCAATCTCGGTTTCTCCGGCAACGGCCGCATGGACGCGGCGGTCGGCGAGTTGCTGGTGAAGATCGACGCGGCGGTGTACGTGATCGATTGTCTGCCGAACATGGACGCGGCGGCGGTGCGCGAAAAATGCATTCCGCTGGTGAAGCAGCTCCGCGCCGCGCGGCCGGACACGCCCATCGTGCTCGTGGAGGACCGGCGGAATACGAACGCGTGGATTTTGCCGAAGCGGAACCAGCATCACACGGACAATCACGCGGCGTTGCGCGAGTGTTTCGAAAAACTGACAGCGGACGGCGTGAAGGGACTGTCCTACGTTTCCGGTGACGACCTGCTCGGCCACGATGCCGAGGGGGCGACGGATGGGTCGCATCCGAATGATTTGGGTTTCGTGCGGCAGGCGGACGTGATGGAGCCGGTGATCCGCGCGGCGCTCAAGGGGCGGTGAGGCGCCACGCCGGCGCCGCCGGATGGGCTACCGCGCGCCCGCGAGCGACGGGAGGCCCACGGCGCCGACGTCCCCGTGGGTGAGGGTTTCCCAGACCAGGTGGTTGAGGTCGGCTTTCGTGGGGCGGTTGGTCGGAATGACTTTGGCCATTTTCGGAAGGGCGACGCCGAGGCGCGTGTGGAAATGGTTGTAGGCGATTTCCCACGTGGGCTGGAGGGAAAACTCGATATTGGCGGGAACGGGGGTGGTGTTGGGCGCGAGGAACTGCGCCTGATATTCCATCGCGGCCACGATGCGTTTGCCCTGTTCGGCGTAGAGGTCGACACCCTGCAGGAGCGCGGTCTCGGCGGCGTTGACCAGGGAGGCGAAGGCCATGTTGGCGTGGTGCGGGTCGCGCATGGTTTCTTGGAGCAGCCCGTCGACGAAGGGGGTTTGCTTCCCTTTGTTGCTCCATTGGGCGGTTTTTTGCAGGCCGTTCGGGGGCAGCACGGGCGAGGGTCCGTCGGTCGTGAGATAGATGGTCGCGGGCGTGCGGCCGCGCCACATTTTGACACCGTGCGCGAAGGTGATGCGGTGGTCGTTGAACACGCCGATGGCGATCAACGCTTCGCTCATGGCGAGCTCCTTGTTGCCGTTTTCGTCGGAGCCGTCGATGAGCGACGGCACGTATTGGGTGGCGAGCATCTGGCTGAAGCGCGCGATGTCTTCCTTCGCCCAGAACGGGGACGTGTAACGGATGATCTCGGCGGCGCGGGGCCAGACGGAGGCGGTCCACGCGGCTTGGACGGGACCATTTTCGTTGGTGTGGCCGCCGGTGAGGGTGCTGGCCCACGCGTTCATGATTCGGATGGCATTGCGCGCGTATTTCTCGTTGCCGGTGATGTGCCATGCGAGCGCCTGGGTATAGGCGGCGGTGGCGTCGCGGCGCTCGTCTTTGCAGCCGAGGTCCGGTTTCGAATTGGGCCCGCATTCGACGGTGGCGCGCGGGCTAGGGGTGTAGGTGAGGTCGGCGAGCGGACTGGCGAGAAGGGCGGCGAAGGCGGTTTTCTGCGGTTCGATGCCGTCGGCCACGCGCTGCTTGATGAGATCGAGCTGCGGGCGATTCAGGAGAATGCCGGGGTGGTTGAACGGGACGCGGGAGTTATCGGTCTTGGCCGAAGCGACGGAAATCGCGCACGCCACGAGGCCGAGCAGGAGAGGGGTGAAGCGCATGGGGAGTGAGGGGTTAATAGCGTGGGGGAGGCGAATCGGGACAGGGTTGCGCTGCGCGCGCCGGGTTGTCCCAATCGCGGAGGAAGGTGCTATTCCCCTTTCGGAGCAGCAATATTTCCACCCCATGAACGATTTTTCATCCCGTCGCGACTTCCTGAAATCTGCCGCGCTACTGCCGCTCGCGGCGGCGGCCGGCCCGGCCTTGAGCGGCACCACGGCGCGCGCGGCGGTCGAGCCGATCAAACGCGTGGGCGGCGCGATGCTGAAGACCTCGCTGAACGCCTACTCGTTTGCGAAGCTGCTCGGGACAGGGGGCACGGGACCCTTGAAGCTCGTCGAGCTGGCCGAAGTCTGCGCGAAGATGGGCTTCGATGCGTTTGATCCGACGGGCTACTATTTTCCCGGCTACGAGAAGAACGGGCCGGGTGTGCCGACGGACAAGGTGATCTACGCGCTGAAGCGCCGCGCCTTCGATCTCGGCCTCGGGATCAGTGGTACGGGCATCGGCAACAATTTCACGATCGCGGACAAGGATGCGCGGGCGGTTGACGTGCAGCGCATCAAGAATTGGACCGAAGTCGCGGCGAAGCTGGGTGCGCCGGTGATCCGGGTTTTTGCCGACACGCAGTTGCGCGCGCAGACGTGGGAGAGTGCCTCGAAGGGCGCGAAGCTCGACGACGTCGAGCGGTGGATTGCGGACGATATCCGCGTGTGCGCGGAGCACGCGGGGAAATTTGGGGTGATCATCGGCGTGCAGAATCACGGGGATTTCATCAAGACCGCCGGCGACCAGCTCAGCCTCCTCCAGCGCATCGATTCGCCATGGTGCGGGGCGATTGTCGACACTGGCTACTACAAGGCCGACGATGTTTACGCCGAGATGGCGAAGGCCGCGCCCTACGCGGTGAACTGGCAGATCAAGCAGAGTCCGTATGGGGTGGAAAAAGAGGCCGAAGCGCCGACGGATATGAAGCGCCTGTTGAAGATCGTGCGCGCTTCGGGCTACCGAGGTTACTTACCGCTGGAGACGCTTTCGCCGCGCAGCGGGGGGAGTGGCTATGATCCCTATAAGGTCGTGCCGAAATTCCTCGCGGAGCTGCGCCAAGCCATCGCGGAGACGGCCTAATATCTTCGCCCTGATGAAAACAATCTGTGCGTTCGTCGCGGTGAGCTTGGTCGCGGGGGCGGCCTTCGCGGCCGAGGAGGCGGTTGATCGCCGGTTCGTGGCCGCCACGGCCGGCGCGTATCCCGCGACGCCCGTGCCGGCGACGCTGGGGGCGAAGCCGCCGGCCGGGGCGGTCGTGCTCTTCGCCGGCAAGAATCTTGATGCGTGGGCCAAGAAAGCCGGTAAGGATTGGCTCAAGGAGGACGGCCCGGCCCGATGGAAGCTCGTCGAAGGCGGCGCGGTTGAGGTCGTGCCGGCAAGCGACAGTCTCATCTCGCATCAGAAATTCGGCGATTGTCGGGCGCACCTCGAGTTCCGCACGCTGGGTGCGCCGACCAATAGCGGCATTTATTTTCAGGCGCGTTACGAGGTGGACATCAACGAGAGCTTCGGTCGCACGGACGGCTCGGCCTGTGGCAATCTTGGCAACTGCACGCCGAAGGGCACGGGGCCGAAAGTGCGCGCCTCGCGAGCGCCGCTTGAGTGGCAGACGCTCGACGTGGAGTTCCGTGCGCCGCGGTTCGACGCCGCGGGGAAGAAAACGGCGAATGCCCGGGCGACCGTGTGGCTCAACGGCCAGAAACTTTACGACGAGCAGGAACTTAATCTTCCCACGGGTGCGGCGGGGCGCCTCGGGGAGGCGCCGACCGGACCGATCATGCTGCAGGAGCACGGTATGCCCGTGCAGTTCCGCAACGTGTGGGTGGTCGAGAAAAAATAGCCTCGTGCCGCCGTCGGCGCCGCGGTGGTGTTGTAACGACCCAACCGATGAATCTGCCTCTCATGAATACCCCGCTCACCCGTCGCCGGTTTCTCGCCACGTCAGCGCTGCTGCCCTTCGCCGCCGCCGGACTTTCCTCGGCTCGCGCCGCCTACCAGCCGATTCCCCGGCACAGCGGCGCGCACCTGCGCACGTCGCTCAACGCCTACTCTTTTTCCGATCTGCTCAATGCCAACGCCAAGGACGCCACCCAGGGGCTTGATCTGTTTCAGGTCTGCGATTTTGCGGCGAAGGTGGGCTTCGATGCGGTGGATCTGACCGGCTATTTCTTTACGGGCTACCCGAACGCGCCAGAGGCCGGGTATCTCATGCGGCTCAAGCGCCACGCGTTTAATCTCGGTCTCGACATCAGTGGCACGGGTGTGCGCAACGATTTCACGGCCGCCGATCCGGCGGTGCGCGCCGAGGGTGTGGCCCGCCTCAAGACGTGGATCGAAGTCGCGGCTAAGCTTGGGGCGCCGACCATCCGCGCCTTTGCCGACTGCCAGGCTCCGTTCAAGACCTGGCAACAGGCGTCCGGCAACGCGCCGCGCGACAAAGTCGAAGCGTGGATGGCCGAGGCCGTGCGCGAGTGCGCGGAACACGGCAAGAAGTTCGGCGTGATCGTCGCCGTCCAGAATCACGGCGACTTTATCGCCACCGGCGCCGAGCACCTCAGTCTCCTCAAACGCGTCGACCACGATTGGTGCGCCGCGCTCGTGGACACGGGCAAATACCTCTCTGCCGATCCGTATGCGGACATCGCAGTGATGGCACCCTACGCGGTCAATTGGCAGATCAAGGAAACGATGCAGAGCACCGTGAAATCGCCCAAGGTCGATATGAAGAAACTCGTCGCGATCATCCGTCAATCCGGCTACCGCGGCTACGTGCCGATCGAGACGCTTGCGATGGGCCGCAAAGACTACGATCCCGCCGCGGAGGTCACGAAGATGCTGGTGGATCTCCGCGCCGCGCTGGCGTAGCCCGCCGAAACGAGGGCGCGGCGCGGCAGAAAATGTCCGAACTTCCGCGGCCCGCGCTATTTCCCTTGAGTAACTCTCACCGTATTCCATGAAAAAAATCCCCTTGTCTGCGTGGTGCATCGCCTTGCTCGGTTTGGTCGCGCTGCCCGGCGCCTTGGCCGCCGAGGGCCCGAAGGCCAGAATCTTCGCCAAATACGATACGAATAAAAACGGGGTCATCGATGGCGACGAAATCGCCGCGGTCCGCCAAGCGTTTGCCGCCGAGCCCAAGGGTGAATTCGCCGGCTACGACAAGAACGCCGACGGTAAACTCGACGACGCCGAGATTGCCGCCATCAAACCACCCGGCGCTAAGAAGGACGGCGAAAAGAAGGGCGGCGCAAAGAAAAAAGCCGACGGTGAGACGACGCAAAAGAAGTGATCGTCCGGGGCGTCCCTTGCCGGCGCCCAACACAAATTAAGCAGAGGGTTGGCGGCAAGCGACCCCCGAACCACGCAACCTACCATGCAAACCCCTTCACGCATCCGATTCATCGCGCTCGCCGCCGCAGGCGCGGTGTTCAGTCCGGCGCTTTTTGCGCAGGCGCCCAAACCCGAGGAGACGGTGCTCCTCTCGGAATTCACGGTGAAGGAGAGTTCCGCTATCGGCTACATTGCCTCCGAGGCGGTAACCGGCACCCGCGTCGCGACACAGATCAAGGATCTGCCGTTTGCCGTCAGCGTCATCACGAGCGAGTTCATGAACGATTTCGATTTTTTCGATCTCGCATCCGACATGGCCTACACGGCGAATCTCAATGCCGTCGACACCCAGGGCAACTCCAACCTGCGCGGCTACGGCGCGACGTTCACGCTGCGCAACGGATTTTACCGCCTCGGCCTCAATGACCGGATCAACACCGACCGGGTCGAGGTGATCAAGGGCCCCAATGCCGCGATCTACGGTTCGACGTCGCCGGCGGGCCTGATCAATTTCGTGACGAAGAGGCCGCGCGTCGGCGTGAATGCGAGTCGCGCCACCGTCACCGCGGGCAGTCTCGATCTACGGCGCGGGGAGATCAGCGTGAATACGCCGCTCGGCTCGCTCGGCGGCGTGCAGTTGGCCCAGCTCTTTAGTGCGCAGGCGACCAACGTCGGGTCCGAGACCGAGTTCGCGAACTCGCGCAACCGCCTCATCAGCGAGAGCCTTCTCGCGCAATTTAAAGACGGCAGCACGCTGGTCTTTGAGCTGGAGTGGTCGAAGCGGAAGTCCGTCACGGCGACGTCGGCGATCCCCTTCGAATACAACGCGACGACGCGCGTCTATTCCGGGATTCAGCGCAAGGATCTCGCCTCTTTCAGCCAGGGCGGGCCCGACTCGGTACAGAACCGCGAGCTCACCTCGGTCTACCTGACTTACGATAAGCGGTACAACCGGGTTTGGTCCACGCATGTGGGCGGCTACGCGTATGCGCGGCACGCGTTTAATTTCAACAACGGCAGCAGCGACCAATTCGATCCACGGACGGGCCGTTTCGGCCGCGGCAACGTGATCGTCGATCCGCTCAACGAGGACGGCGGCGGGGTGCAGGTCGACACGCTCGCCGACTACGCGACCTTCGGCGGCAAGGTGCAGAACAAGACGCTGCTCACGCTGGATTATTCGCAGAACTGGCGCTACCGCCAGCAGGCGAGCCCGAACTCGCGCGTGTGGACGATCAACGGCGTGCTGCTCGCCGCACCCGACTACACGCTGCCGCCGCGCTCGGCGTTCACGATCGTCACGCGGCGCGACAAGACGCGCTGGGATGTGCAGGGCTTTCTCCTTCGCCAGCAGTCGTCCTTTTTCAACGGGCGGTTGCTCGCGTTTGCCAGCCTGCGCCGCGACATCGTCACCTATAATCTGACCTTCGGAAACCAATACAACCGCGCGGGCGGTGCGCTCACCACCCCGGGCCGCGTCTCGCGCTACACCGATACCGCGTGGTCGCCAAACTTCGGCCTGAACTTCAAGGCCACGCGCACCGTTTCCTTTTACGCGAGCCAGAGCCGCTCCTTCTCGCCCGCCGGGCAGGTCGCCCGCATCACCGATCCTCATCTGGAAAACGAGACCTCCGCCGGCTGGGACTACGGGATCAAGGCGGCGTTCCGCGACGACTCGCTGGTGTTCACGCTCGGCGGTTTTTATATCGACCGGAATGGCGTGAAGACCACGTTGCGCGATCCGATCACCGGGCTCAACGAGACCGTGGCGGCCGGCCAGCAGAACACGAAGGGGGTTGAGTTTGAAGGCTCGTGGCGGGTCACGCCGCAGCTTGTCCTCACCGGTAGCTATGGCTACGTGAACGCGAAAATTCTCTTCAACGGAAATGCGGTGACCGATGTCGGTCAGATGCCCGCGGGCGTCCCCATCGACCAAGGCAGTCTCGCGTGGAAATACTCGTTCACGCGCGGCGGGTGGAAGGGCCTCGCGTGGAACGGTGGCGTGACCTACTCGGGCGTGGCCTATCCCAATTCAACCGCCGCGCCCACCGACGCGCGCCGGTCGATCAACGCCCCGAGCTACGCCCTCGTGAACTCCGGGTTGAGCTACACGTGGAGCGCGGGTCAAACGCGGACGAAGCACTCGGTCCGCCTGAGCGCGAAGAACCTCCTCGACCGGGATTACGAAGACCAGCGCGGCAATCTCGGGGTGGGCCGCGGAGTTTATTTTGCCTATACGCGGTCGCATTGAAATGAAAGGCGGTGCGATGGTCGTCGCGATCCGCCGTTCCCGCCTTCCCGCCCCATGACCAGCAATCAATTTTCCGAGACCGACAGCCGCAAGCGGCTGATGGCACTGATGACGCGGCATCAACGCCAGATCTTCGCCTACATCTACACCCTCGTGCCCGACCGGCACGATGCGGAGGACTTGCTGCAGGAAACGAGTCTGGTGATCTGCGAGAAGTTCGAGGAATTTCGCCCGGGCTCGGATTTCGTGGCGTGGGCGTGTCAGATCGCCTGGTGGCGCATCCGGTATTCGCGGCAAAAATTCGCGCGTGCGAAAGTGATCTTCGACGACGAGGTGCTGGCGAAGGTCGCGCAGACGGCCGGGGAAATGGCGCGGGAGCTCGACGAACGGCACGAGGCGTTGGCGGGTTGCCTCAAGAAACTCGCCCCGCGTGACCGGGAACTCGTGCTCACGCGCTACGAGCCGGGCAGCGGCGTGGCCGAGGCGGCGAAGCGCAGCGGGCGCTCGATGGATGCGGCTTACAAGGCGCTCCACCGTCTGCGCAAACTGCTGCATGATTGCGTGACCAACGAGCTGGCCAACCAGCAGCCGCACGGAGGTGCTGCGTGAACCTCACCGACGACGAGATTCTCGAGCTGAACGAACTGTGTGGCGCGGTTGCCGACGGGACGTTGACCGAGGTGCAGCGGGTGCGGCTGGGGCGCTGGATGGCGGAGTCGGACGAGGCCCGGCGTCACTACGTGCGGGCGCTGGGGCAGTCGGCGAGTTTGCTGAGCTATGCGGCCGAGGTGCACGCGGAGACGCCCGACGCGCCGGTGCGGCTGGCGAAGGTGTTTCGTTTCTCGCTCTGGTGGACGGCGGTGGTGCCGGCGGCGGCGGCGCTGGTGTTCGGCCTGTTTTTCGCGGGCGGTGGGTCCGTTGACCAACCGGCAGTGGCGCAGCCGAGCGATTTTGTGGGGCGCGTGACGGGCGTGAAAGGCGTGCAGTGGGTGTCGGGGGCGCACGCGACCGGGGCCCATGTGCGGAAGGGGCAAAGGCTCGAACTCGCCGCGGGCTACGCCGAGGTGACTTTCGATTCCGGTGCGCGGGTCGTGCTTGAAGGGGCCGCCGCGCTGGAGGTCAATTCGGCCTGGGAAGTGACGCTGCGGCGCGGCACGCTCAAGGCGAACGTGCCGCCGGAGGCGGTCGGATTCAGCGTCGCCAACCCTGCGGTGCGGGTGGTGGATCTCGGCACGGAGTTCACGATGGTGGCCGATGCGAACGGGGCGGAGGTGTTTGTGCTCAAAGGGGAGGTCGAGGCGGCGCCCCGGGCCACCCGGGAACTCGAGACGATTTTGTTGCGCGAAAAGGAATCGCGCCGCTTCGCGGCGACGGGCGTGTCGGTGGTGCGGGACAGCGCGCGGAAATTTGCGCAGCTGACCGAGCCGCTCGCGCTGGACCGATTGGCGTTGGTGACGCGGCACCTGCACTGGACGTTCGACGAGTGGGCCGGGGCGTCGTCGCGAGCGCGTCCGGCGGAGCTGGTGGGGCGCGCGTGGGATGTCACGCTGCGGCTCCCGGCCGGCGGGGAGGCCGGGCGGGCGCACGTCGACGGACGTCGGGCGCGGGCGTTGCGCTTTGACGGGCAGCTCTACGGGCAGGCGGCGTTTCCCGGGCTTTCGGGGAACACGCCGCACACGATCGCGTTTTGGATCCGCGTGCCCGAAGAAGCGTCGTTGTCCGATGCCTATTCGATGGTCACGTGGTTCACGAAGAACAAGAAACTCGGCAACCGGCACGTGGGCATCAATTGGAACCGGGACCGCCACGACGGGCCCATCGGGGCGCTACGCACGGATTTTGGCGGCGGTCAGGCGGTGGGGTTGACGACATTGCGGGACGGACGCTGGCATCACATCGCGGTGTGTTTCACGCCGGGTGACGAAGATCCGACGGTGCCGGTGCAGGTGAAGCAATACGTGGACGGCCGGCTGGAGAGCAGCACGATCATTCCCGGGAAGAAGCGGGGGCCGGCCATGGCGAAAAATGCGGAGTGGGCGGATATCGTGTGGTTGGGCTGTCGCCTCGGGCCGGCCGGGCTCCGGCAGGAACGGTTTCGCGGCGAACTGGATGAGCTGTTTATCGCGGATCGCGGCCTGGAGCCGCAGGAAATTGTATCGCTGATGAATGACAATCGGCTGCCCAGTGCGGCGCTGGCCGCGCAGCGGTAGCGCGTCAGGCGGCCGATATTTTTTCAAAATTTTCCCGATGAAACTCCGATTCGTTCTGTTGGTCACCGCACTGCTGACACCGCTGCTCGCGCAAGACGCGCCGAAGCGGCCGCGCATCACGGGCATTTCGCATGCGGCGTTTTATGTGAGCGACCTGGCCAAGGCGCGGGCGTTCTACGAAGGGTTCCTGGGCTTCCAGTCGCCGTTTTCGATTCCGCGGAAAGATCCGAAGGAGCAACTCGTGTGGATCAAGATCAACGACCGGCAGAGTGTGGAACTCTTCCCCGGGTCCGAGGTTTCCCCGGAGGCCGACCGCCTTTATCACATCGCGGTGGAGACGGACGATGCGGAAGGGATGCGGCTCTATTTGCAGGCGAAAGGGATCGCGGTGCCGCCGAAGACGGGCATCGGCCGGATCGGGAACAAAAACTATTTTGTGAAGGATCCGAACGGGAACACGGTGGAGATCGTGGAATACCTAGCCGGCGGTTGGACGATGCGCGAGCAGGGGAAGTTTATGCCCGATACCCGGATTTCCACGCGAATGAGCCATGTGGGCGTGCTGGTGGGGCAGTTCGAGGCCTCGATTAAATTCTACGGGGAAATCTTGGGCTTCACCGAGATTTGGCGGGGCGGGGCGGGCAAGACCCTCAGCTGGGTGAATCTGCGCGTGCCCGACGGT
Source organism: Opitutia bacterium (assembly GCA_947461205.1). Lineage (GTDB taxonomy): Bacteria > Verrucomicrobiota > Verrucomicrobiia > Opitutales > Opitutaceae > GAS368. The sequence goes on from CANHJG010000038.1 coordinate 22,832, forward strand.
AACGACTACGTGGAGTTTATGCTCTATAACAAAGCGCCGACGCGGGACGTGATGCTGACGAAGCACCATATTTGTCTCGAAGTGGCCGACGTGGCCAAGGCTGGCGCGATCCTTCAGGGGCGGACGTTGCCGGTCGGTTCGAAACCGCCCGAGGCCATGAAGACCGGCGTGAACGGCAAGCGGCAGATCAATTGTTTCGATCCCGATGGGACGCGGGTGGAGATCATGGAGCCGGGCACGTTTGAAGGGAAACCCGTTCCGCCGTCGAACGCGCCGGCCCCGGAGCCGTTGCCGCCCTATCAGCCGGCGCCGGAAGCGAAGCGCGTGGCGAAGTGAGGCCGGGGTTGACGTGAGGTGCGGCGGCGGCGGATCGGGTAGGCGCGGGCCAAGTCGGTTAAACGGAGGGGAGATTAGCGCACTGCAAGGTGCCAACGATGCAAACAGCCCGAGCCTCTCGGCTGCCGATAAACCAGCTTCCCCCCCACGCCCCGGCTCGATGGCGGACCGCAAACCATCCTTCTGGTCGAAGCGGTGGCGCGGTCGATTGCGTTTTATCGGGACCCGCTACAGCTCGCCGGGGATGAGGCGGGGAAGATAGGGCTGGCCAAGCACCAGGGGGAGATCGACCGGGAGGCGAAATCGATTTACGGCGGACGCAGTGGGGTGGTGCGCGATCCGGACGGCAGACGGATCGAATGCAAGACGGCGGCGGTGGTGCAGGCGCCGGCGCGGCCGGCGATGCCGATCGCCCAAAAGCCGGATCAGCGGATTTCGGCTAGAGCGGCGCGGGCGCGGCGGCGGGCTTCGTCGTCGTATTTTTCCCGTTGGGGCATGACGAGCGACTGCTCGAAGGATTTTTTCGCGGCGTCGGATTGGCCGTCGGCGAGGAGGGCGTGACCGAGTTCGACGCGGTGGGCGGGCAGCGTCGGGGAGAGTTCGGAGGCGCGGCGCAGGAAACGCACGGCTTCGGCGGTCGAGGCGGCGGGCAGGCCGCCATAAACGAGGCGGACGAGGAAGCGGGTGGCGGCACCCAGCGACGCGACTTCGTAGTGCCAACGGCCGAGGACGTGGTGGGCGTAATCGTAGGCCGGATCGAGGGCGAGGGCGCGCTCGGCGTGGTCTTTCACCAGCCGCGAGTATTCGATTTTCGTGCGGGTGTCGGAATAGGCCCCGAGTTTGCCGTAGCAGATGGCGAGCGAGAGGACGTTGACGGGATTCGTAGGGTCGAGCGCGACGCAACGTTGGGCGAAGGCGAGCGCCGTGGTGCAGAGGCGTTTTTTCTCGGCGGGGTCGGGGGTGTCGAAGTCGAGGTCGGAGTATTGCCGTGCGATTTTCTGCAAAATGAACGGATGGTTGGGGTGGGCGGCGTCGGCCTGGAGAAAGAGGGTGAGGGCGGTCGTGGAATCAAAGCGGGCCTCGGCGGCCAAGGCGTCGCGGACGACGGGATCGGATTCGACGGCCGCGCGCATCGGGGCGAGCCAGACCAAGACAGCGGCCAGGATCGTGAAGCGTAAAATGGTCACGGTTTGCGGAAGAGGTAGTGGCTGACGAGCCATTCCTCGCCGGCGCGGTAGCCCCAGAGTTCGGCGCAGCTCAGGTAGAAGACGCGCCAATACGCCCACCACTTGGTCGCGTGTTCGGCGCCGTAGGTTTGGACGAAGAGGGGCATGATTTCGGCGCGGTGCGCATCCATATTCTGGAGCCAATGCTCGGCGGTTTGCTGGTAGTGGCGGCCGTTGACCTTCCAGTCGGAGACGATTGTGAGGTCGTCCTGGAATTGGAGGAAAAGGTCGTGCGCGGGGATTTGGCCGCCGGTGAAGAAATAGCGGCTCATCCAGTCGGAGGCGTCGCGGGCGACGAAGTGGTAGCTGAGGCGGTGGTGGGTGAAGATGTGGGTGAAGAGCATCCCGCCGGGTTTGAGCCAGCGTGCGATGTTGGCGAAGAGCCGCTGGTAATTTTTGAGGTGCTCGAACATTTCGACCGACACGACGCGATCGAATTGGGCCGGGGCGGTGTCGAAGACGTTGATGTCGCAGGTGACGATGGTGAGGTTGGTGAGGCCGCGGCGCTTCGCTTCGGCGTCGATGTGCTCCTTTTGGGTGCGGGAGTTGGAGATGGCGGTGATGCGGGAGCGGGGAAAGCGCGCGGCGTTGTAGAGGCAGAGGGAGCCCCAGCCGCAGCCGAGTTCGAGGATCGCCTGGCCGTCGGCGAGTTGCGCGCGCTCGGCGTAGAGGGCGAGCATGGCGTCCTCGGCCTGGTCGAGGGTCTCGCGGCCGGTGGGATAGAGGCAGCCGGAGTATTTGAGGTTCCGCCCGAGGCAGAGCTGATAGAAGCGGGTGGGGACTTCGTAGTGCTGCTCGTTGGCGGCGGCGGTCTGTTCGGCGAGCGGGCGCGACTTGAGGTCGGCGACGTAGGCGGCGCGTTCGTAGACGGCGGACTCGTCGCGGAGGCGCTGGGCGAGCAGGCGGCGGATGCCGATGCGGAGGAGCCAGTCGGGGAGGAGGTTTTTTTCGAGGAGCGAGTCGATCATTAGGCGGAAGTTGGCAGAGTCTTTCTCTTTCCTCTTTCTCTTTATCTTTCTCTCGGGCAAGCGCGGCTGCGGAGAGAAACTGACGAAAGAGAAAGATGAAGAGGAAAGAGAAATAAGCGGTTAGGAGGGAGGGAGCCGTTTCGGAAACCACGGGATGAAGGCGCTCGTGGTTTGTTGGTAGCGCCGGTAGGCGTCGCCGCGGCTGCGGAGGCTTTGTTCTTCGGTCATGGGAATGCCGGTGACGCGCAGGAGGAGATAGAGCATGCTCGCGGGGCCGACGATGGCGATCCAGCCGTAGGGTGAACCGAGGGCGAAGATGAAGAAGGCCACCCAGATGAGCCATTCGAAGAAATAGTTCGGGTGGCGGCTGAAGCGCCAGAGGCCGACGGCGCAGACCTGGCCTTGGTTCGCGGGGTTTTTCTTGAAGGCGGCGAGTTGGGCGTCGGCGAGGGCTTCGCCGCAGAGGGCGAGGAGCCAGAGGGCGGCGCCGGCGTATTCGAGCGGGTGGAGGGACGGGGTGGGATTGAGCGAGGCGAGGAGAAAGGCGGCGGCGAGGAGGACGACGGAGGCGGCCTGCATCTGAAAAAACCAAAACATTTTGGAGGCGAAGTTGGCGGCCCAGTCGCGGCGGAGTTGGAGGTAGCGGCCGTCCTCGGTGGGATGATGGCCGATGACGCGGAGGGCGAGGTGGGTGCCGAGGCGGAGGCTCCAGACGACGGCGAGGGCGGCGATGAGGGCGCGGCGCACGGGCCAGCCCGGCCCGGCCAAGGCGTAGAAGGCGGCGAGGGCGCCGAACGCGTAGGGCCAGGCGACGTCCACGATGCCGTAGTTGTCGAGGCGCCGCGCGACGAGATAGAGCAGAGCGAAGCCGGCGCAGAGCGCGGCGAGGGCGAGGAGGAGGAGGGTCGGGGCGGACATGGAGGGCGGGTGTGATCGTTCTCTTTCCTCTTTCTCCTAATCTTTGTCCGGTCTGGCGGGACTGACGAAAGAGAACGATAAAGAGGAAAGAGAAAGAGCGGGTCGCTCAGGCGAGCAGGTAGGTCGCGACGGAGAGGGCGGTGAGCGTGCCGGGGAGGGCGAGGCGGCCGGGTTGGCGGGCGGTGAAGACGGTGGTCAGGGCGTCGGGGGCGGCGGCGGAGACGCGGAAAAGTTGGGCGAGCAGGTAGGCGGCGATGGCGAGATTGCCGAGGGCGATGAGGGAGAGGAACCAGAGGACGCGGGCGGCGAGGGATTGCTCTTTCCAGGCGACCCAGACGAAGAAGGCGACGAAGGCCCAGTAGGCGTCGAAGAGGGTGGCGATGACCCAGGGATCGCGGATCACGGCGCCGCGGGCGAAATCACCGAGGGGCTGGTGCAGGCTCGCCCAGGTGGTCACGCCGATCATGGAGGCGAAGACGATGATGAAGAGGGCGCGGAGGAAGAGGATCACGGTGGAAGTGAGGAAATCGCCCGCAAGCGGGCTCCTACAGCGAGAGGTTGTTGGCGCGGGTGTGGAGGGTGTGAACGACGGAGATGTTGCGCATCGCAAAGGCGGACTCGCAGTAGGCGAGGTAGTAGGTCCATTTGCGCATGAAGCGGTCGTCGAAGCCGAGGGCGCGGATCTGCTCGGTGCGGTGGCGGAAGTTGTCGTGCCAGAGGCGGAGGGTGCGGGCGTAGTCGTGGCCCAGGTCGTCGACGTGGTGGAGGACGAAGGCGCCGGTGCGGGCGAGGAGGTCGTTGACGCGGTTGAGCGAGAGGAGGAGCGAGCCGGGGAAAATGTGTTTTTGGATAAAGTCGACGCCGCGGCGGAATTCGTCGTAACGGGAATCCGGACACGTGATGAACTGGAGGGCGAGGAGGCCGTCGGGCTTGAGGACGCGGTCGAGCACGGCGGTGAATTCGGGGAGGAAGCGGTGGCCGATCGCCTCCATCATCTCGATGGAGACGACCTTGTCGTAGGTGCCGTCGAGGTCGCGGTAGTCGCGGAGCTGGACCTCGACGCGGTCGGCGAGGCCGGCGGCGGCGATGCGGGAACGGGCGAGGTCGTATTGCTGTTGGGAAATGGTGACGGTGGTGACGCGGCAGCCGTAGGTTTGGGCGGCGTGGAGGGACCAGCCGCCCCAGCCGGTGCCGATCTCGAGGACGTGGTCGGTGGGGACGAGACGGAGGGAGCGGCAGAGGGCGTCGTTTTTCTCGCGCTGGGCGTCTTCGAGCGAGAGGTGCGGCGAACCGGCGGGCCACTTCGCGGAGGAATACATCATCGATGGGTCGAGGAAGAGCGCGAAGAAGTCGTTCGAAAGATCGTAGTGCTCGGCGATGTTGCGGCGGGCGGTTTCGCGGGTGTTGGGGCGCAGGAGGTGGCCGAGGCGATTGGTGTGGCGGAGGAGATTGAGGACAAGCGACTGGGCGTGTTTTTTGGCCGAGCCGGAGAGGGTGGGAGCGTCGTCGACGTTGAGGAGGAACCAGGCGATGACGGCGGCGAGGTGAGGGGTTTCCCAGTCGCCGTCGATGTAGGATTCGGCGAAACCGATGTCGCCGGAGAGCACGCATTTTTTGAAAAAGGCCTCGCGCTTCACGCGGAGATGGGCGGCGGCGGGGAGTCCGAGGGGCAGCGTGCGAGCGAGGGCGTCGGGGTGGGAGCCGATTTCGTGCGTGGTGCCGTCGGGGAGCTCCATCCGGAGGTGGCCGCGGGTCATGCCGGCAAAGGCGCGGAGGAGGGCGGCGCGGTAGAAACCGGGTTTGGCGCGCCCGGCGAAATCGGCGGTGGTGCTCGCGGTGGACGGGGCGGAGGGCTCGGAACTCATACGGCGTCGGAAGGGTGGGGCGTGGAGAGGGCGGGAACGGCAGCGGAACGGGCGATGGAGGAGTGGGGGCGGTAGAGGGCGCGTTGGTCGGCAGCGCGGGCGGATTTGGCGAACCAGGGCACGCGTTTCAACCAGAGAACGAAGGCGTGGCCGTGGATCAGGCCGATGATGCGGAGGGTGAGGAGCGGATACTTTAGCGTGAACCACGCCAACCGGGCGCCGGTGAGCGCCCGCCGCGGACCGGTGAGCGTGCTGGTGAGCGTACGCTCGGCGCCGACGTAGTCGTCGATCTGGATCGAGAGATTTTCGGCGGGGGTGCGGAGGGTGAAATCGAAGGCGACGTCGACGTCGGAAAAGGGGGAGACGTAAAAGTGCTTGGGGGTGCGGAGGGTGAAGGTCGCGCCGGAGGCGAGGGCTTCGCCAGTGGAAGACGGAAAGTTGGAAGTTGAAGGAGCGGAAACGGAGATCGGAGCGGGGCGATCGGAGACGGGTGAGGGGCGGCGTGTCTCGGGGCCGAGGAAGTAGGGTTTCATTTCCTTGAAGGTGTTGGTCACCTCGGCGAGGGCCGCGACGGGGGCGCCGGCGCGGTCGTAGCAGAAATAAAACGAGACGGGGTTGAAGAGGTAGCCGAAGACGCGCGGGAGCGTGACGAGAACGACGCGGCCGCCGGTGAGGTCGGTCCCGTGCGAGGCGAGGTGGGCGACGACGCGGGCTTTGAGGGAGGACGGGCGGGGCGTGGGCGGGGCGGCGGGGGTGGGGGCGTTGTGGACCGGTTCGCCGGTGGGCAGGAAATCGGCGTCGCGGAAGCTGTAGAGGTTGGCGCGATTGAACGAAAAGAGGCGGAAGCGGCGGTGCAGGGTCGCGAGTTCGTCGAGGTCGATGGCGAAAAGGAAGATCCGGTAGAGAAAGCGGTGCTGCCGCGGCGAAAATCGCGCGTGCAGGACGGAGCATTCGTAGAGACAGGAGTTCATTGGGCCGGAAAAGGGCGGGCGAACCGGGTGCTACGTTCGGGGCAGCGGGGTGGATGCCGGAGAGCCACGCGGGGAAGCGGCGTGGCGGGCGCGCGGCGCGGGCCATCCGGGGGGCGCGCGGCGTTCGGATTCGGGGCGGACGGACATCGCGAGAAGCAACGCAGGTTGGCGGCCCCGGAGCAAGCTTGTGGCAGGATGGGGCGAGCACGCTCGAAGCGGCCAAGCGGCGGCCATAAAAAACCGCAGAGGGCGAGGACCGGGCTCCCGGTGCGCTACGCGGCCCAGGGATCGCGGTCGAGGAGCTGGCCGCTGAGGCGGACGGCGCTGAGGAGACCGTCTTCGTGGAAGCCGTAGCGCTGCCAGGCCCCGGCAAAATAGGTGTGGGTCGTGCCGCGGGCATTTTGGTTGAGCGCGGGAATTTCGGCCTGGGCCCGGACGGCGCCGAGGCTGAAGAGCGGGTGTTCGTAGTGGATACGGCGAAGGACGTGCTGCGGGGCGATGGACTCCGGCCGGTTGATCGTCACGAAGTAGTTTTGGCGGTCGGAGACGCCCTGGAGTTTGTTCATCCAGTAGTGGGTCGCGGTGGAGACGGGCGCCGGGGCCTCGTCACGAGGCGGAGATCCCGGGCCGCCCACCGCGGTGCCGCGAGCGATCTCGTAGTTCCAGGCGGACCAGGCGAGTTGGGTCCGCGGCATGACGGAGGCGTCGGTGTGGAGTGTCGCGACGTTGGGCTGATAGTGAAATTCGGCGAGGAGGCGCGATTCGTCAGGGGTGGGGTTGACGAGGAGGCGGAGGGCCTGGTCGCCGTGGCAGGCGAGAATGACGTGGTCGAAATTCTGCGCCTCGCCGGTGGAGGTCATCACGGTGATGCCGCGGGGCGTGCGGATGACGCGGGTGGCGGCTTGGCGGAGGCAAATGCGGTCGCGGAAGGGGACCGTGATTTTTTCGACGTAGGTTTTGGCGCCGCCGTCGACGGTCCACCATTGGTGCTGCGTGGAGAGGCCGAGGAAGCCGTGGTTGTGGAAGAAGCGGAGGAGCGAGGTCGCGGGAAACGCGAGCATCTGGTCGGGCGGGGTGCTCCAGACGGCGGAGCTCATCGGCACGAGGTAGAGTTGGAAAAAATCGTCGCCGTAGGCGCGGCGCTTGACGTAGTCGCCGAGGGTTTCGTTTTGGGTGGCGGGGTCGTGGAGGGCGGCGACGGCTTCGGTGTTGAAACGGTTGATCGCGGCGAGCATCCGGTAAAAACGGGGCCGAAAGAGATTGCGGCGCTGGGCGAAGAGGTGGTTCAGCGACGAGCCGGCAAACTCGAGGCCGGTGTCGGCGTGACGCACGCTAAACGACATGTCGGTCTTTTTGATCGGGACGGCGAGCTGGGTGAAGAGGCGCGTGAGGTGCGGGTAGGTCACCTGGTTGAACACCATGAAGCCGGTGTCGATGGGCACGGGGCGCCCGGTGCCGGGTTCGGCGGCGGTGACGGTGTGGGTGTGGCCGCCGGCGTAGTCGTTTTGCTCGAAGAGCGTGAGGGCGAAGTGGCGCTGGAGAAAATGGGCGCAGCCGAGTCCGGCGATACCGGTGCCGATGATGGCGAGGGAGGGCATGAGGCGGAAAAGAGAGGGGGGCCGGGAAAAATGAGAGACGGAGGGACCGCGCGAGGGTTGCCGGGCTCTTCCGTCCGGGGCGCGCGGGCGCGGACGAAAAAAGGGCCGGTCGTGGCGACCGGCCCGTTGCGGCGACCGCGCAGCGCGGTTAGGGGCTTTCGGCGGAGGCCGCCGGCAGGTTTTTTTTCGCCATATTGTGGGTTTCCTCGGTCACGTCGCGGTGGATGGCGGGACTGTTGGCTTTTGGGGGGACGGTGGTCTGGGCGGCGGCGGCGGTCGCGACGGCGAAGGCGGCGGCGGCGGGGACGACTTTTTTGAGCGAGGCGAACTCGGGATGGACGAGCGCGGCGCGCTGGGCGGCGGCGACGGAAGCGACGTGTTCGGCGCGGGTGCCCTCGTCGAGGACTGATTGGGGGACGGGTTTGAGGCCCCAGATGAATCCGGTGTAGGAGAGAATTTTCAGGCCGTAGTAGGTCGGATCGATTTCCCACCAATAGAATCCGTTGCGCGTGCTGCTCTGGTAGCGGTGGTGGTTGTTGTGCCAGCCTTCGCCGAGCGTGATGAAGGCGAGGAGGGCGCTGTTGCGCGAATCGTCTTTGGTTTTGAAGCGGCGCTTGCCCATGAGGTGGGCCATAGAATTGATGCAACCCGTGCCGTGGAAGAGGACGGTGGTGCTGATGAAAAAGCCCCAGACCAGCATCTGCCAGCGCGTGGTGCCGAGGGCCGGGGCGTGGAGTTCGAGCAGCCAGCCGCCGCCGAAGAGGGAGAGCGCGAAGAGCACTGGCACGACGAGATCAAAGCGGTTGAGCCAGACGAGCTCGGGAAATTTCGCGAGGTCCTTGATCTTGGAGTAATCGGTCGGAAAGTTGCGGCGGCTCGTGATCCAGCCGATATGCGACCACCAGAAACCGTGGACGTGCGGGGAGTGGGCGTCTTCGGGATCGTCGGAGTGGAGGTGGTGATGGCGGTGGTGGTAGGCCCACCAGAGGGAGCCGCGTTGGACCGTGGTGCCGGCGAAGAGGGCGAGCAGGAACTGGCCCGTGCGCGACGTACTGTAGGTCTTGTGGGAGAAGTAGCGGTGGTGAACACCGGTCACGGCGAACATCCGGACAAAATAGAGGGCGAGGGCGGTCCCGATGGCGACGGGGCTGACGCCGACCCAGAACGCCGCGAGGCAGCCGGCGTGGAGGAAGACGAAGGGCATGACGCGGACCCAGTCGACCTTGTCGGGCTCGGCGCGCATCTTGTCGGCGCCGTCCGGACAGTAGTCCGAGTCGATCCATTGGCTGAGGGCGGTCGAGGCGCGGCGAAACGCGGAGACGGGTGCGGGTGAAGTGGCGGAGACAGACATGCGAAAAGTAAGGCGATGAAGGGACACGAGGAAGGCGCTGCGTGCAAGGCGCGGTTTGAGGAAAGCGCTGGCGGGATTCCAGAGGTGTTCCGTCTCGGTGTCGGGGCCTACGACCGATGGACGGCGTGGCACGGGGGCTGCCCTCTGCGCTTCGCTTGCTCAGCACCTCGCACGTTCTTTGAATTTCGTCCGACCTTGCCGTCGGGGGGGCGGACGCGGCTTGTGGCGGTACCGCGTGAGGCGAGTTTCACCCGGACCGCGGTTTTCCGGTTCCCCAAGACCAGTCCTTGGGCGGATGAGACGGGCAAACCCGCCGCTTTCAGCGTGAAGACCAACGCGGACGTCACGCAGGCGCGGCCGGGACAAATGCGGTGAAGCCGTGCCGGTTCTCGCCGGCGATGAGCCACGGGTGGCGGTGGCGACCAAAGGGTCGCTCCCGATCCGCCTGGTGGACGATTCGCTGGCCGGGACCCGCTGAAGCGGACGTCAGAAAAAAACCAAGAAGTCACGAGGGGCGCTCTCGTTCGCGGGGGCGCCCCTGCTTTTTTGCGCGACACTCGCGCCCGCCGCGATGCACGGACCGGCGCGGGGGGCGCTTCGGCCGAGCAATCCTCCCTGATCGAATGAACGGCCGCGTCACTTTTCGTCGGTGCCGGACGCGACCGAATCGGTGGCCACGAGGGCGGTTAAAAGGAGGAGGACGATGACAGCGGGCAGCATGGCGTGGTGGTGGTCGGTCTCGGCGAAACGGGAGAGAGTAGAGATTTTCGGGGAAAAGGGAACACGGTGGTTGGCCTGTTCTGGATGCCGCGGGCGGCGGTCGGGCGGGGCCAATCACCGATTCCGCGAGGGGCCGTCTGGGTGTTATTCGGAGCGAAACCGGGCGCAACGAGGCGTTGCGCCGACGAACAAGGCGGGGCCGGTGGGTCCCGCCCGCACCGGCGAAGGTCGCCTGCTTTTTCTCGAGCGACGGAAGCTTCAGGTCGCCGCTGAGGGTGGCGACGCTGATTTCGGGGCCGCCGCCGGTGAGGGTGCCGGCGACGAGTTTGCATCGGTGAGAGGCGGCGATCACAGCGGCGGAGCAGGGTGGGTGTTGTCGGGGAGAGCCGGGGCTGGACCCAATCGTTACCGGTTTTTCGGGGTGTTCATTGGGGACGGTTCGTGGTTGAAGGACGGGATGAACCGCCGCGATTTTCTCGTTCGCTCCTCGTTGTTCGCGTCTGCCGGCCTGCTGGCCCGCGGGACCCTGTCGGCCCAGGCGCCCGCCCAATCAGCCGCCCCCGGAGCTGCCCCGCGGCCGCCGATGGCGCCCGCGCCGACGGTGACGGAGTTCAAAGCGCTGCGGCGCGACGTGGGGATTTTCACCGGGCGGGGCGGCAGCATCGGCTGGCTCGCGAACAAGGAGGCGCTGGTCGCGGTCGACACGCAATTTCCGGATACGGCGGCGACGTTTGCGATGGGCGTGCCCGGGCGCGGCAACCGGATGTTCGATGTGGTGATCAACACGCACCACCACGGCGACCACACCGGCGGCAATCCGGTGCTCAAGCCCATCGCGAAGACGATCGTGGCGCAGGCGAATGTGCCGAAGCTGCAGTTCGCCGCAGCCGAGAAAGCCAACACCGTCGACCGGCAGGTTTATGCCGACACGACGTTCCCGGAAGTGTGGCGCCGGGAGATCGGCGGCGAGGTGGTGCTCGCGCAATATCACGGCGCGGCGCACACGAGCGGCGACATGATCGTGCTCTTCGAGAAGGCGAACGTCGTGCACCTGGGCGACCTGATGTTCAACCGGATGTATCCGGTGATCGACCGGATCTCGGGCGGGCGGATCAAGGGCTGGATCGCGGTGCTGGAGGAGGCGGCGAAAAATTATCCGGCCGATGCGATCTATATCTTCGGCCACGGCAACGCGAAGTTCGGGCCCACGGGCACGCGCGGGGATCTGCTCACGCTGCGTGACTATCTCAGCGGCCTGCTCGACTATACGGCGAAGAAAATCGCGGCCGGCGACCCGAAAGAAAAAATCATGGCGTTGGAAAACCTGCCGGGATTCGACGATTTTCACTCGCCGCTGCCGAACCGCCTGAGCGGGAATTTGGCCACGGCCTACGACGAGTTGACGGACAAGAAGGGGTGAGGCGTTGCGGGTAGTCGCGAGGGCCAGCGAGCGGGGTTTGTTCCGGCTGGCTGGCGCGCGCCGCCACCGGGGATTCAGCCCAGCAGCTGGTGCACCATCGCGTGGATCAGGCGCGGGAGGTCGTAGGGGAAGCGCGCGGTGATCAAATTGCCGTCGACCACGCAGGGCTCGTCGAGGACGGTGGCGCCCGCGTTGGCGAGATCGGGGTGGATGTTCCAGACCGCGGTGGCCTTGCGGCCCTTGAGGATGCCCGCGCTCACCATCACCCACTGGCCGTGACAGATCGCGCAGGTCGGTTTGCCGGCGGTCCACATCTCGCGGACAAAGGCCTGGGCCAAGGGATCGGCGCGCAGGGCGTCGGGGTTCCAGCAGCCGCCCGGGAAAATGCAGGCGTCGTAGTCGGTCGCCTTCGCTTCGTCGAGGAAGCGGTCGATTTTGAGCCAACCGGCATTCTCCATGAGCCGGATCGCGAGGACGTGGGTCGCGCATTGCGCGGGAAACCGCAGGCCAAGCGTCGGATGAAATTCGCCGATGCGCGGCGATACGACGTGGACCGTGGCGCCGTGCTCGGTGAGCCAGCGGAGCGAACCCGTGATCTCCACTTCCTCGACGCCGTTGGTGCAGCAGAGGGCGACGGTTTTACCTCTCAGCAGGTGCGGGTTCGCCGGCGGATCGAAGAGAAAATGGTGGAGCTCGCGGTTCAGTTCGCCGTCGGCCGTGGTCAGCAGCTCGGTGGAAATCGACGGCACGAGGGCCGGCGTCATCAACGTTTGGGCCCGCAGAAGGGCGGCGTTGCGAACGGGGGCGGAGTCGGCGGAGGAGTTCATGGGACAGGGTTAGGAAGCTGAATCCTGCGGGCCAGAGCTGGCAAGGACGGGTCAGACCTATCGATTTTGAATCCCGACCGCGCGTGCAGGCCGCAGGCTCGCGGGAAGATTTTCGCAGAGCCGACCGAAATCCGAACCGGAGGCCGCAGAGCCAAACACGCTGTGGGCTCGGCGTTATCCGTTTCGGGGAGCGGGTGGGCCCGAGAAGAACCCGGCGACCCTTGGTCGGAAGGTGACCACCGATCACACGAATCGGCCCGGATTCAATCCCGGTCTTAATCCGAGTGGATCCGGGAAATTTGTGGTGAAAAATTCCGGCGTTTCCTGCTTTGCCCGCCTGCGAGCAAATTCGGTGGACTACCGTTTTCCGGCCAGTGCCTGCTCCAGTTGTGCGGTGATCTCGCCGCGGTTGATTTGCGGTTCCAGCCACGCGTTGACGCGGGCGGTCAGCTCCGAGCCCGGGGCGAGCAAGATCGCTTTGCCGGCGCGGGTGAACGGTTCGGCCATGGTGGCGGCCAATGCTGGGTGACGCCGCGTCTGCAGCTGCACTTCGATGCCGTCGGTGATCATCACGTCCGCCCGACCGGCGACGATTTCCTCGAAGATGGTACGGTTGTCGGGATGCAACACCAGGGTCGCGCGCGTGAGGTGTTCCCGTGCGAAACGCTCGTTGGTCCCGCCCGGGTTCACGATCACGCGCACGCCCGGCCGGTCGATTTTCTCCAGCGACGGGAATCGCTCCGCTTCCGCTCGCCGCGCGATCGGCGTCTTGCCGTCGAAGAGATACGCCGTGGAGAAATCCGCCACCCGCTGCCGCTCCGGGGTGACGCTGATGCCGGAGGCCGCGAGGTCGAACCGGCGCCGGCCCAGATCGGCCATCAGCGTCGGCCAGCTCGTCCGGACGAACACGACGCGCACGCCCCACGCCTGCGCGAGGGCTTGCGCCAGCGCGATGTCGAGGCCCCGCAGCTCACCGCCGCGCTCCTCCGAAAACGGCGCGTAGTCGCCGGTGGTGCCGACGCGCAGCACGCCGACGCGCTGCAAGGTGGCCCACGTCGGGGCGGCCGTGATACGCAGGGCGCTGAGGGCCGCAGCGAGTTCGGCGAGCAAGGCATCCGTTACGCCCGGTTGGCGAAGGAGCGGGGCGAGGCGCGGTCGCAAGGTCGCGGCCGGCAGCTGCGTCAGCGCCGGGCTGGCGAGATAAACGGCCGGCAGCATCTCCCGGCCGATGGCATCGAGTTGGGGTCGCAGCACCGTGACGAGATCGCGGGCCGGCGGCGGTGACTCGGCGCGGGTGCGCCAGCGTTCGAACCCGTGTTCCTGCACGGCGCGCGCCAGCCGGATCTGGACGGAGAAAAACCCGCGCGCCGCCTCGCCCTCCAGATTCATGGCCAGCGCATCGGCGACGGACTGGGCCAGCACGACGCCTTCGCGGACGGGGTCGGCAATCGGCTGCTGGTGGCGAAATTTCACGGCCGCGACTTCTGGCATCAGCGCGAGACGACGGTCGATCAGCTCGATGACGCGGTCGACGAGTTCGGTTTCGCTGACGAACTGCGGCGCCGCGGCCAGCCGGACGGCCAGCCCCACTACTCCGAGGAACAGCCATGCCGAGCGGCCCATCTTCCGAAGCGCAGACGCGGGCGGGGTGATCATCATTCAGATAAAGGCATGCCCGCAACCAGAGGCCCTCGGCAAGCCGTGAGTCTGCGACGATGGCGGGAGTGGGGTGATGCACCGGTGGGGGCCGCGTGCCAGGTCACGTCCGACTGCTCCGGGTCCGAGCCGACGAGGCAATTGCAGGGTCGTGTCGGTGGGACCGTCCGGGCGGCCAATCACGGCGATTTCCCGCGGATTCAGGGGGCCGCAGATATCCGAACCGACCGCGCAAACCGGGCGCCCCTACCGTCGAAGTCTTACCCTCATCTTTTTGGCCGAATCGGCGGACACCTCAATTTATGGAAGAAATTTCCTTTGAGTCTCCGGCTCCAGACTTCGCTCAGCCCCGCACCTGAAGGCAGCTGGGCAGAGAACTCTGCCTGATTGAAAAAATGATTTTGGCACCCGGGGTTCCGCCTTCCGGCGGTTCTCGCTCAACCCGTGGACCCAGGCGGAGAGAGTGCCCCGGGTGCGCTGGCGCCCAACGCCCGGCCCAATGCCGCGACGAAGGCCGTCACGAGGCCGGAGCGAAGGGGCCGAACGTGAACGCAGGGAACAGCCTCGGAACGGGCGAGGCGATGGCCCTGTCGCGGGGGTTCGCAGCCAGCGGCTCGCGCTTAGCAGATCACCCCATGGCAGATCACCCCATTATTGGGTGAACGATCTTCGGGTAATCTCAGCTCGATGGGAAAAGCACGTGGATGCGAAGTGCGCCACCCAGCGTCTCCCGCAATCGGCAACTCAGGCAGAAAACCAAATAAAACAGATCAAAATGAAACTCAGAACCTCAACCTTCGCGGCGTGCACGGGCATCGCCACGCTTTTCGCCGCAGCCGTCACGGTGTCGGCAACGCCCAAGTCCGTCACAGATCCAATCCAGAGCTTCGCGGTTCTGGCGGGCTCGTCGGTGACTTTGACCGACTCCCTGGTCTCCGGAGACGTGGGCGTCGACCACGGCCCATTGATTAACACCAACTCCACGATTACCGGCACGGCCCACGTGGGCGACTCGGTCGCCCAGCAGGCTTACACCGACTTCCTCGCCGCCTATGTCGCGCTCGCGCGCATGTCGTGCGATCAGGTCATAAGCGGCAACCTCGCGGGCCAGTTTCTCACGCCCGGGGTCTACTGTGTCGACGCGGCGTCGACGACGACCGGCGGTACGTTGACGCTCGTCGGATCTGCCACCGATACCTAGATTTTCAAAGTTGGGACCAGCGGCACCGGCGCGCTCACGGGCACCAACCTCACCGTGGTCATGACCAGCGGAGAGACGTGTAGCCACAACGTGTATTGGTGGACGGCCCAGGCTGCGACGCTGACGGATTCGGTCTTCATCGGGAGCATTTTCGCGGGCGCGGACATCACCGTTACCCGTGGGAGTTTGTCCGGGCAGGTCTTCGCAATCGGCGCAGTGACGCTGACGGGCGCCAAGGTCTCCGTCTGCGGCGTCGTATCGCCGTCGGGCAAGCCGAAGGCCAACGAAGGTGTCGGCAATGGCGTGGACGGCAACACGCCGGGCCACCTCCACAACGGTGGCAACGATGATCTGGGTTTTTCGCCCGGCAACCCCGGAGCAAACAAGAAGAAAGGGGGGTAAGTC
>CANHJG010000039.1 GCA_947461205.1 Opitutia bacterium
ATTGCCGACGTATAGTTTGGAGTTGCTCATGTGATGTCTCGTAGATCCTTCGTCCTGCTACCAGTCCGTTCCCAACTTGGGTTTCGAAATCATCACTTAAGCCAAACGCTCAGCCAACGACTCACCAGATACTGTCGCCTAACGCTATCACTAACGATCGAACCCTCACAACACACGGGAAAGCCGGTAACGCAAGGTAATTCGCGCCGAGCTGCCGGCGGGTGATAACCCACCCCGTCCCGCTCAAATCGAATATTTGACCCGGACGTCCTCCGGAATCGGGGTCGCCCGCCCCGTCGCGAGCGTGACGAGCACGTAGTCGCAATACCCGTCGCACACCCGTTTGCCGGTCGGGTTCTTTTCGATTTCAAACGCCACCCGGCAACCCGCCTCCGTAAAATTTTCAATCCAGCAGCGCACCGTCATCCGGTCGCCCCAGCCGAGCGGGCGTCTGTAATGGATGTTCGCCGTCGTCATCCACCAGCCCAACCCCCGGTCCGCGAACGCCTGCATCGACATGCCGTAGTTTTTTTCCATCTGCTCAAACCGCGCCGCCAGCACGTAGTCAAGGTAACGCGTCGAGTGCACGTGCTGGTAAAGATCGATGTCATCCGGGCGGACCGAGAGCTCGGTTTCGAATTTGGAAAAAACGTTCATGCGAAATTTCGTCCGCGGCGAGCGCAGCCTAGCCAAAGAAGCCGTCGATTTCCCGCCGGTCCCGCTTCGTCGGCCGCCCACTGCCTTTTTCCCGCGCCAGCACCTGCTGCACGCTGCGCTCGCGGAGTTTTTCGAATTCTTCCGGCGGAGTCAGGTCGACGCAGAACTCCGGCACCAACTTCGCTCCCACGCGCGAACGCGGCACGCCCACGACCCGCAGCGTCCGCATGAACAACCCCAACCGCACCACCACCACTTCGCCCGCATGCACTTCGCGCGCCGGCTTGGCGACGAGGCCGTTAATCTCCACGCTCCCGGCCCGGCAGGCGTCGGTCGCCTGCGGCCGCGTCTTGAAGACCCGCATCGCCCAAAGCCATTTGTCGAGGCGGGCGGCGGAACGGTCGGCTTCGGGAGGGGGAGTCACGCGGGGAAAAACAACACGGCCGCGAGTCTGGGCCGACAAGCGGCCGCGGGTAAATCCGTTTCGTCCGGGAAATCGCTCAGTTCTTCTTCGCGCGGTGGAGCTCGGCACTCAGCCAATCGTCGAGCAGCGCCTTTTCGTGGCGCAGCGGGTCGTCGCGAAACCCCATCGTCAGCTTCATCATGAAAGCCATGTCCCGCAGGTCGCGCTTCCCCTCGTTCACAACAGCTCCGGCGGCATCGGTCAGACGGAACGCGAGGCTGATGCGCGGCGGGTAGATATCCTTCACGATCCGTACATCGCCCCACTGCCCCCCGCGCCACGGCTCGAAGTCTCCCGCCAGATCGACGTCGGTGAAGGTGATGGCGAGCTTCTGGCCCGGCAGGAGGCCGCGCACCCCGCTCATCGTCAGATAGTCCTTCAGCAGCTCCAGCGTCGAGTCGCGCCCCTTGTCCGAGCCCATGTAAGCGTCCCTCACGTCGGTGAATTTCTCCGGCTCGAAAAACACGACCTCGACGCGGGACGGGCCTTTCACCGGATCGAGCGCCAGCACGGTCCCGACTCCGACGATTGCCAACGCGGCGAACAGCACAAAAGGTTTCGTTTTCATCGTGGTAGCTGAGACAGACCTTAGCACAAAAATGCTCCCCGGCGAGCACCGGACGCAGTTCATTTCTTCGCCGCCGCAATCGTCACCACCACATATTTGCTCGTCGGCGTGTTGCTCTTCGCCGCGACACTGCCGAGGGGCACGAGGACGTTCGCCTCGGGAAAATACGTCGCCACGCAGCCGCGCGGGATCCGATACGGCGCGACCATGAACGAGGGCGCCACACGCTCCACCCCGCCAAACCGGTTCGTGAGATCCACCCGCTGGCCCTGCACCAGCCCCGCCGCGCGGATGTCTTCCTCGTGCATAAACACCACCCGCCGCCCGCCAAATACCCCCCGGTAGCGGTCGTCGAGCCCATAGACCGTCGTGTTGAACTGGTCGTGCGTGCGGATCGTCATCATCACGAACTCGCCCGCCGCCAACGCCCGCCGCCGGATCGGCGCCACCGTGAAATTCGCCCGCTTCGACCCCGTGCGCCACTCCCGGGAGTCGCGCGGCGCGTTCGGCAGATGAAACACTCCCTCCCGGATGCGCCGGTTGTAGTCTTCGAAACCGGGCACGACCCGGGCAATGCGGTCCCGGATCAGATCGTAGTTGCCCGCAAAGGCCTCCCAATCGGGCCGGTCTCCGACCGCACCCGCCCCCAGCACCGCGCGCGCGATCCCGCCCACAATCGCCACCTCGCTCCGCAACGGCGCCGCCGCCGGCGCGAGCCGCCCGCGCGAGGCATTGATCACCCCCATCGAATCCTCGACCGTGACAAACTGCTCGCCGCCCACCTGCCGGTCGCGCTCGGTGCGCCCGAGACACGGCAAAATCAGCGCCGTCCGCCCCGTCACGAGGTGGGAACGGTTGAGCTTCGTCGCCACGTGCGCGGTCAACGCACACTTTCTGAGCGCCGCCGCCGTGAACTCCGTGTCGGGTGTCGCCGACAAAAAATTTCCACCCATCGCCAGAAACACCGTCACGCGCGCGTCGGCCATCGCCCGGATCGTCTCGACGGTGTCGAGCCCGTGCGCCCGCGGTGATTTCATACCAAACTCCGCATCGAGCCGGTCGAGCCACCAGTCCGGCATCCGCTCGAAAATTCCCATCGTACGGTCGCCCTGCACATTCGAGTGTCCGCGCACCGGACACGGGCCCGCCCCCGGCCGACCGATATCGCCGCGCAGCAGGAGAAAATTCACGATCGTCTGAATGGTCTCCACCGCGTCGGGCTGCTGCGTGAGCCCCATCGCCCAACAGGCGATCGTCGCCCGCGACTTCATCGCGATCTGCGCCGCCCGCCTGATTTCCTCCCGCCCCACCCCGCTCGCCGCGACCACGTCGTCCCACGCCGTGGCGCGCAAATCCGCCACCAGTGCCTCGTAGCCGTGCGTGTGGGCCGCGATAAACGCCTGATCAAATACCGCCCCCGGCACCGGCGCGGCCTCCTCCGCCGCGAGCATTTCCTTCATGATGCCCTTGAACAGCGCGAGGTCCCCGCCGATCCGCGGCTGCAGCCACAGGTCCGCCAGCCGGGCGCCGTCGCCGAGCAGCGTCGACCAGGCTTTCAACGGGTGCATGAAATCCTGCGGATTCTTAAACCGCTCCGTGCCCACCTCGGGCAGCGGATTGACCGACACGATGGTCGCGCCCCGGGCCTTCGCCGCCTCAAGCGAGGTCAGCATGCGGGGATGGTTGGTCCCCGGATTTTGCCCGATCACAAAAATCGCCTCCGCCTTTTCGAAATCCTCCAGCGTCACCGTGCCCTTGCCGATCCCGATGGTCTCGCCGAGCGCCACGCCGCTCGACTCGTGGCACATGTTCGAGCAGTCCGGCAAATTGTTCGTCCCCCATTGCCGCACGAACAGCTGCCACAGAAACGCCGCCTCGTTGCTGGTGCGGCCCGACGTATAAAACGCCGCCGCATCCGGCGTCGGCAGCGCCCGCAACTCGGCCGCGATGAGCGCAAACGCCTCGTCCCACCCGATCGGCGCATAGTGCGTCGCGCCCGCGCGCAACACCATCGGCTCCGTCAACCGCCCCTGCGCGTTGAGCCAGTGGTCGCTTTGCGCCGCGAGTTCGGCCACCGCATGGTGCTCGAAAAACTCCGCGGTGATCCGCTGCTGCGTCGCCTCGTCCGCCACGGCCTTCGCCCCGTTCTCGCAAAACTCAAACGTATGCCGGTCGCCGTCCGGACTCGGCCACGCGCAGCTCTGGCAGTCAAAGCCGTCCTTCTGGTTCACCTGGAGCAACAGCTTCGCCCCGCGCACCGCCCCCATTTCGCCCAGCGCGATCTGCGTCGTGATGCGCACCGCCGTGAGCCCGGCCGCGGCAGAGCTCGGCGCGCCCAGCGTGGGGCTGGCGGGTTCGACGGGCGGTTGGGCAGAAGGAACGGCGGGCTGGGCCATGCGCCCAACCATGCGGGCGGCCCGGCGCAGTTCAACTCCCGGGCTTCTGCTACCCGCGCTTTTCTTTTTTCTGATCCCGCATAGGATCCCGCCGTCCCATGTTCGCCAACCTCCTCAACCTCATCGCGCGCCGCCCCCACCCCGACGTCGCCCACGGTGCGTTCATCTCCGCCGTCGTGGTGCACGAACGCGACCCGCGCAACCCCCGCGCCGAGCGCCTCATCTTCGCCTGCTGGATCCTCATCGCCGTCAAACACGTCGGCATCATCTGGGCCTGCCACCACTACCCGATTCCGTTTCACCAGCTCTGGGTTAACTTTCCCACCTGGCTCCTCGGCGCCCTCGCGACCGGAATTTACCTTTGGCGGGTGCGGCGGAAATAACGCCCGGCCGCCCTTGGGCCGGCGCTCGCCCCCCCCCCACCCGTGCGCGTTTTGTGTTTCGACCGCGGGACTTTTGCTGTCAGCTCCCGCCCTATGCCCAACGTCCCCGGTCTCCGCAGCCCCTACGCCAAAGTCGGCCGTCTCGTCTACTTCGGCCGGATGCTCGACAAGCTCCGCCTCCACGCCGCCGGCCAACTCCCGCCCGATTACGTGCCCAACCTCGGCAAGGGCTTCGACAGCCGCTGCTGCACCTTTCTCCGCGTCGGCTACGACGACCTGCAAGCCCACGTCCTGGCCCACCCCGCGGCCGACCCGGTCGCGGTTCTCGGCTGGGCCGAGCAGCGCGGCGGACTCCGCTCGGACGACGAATGCGAGATCTGGAACAATTTCCTCTCCAAGCGCGGCTGGCGCGACGACGCCGCCCAAATCCTCGCGAAGCGCCTCCAGGAAAGCGGCCTCGCGGGCACGCCCGCCCTGACGATGTTCGACTACCTCGACTTCGACGAGGGTCGCGATCCGGTCGCCGCCCGCGCCTGGGAAGTCTGACCGCGCTCCGATGGTCATCATCGTGATGGGCGTCGCCGGCAGCGGCAAAACCACCGTCGGCGAAAAACTCGCCGCCGCCCTCGGCTGGAGTTTCCGCGATGCCGACGACTTTCATCCGCCCGAAAATGTCGCGAAAATGTCGGCCGGCCTCCCGCTCGACGACCACGACCGCGCTCCGTGGCTCGCCGCCATCCGCGCCCACATCGACGCGTGCCTGGCCCGCGGCGAAGGCTCCGTCGTCACCTGCTCCGCGCTGAAGGCCGCCTACCGCCGCGTGCTCGTCGCCGACCCCGCCCGCGTGAAACTCGTGCACCTCACCGGGGATTTCGCGCTGCTCGCCGCGCGCATCGGCTCACGTCAGGGTCACTTCATGAAGCCCGCGATGCTGCACTCCCAGCTCGCCACACTCGAACCCCCGCCCGACGCCCTCGCCGTGGACATCACGCCTCCGCCCGACGAAATCGTCGCCCACATCCGCCTCGCGCTTGCACTATGAGCCCCACCGTCACCCAGCGCCTCCGCCTCCTCGCCGGCATCGTCGGCGCGCTCCTCCTCGTGGCGGCCCTCGCCGGCGGCTGGTTTTATTCCCGCATTCGCGCGAGCCTTCCGCTGCTCGACGGCACGTCCGTCGTCGCCGGTCTCGGCGCCCCCGTCACCGTCGCGCGCGACGCCCTCGGCGTCCCCACGCTCCGCGGCCAAACCCGCGCCGACGTTTCCCGCGCCCTCGGCTGGCTCCACGCGCAGGAGCGTTTTTTCCAGATGGACCTGCTCCGGCGCAGTTCCGCGGGCGAACTCGCCGAACTCTTCGGCGCCGCCGCCGTGCCCCGCGACCGCGCCACCCGGATCCACGGTTTCCGCGCCCTCGCCCGGACCGTCCTCTCCCGCCTCCCCACCACCCAGCGCGTCCAACTCGACGCCTACACCGCCGGCGTCAACGCCGGCCTCGCCGCCCTCCGCGAACGCCCCTTCGAATACCTCGTGCTGCGCGCCACCCCCCAGCCCTGGCGCGCCGAGGACAGCGTGCTCGTCGTCTACGCGATGACCCTCGATCTCCAGGACCCGCTCAACCGCTACGAGCAAACTCTGATGACGCTCCGCGACAAACTCGGCGACGAGGCCGTCGCGTTCTTCGCACCCCTGCAGACGCCCGCCGACGCCGCGCTCGACGGCAGCACCGCGCCGCTCGCCCCGCTGCCCGGCCCGAAGGCGATCGATCTCCGCCAGCGCCCGAAATCCGCCGCCGCCCTCACGCTCGCGGCCC
Organism: Opitutia bacterium; assembly: GCA_947461205.1. Taxonomy (GTDB): domain Bacteria; phylum Verrucomicrobiota; class Verrucomicrobiia; order Opitutales; family Opitutaceae; genus GAS368. Next base: position 6,275 of record CANHJG010000039.1, read on the forward strand.
CGTCCGACGGCGACGTGCGTTTCCCCTTTCCGTTCCGCGATCCCGAGGCCGTGCTGGGCTCCAACGCCTTTGCCCTGTCCGGCGCGCACACCGCCAGCGGCGCCGCCCTCCTCGCCAACGACCCCCACCTCGACCACGCCCTGCCCAACACCTGGTATCGCGCCGCGCTCGAATGGCCCGGCCACCAGCTCACCGGCGTCACCCTCCCCGGGCTCTTCGCCGTCGTCATCGGCAGCAACCGCCACGTGGCCTGGGGCCTCACCGACGCCTACGCCGACACCGGCGATCTCATCGTCCTCCAGATTAACCCGATCTCGCCGCGCCTCTACACCGCGCCCGGTCACGACGAACTGGTCGCGGTAGAAAAACGCCACGAAACCATTCTCGTCAAAGGTGCCGCCCCCGTCACCGTCGACTACGATTGGACGATCTGGGGGCCCATCGTCACCACCAACGAGAAACGCCGCCCCGTCGTCCAGCACTGGACCGCCCACGATCCCGCCGCCACGAACTTCGCCTACCTCGCGCTCGAAGATGCCACCACCGTCGCCGAAGCCGTCGCCATCGCGCACCGCTCCGGCATGCCCGCCCACAATTTCCTCGTCGCCGACACGGCGGGCGACATCGCCTGGACCATCGCCGGCGCCCTCCCGCAACGCGTCGGCTACGACGGCCGCCTGCCGACCAACTGGGCCTTTGGCGACCGCCGCTGGGCCGGCCTCCTGCCCCCCGACGACTACCCCGTGGTCACCTCGAAAGGCACCGGCCTGCCGGCCGAAACCCTCACGCGTGACGGCCGCCTGTGGTCCGCTAACCAGCGCCAGATCGGCGGACCCGGTCTCGCGAAACTCGGCGACGGCGGCTACGCGCGCCCCGCCCGCGCCGCGCAAGTCCGCGACGGCCTCGCCCCGCTCGAACGCGCCACGCCCAAGGACCTCCTCGCCGTGCAGCTCGATGACCGCGCCCTGTTCCTCGCGCCGTGGCAAAAACTCCTCGTCGCCACCCTCACCCCGACGGCCACCGCAGAGAAAAAATCCCGGATCGAGCTCCGCGCCCTCGCCGAGAAGGGCGACCACCGCGCCGCCGTGGACTCCGTGAGCCACCGCCTCGCCCGCGCTTTTCGGGAGGCGGTTTACGTCCGCGTCTTCCCGGCCATTTTTGAACCGTGCCTCGGCACCGGCCCGGCCTTCGATTGGCGCAAGCTCCAGCTCGAAGGCCCGCTGTGGGCCATGCTCCGGGAGAAACCCGCCCACCTCCTCGCCCCCGCCTTCGCCACGTGGGACGCCCTCCTCCTCGCCGCCGCCGACGACGTCGTCACCGGTATCGAGAAAACCGGCACGTCCCTCGCCGGTGCGACCTGGGGCCGGCAGAATATCGTGCGCATCCGTCATCCCTTTAGCCACGCGATGCCCGCCGTCCTCACGGGCTGGCTCAACCTCGCCGCCGCCGCGCTCCCCGGCGACAACGACCTGCCGCGCGTGCAGGGGCCCAAACACGGTGCGAGCATGCGCATGGTGGTCTCGCCCGGCCGCGAGGCGGAGGGGATCTACCACATGCCCGGCGGCCAAAGCGGCCACCCGCTCTCCCCGTTCTACCGCGCCGGCCACGAAAGCTGGGAGCGCGGCGACCCCGCGCCCTTCCTCCCCGGCACGAACGCGCACACCCTTACGCTGACGCCATGAGTTCACTCCGTAACGGCGCGGCGGTTTCCCAACCGGCGATGAAACGGCACCCCTCGTAAAACCGGGCGCCTGGAAAAGCGCCCGGTCGCCCTTCCGCCACTCCCGCCACTTTCCCGTTGAGCCGCACGCACGTCCGGCGTTTTCTCGCGCCACGCGCCGCATGAAGAAAAAGACGAAACGCACCTACTCGGTTTACTTCGGCGGAGAACTTTTTTCGCTGAAGCACCTGATCGGCAACGCGTGGCTCGCCGAAGCCATTTACGAAAAATCCCACGGCCAATACCGCTGCCTCCTTCCGCAGGATCTCGTGCCCCGCGGCCGCAGCGGTCGCACCATCCGCGACCAGGACATCCGCGCCCTCGTCGCGTGCGACCTCGCCCTCTTCAACTACGACGGCCCCGACCTCGACAGCGGCACCGTCGTCGAATTCATGTTCGCCAAGTTTGCCGACATTCCCTCCGTCCTGCTCCGCACCGACCTCCGCAACAACGGCGACTTCAGCGAGGAACCGTGGAACCTCATGACGAGTTATTTTCCCCGCACCGTCGACGTCATCTTGCCCAGCCTCTTTTCCTACTGGACCGCCATGAAACGCCGGCGGCGCCAACCCGACGACATCACCCGCCTCGCCGGCCAGCACAGCTCCGCCGACGCCCAGCACGTCTGCGAACAGGTCGCCGCGCAATGCGTGCGCGCCCTCGACCGCGTGCTCGCGATGGAGCCCGCCATGCCCAAGCACCTCCGCGAGGAAGCCTACCACTGGCTCGCGCTCCTGCCCGGCCTCCGCGGCAAAGAAAAAACCCTCCGCAAGGAATTCGAACAACACCTCGAACGAAAAGTAGAGCGCGATCTGCTCTGATTTCCCCTCGCCCGGATCCGATCTCCGATGCCCCTGCATATCCTCTCCCACCCCCTCGCCGCGCACATCATCACGCACCTGCGCGACCAGACCACGAAGCCCGCGACCTTCCGCACGCTCGCCTATCAAATCAGCCTCCTCCTCGCCATCGAGGCCACCAGCGAGATCGAGACCGAGGAAAAACAAATCGACACGCCGCTCGAGCGGATCACCGGCCGCGTCCTCAACCACCAGCCCCTCGTCGTCGTCCCGATTCTTCGCGCCGGCCTCGGCATGTTGCAGCCGTTCACCGACCTCTTTCCCGACGTGAGCGTCGGCTACATCGGCCTCGAACGTGACCACGAAACCGCCAAGGCCCGCAGCTACTACTGCAAACTCCCGCCTCTCGCCGGCCGCCACGTCTTCGCCGTCGATCCCATGCTCGCCACCGGCGGCAGCGCCGCGCAAGCCCTCACCGTGCTCAAGGAAAACGGCGCCGTGCATCCCGCTCTCGTCTGCATCGTGAGCAGCCCCGAGGGCGTCGCCGAAGTGGAACGTCAGCACCCCGGCACCGTGATCCACACCGCCGCCCACGACCGCGCCCTGAACGCCAAAAAATACATCCTCCCCGGCCTCGGCGATTTCGGCGACCGCCTCTACGGGACGTGAACCGCCGTTCCCCTTCCCATGAAAATCACCCCACCCCGCCTCTTCACCGCCCTGCTCGCCCTCTGCGCTGCGCCCTTCATCCTCGCCGCCGATACCCAGACGGTCGCGACCTTCGAGAAATCCATCACCAAAAAAGTCGGCTATCAGTATCTGCTCTCTCTCCCGACCGGCTACGACGGCGCCTCCGACAAAAAGTGGCCCGTGATCCTCTTTCTCCACGGCTCCGGCGAACGCGGCACCGATCCGTGGAAGGTCGCGGTCCACGGCCCGCCCAAGCTGATCCGCGGCCCCGTCCCAGCCACCGCTGCCCCCATGCCCGCTCCCGGCACCAAAGCTCCGCCAACCCCTCCGCCCGAAACTTCCGAAGCCCGCGCCCTCCGCGAACAATCCGCCGCATTTCTCAAAGCCCACTTCATCGTCGTCTCCCCCCAATGCCCCGCCGGCACGTGGTGGGACGACGACGGCGTGCTCGGCCTCCTCGACGACATCGCCGCCCGCTACCGCACCGATCCCACCCGCCACTATCTCACCGGCCTCAGCATGGGCGGTTACGGCACGTGGAGCGTCGGGCTGAAATACCCCGAACGTTTCGCCGCCATCGTCCCCATCTGCGGCGGCGGCAGCACCGTCGATCTCCGTCGCACCGGCCGCGACAAGAAAGCCGCCCTCACGAGCCTCGGCGTCTGGGTCTTCCACGGTGCGAAGGACCCGACCGTGCCCCTCGAGGAATCCGCAACGATGGTCACCGCCCTCAAGAAAGCCGGCGTCACCGATCTTCAATTCACTGTGTATCCAGACTCCAAACACGACTCGTGGACCGAGACCTACCATAACCCGGAGCTCTACGCGTGGTTGCTCACCCACCGGCGTTAGCTTGCGGTGGAGCGCCGGGCCTCTCCGCAGCGGGCGGTCGCGCCCGGCGGTGCCTCCGCTCCCGCCAGCCCGCCCGCGCCCCGGGCCTGCGCCGCCTGACAGCGACCCCGCGGACGCGCTCCGGCGTCCGGTCTTTCCCGCCCCCCCCCCAGTGTCGCGACACCGACGATTCGTGACGCGGTCGCGGCGGGCGCCAGCGAGCCGACGCTCGACTCGGCTGGCGGGCGCTCGCCGCTACCGGTCATTGCAGACTTCGGCTCTGCGGTGCCGTTACACTAGCGGGCCACCGGCACTCCGAAATCTGGCGAGCCATCCGCGCGCCACACGAAGGGCTGGATGCGCGTGTGGCGGTTTGGGTCGTGGAGCGGGTCGCCTTGGATCTCGCGGTCACTTCGCGCGTGGTAGACGAGAAGGTCGGTCCGGCCGTCGCTCGCCGTCGTGAAACTGTTGTGGCCGGGGCCGAACACGCCGTGGGCCTCGTTCGTCGTGAACACCGGCGTCGGCGATTGGGTCCACGACGCGGGAGCGAGCAGGTCGGCTTTTTCTTCGGCGCTGAGCAGGCCGAGGCGGTAGTCCCCTCCGGGGCCGGCGGCAGAATACGTCAGCCACACGCGCCCGTTGCGCACGAGCACGGCCGGACCTTCGTTGTCCCCATCGCGGATCTGCCCCCACGAAAATTCCGGTTTTGAAATCATCACCTGCGCGCCCGTAAGCGACGTCGGGCTGTCCATTTTGGCGAGGTAAAGGTGGGTGTGACCGTTGATCTTCGGATTCTTCTGCGCCCACGCGAGGTAGCGCGTGCCGCGCAGCTCGAACGTCGTGGGGTCGAGGGCGAACGAATCCCCGTTGGTCTTCAACTGGCCGCGCTCCGTCCACTCGCCTTCGAGCGGATTGGCGGCGGGGTTTTCGAGGACGGAGATCCGGCTGGCCCAACCCGTTTCTTTCTCCGCTCCACCCGCCGCGAAATACACATACCACTTCCCTTTGATAAAATGCAGCTCGGGCGCTCTGAGGCGCGAACCCACCGGGCCGGTCGCGTGCTTGCGCCAAATCGTCTGCGGCACCGCCGTCGCCAGTCCATCGAGCGTGCGCGCCCGGCGCAGTTCGAGACGGTCATACTCCGGCACCGTCGCCGTGAAATAATAGAAGCCGTCGGAGTGAAACGTGAGGTGCGGATCCGCCCGCTGCAGCACGACGGGATTGGCCAACGCCACGCCCACCGGAGGCAGTACCGGAAACCACTCCGCCAGGGCGGTGGCGACGAGCGCGTGGCCGCGGGTATTGGGGTGGTTAAACTGCGACAGCAAATCGTCGAGTTTTGTACCGCGCGCAAGTTCGGCCTGAAACCGCGCGAGCGAATCGACGAGCGCCACGCCGTGCTCGCGCGCCAACTCGCGCACCTGCGCGGCCAGTTGCACCAACAAATCTTCCGGGTCGTCGAGCTTCGCCCGCGCGTCGGGCGTGGGCGTGAGGAGAATCACTTTCGCCCCGGCCGCCTGCGCGCGCCCGAGCATGGACACCCAGGCCGTACGCGCCGCAGCGAGTCCCACGCGACGGTCGTTGAGCGCATAGTCGATACAGACCACCTCGGGCCGCAGCGCGAGGACATCGCGGTCAAAACGCGCGGCGCCCTTCACCGCATCCTCACCGCCGATGGCGGTGACGATGGTGTTGAGCACGGCCGTGGGAAAACGCGCCTTCAGCTCCCGTTGCAGCTGCGCCGGATAGGCGTTGAGGGTGTCGACGTGCGGCGTCTTGAAATAGCCGGCCGGCACGCTGTGGCCGTGGAAAACCACGTTGATCGTGCGGTTGCGCGGATATTCGCGACCGAGTTCGCTGATGACCGGCGCGAGGTAGGTCGCCGGATCGGCCGGTGCGCCGCGGCCAGACAGCGCGAGCCACGGCACAAGCGTGAAGAAAATGAGCGGGCGGAAAAGGGTCATGGGAGGGATGGAGCGGCAGAGGAGAATTCAGATTTTCCGATGCTCGGCGAGCCGGCGGCGGCTGGCGCGCGCGGCCGAAGCGCGAAGCCCGGCGTGCCGGCGTAAAGGGGGTCGCCGCACCGCTCGCGACCGTCTTCCGAAAAAACCAGAGGAGAGAAAAGTGCAGGGGGTCGGGAGGACAAAGTCCGAAGCGCGGCGCGAGGGCGGCGCTTTTCGGACCGACCGTCCGTCGCGGTCCGAAGCGGCCGGGCCGCTCACTTGTCGGGCAGCACCGCCGGGAGACGCGATTGGAGTTCGGTGAACCGCGCCCGCTCCGCATCGTCGGCGGTAATCCGGAGGCCAAGATCGATAAAAGCGGCGGCCTCCGCCACATGATTGTGCTCGAGAAACAGCGCGGCGGCGCGCTGCACCAGCGACGACCGGCGGGGAAACAGCGCCACGCCCTCGGACAGCACGGCGAGATGCCCGTGCGTGGGCGGCACGGCACTGTGCGACCATACGTCGGCGATCAATTCATACACCTCCGGAAGCGGCGGCGGCTGGCTGCGCGCGGTGAAGAGTGGTGCGAGCACGTCGGCGGCCTGGCCCGCATCGAGCCGGCCCGCGCCGGGAGCGGCCGCGAGGTGGTCGGCCAACCGGAGCCGGGCCAGTTCCAACCACGCCCGCGGCCGCACGACGTCGAGCCGGGCCGCAGCCTCGAGGTAGCCCCGCGCGGCGGCGGGGTAGCCGGCGTCGATTTCGCAGAGACCAAGGATGGCGAGGAGCCGCGGATCGCGGGCGTTGCGGTCGTAGGCGCGGAGCAGGGTGCGCCGCGCCTGCTCGGCGTATTTCGGCGCGAGAGCGGGATAGTGCCGGCGGACGTAGTCGATCTCCAGCCGTTCCCAATCGCCCTTGATGCGCGCGATCTCGCCGTCGGTGGCGTGGCGCAGCGGCAGCGGCGGCAGCTTGATCGGCACGCCGGGGCGTAACGTCACGTCCTTGCGCACGACCGTGGGCAGGAACGCGGTGAGTTGCTCCGCCAGTCCGGCGTAGTCGAAACCGAGGCAGTCCTGTGCGAGTTGCTCCGTGACCAACTCCACCGACGAGCGTTCGACAAATTTCAGGAATCCTTCGCGGCGCGGACTGCCTTTGCCCTCCAGACCCCACCGGATAAACAGCTCGGCCTGCGCGGCCCATACACGCAGGTTTTCGGCCATGGTCTGGGCGTTGGCCGAGGAATCGCCCCGGAGAAACGCCGCCAGCGGCAGGAGCGGCCGTGCTTTTTTCGGATCGGCTTTCAGCACCACCGTCTCGGCGTCGGAGATCCACTCCGCCGGCGGCATCGTCAGGGTCTCGCGGTGGAATTTTATCTTCGGATACAGCCCCATCAATCCGGCGATGAACCACGCCGGCAGTGCCGGCGTGCGGCTTTTCGCGAGGTAGCCGACATAGTCCGGCGTGAGAAACATGTTGTCCGCGTCGAGCTCGCCGTTGCGCACGATCGCGAAGATGGCCATGGCATCCTTGTCCCAGAGCCGCATGTTCGGGAGGAAACTGTAGCGGCGCGGCGCCGGCGCCGCACCGCGAAAGCCCCGGCCCCCGAGGTCCACGCCCCCGTCCGGCGGCGGCGGGTGCGCGTCGGCCCCGCGCAACATTTGGGCAATGATTTCCTGGGACGCGGCCGGCCGCATCTCCTCGTCGTAATAGATGATCGTCTTCGGCACAGCGTGCCTGACCTGCAGGTGCTCGGGCAACAGGAGCGCGAGCAGCCGGTGCAACCGGTGATAGGTTTCCGTGAGGCGACGCGTGGTGGCGTCGTCGCAGCGCGAGAGAATCTCGAAGTCCGGGCTCCGGGCGTAGCGCCACGGCGGACCTTTCGCGATCTCCTCCACCATGAACGGCGGCAGCGCGACAAAACCGGGCTCATCCGCCGCGTGCACCGATCGCAGAGCCGCGACGACGAACGCGAGCGGCAGCAGCCGGCGAAGGGTGCAGCGAAGCCTCACGGCAACAGATTTATACGCCCCTCGGAGAGTTTTTTGCTTCTGGTCGGCAGTCCGCTCGCGGCCACCCGGAGCGCCGGCAAGCAGGCGGCCAACGATGAAGGAGCGGAAGCTCACGTGACGTTGATAGTACCGCGCCGAAACGGGCTCGGCGACTCTCTCCGGGGCGCCCCGCGCCCCAACCCGGAGGGCCGCGCCGTCGCCAGCGCGGCAACACGACGGGGTCACGCGAGCTGGGGCACGACGAAGGGGGCACGGTCGGCCCGCGTCAGGAGCGCGTTGGCAGCCGCGGCGTCGGGTCCGGTGAAGCGCTCGGCCTTGGCGTCGACGGTGAGCGTGACGCCGAGGGTGGCGGGTGTTCGCCCGAGATCGACCTGGTTGGCACCGAGGTGTTCGACCATGCGGCCGTAGGCTTCGACCAGCGGGGCGTTGGCCGCGATCTTCTCGCGCAGCGCGTCGGGCGAAAGGCCCCGGCCGAGCTGGTGCGAAATGTTGCCGAGGTGACAGAGCGCACTCGAGATATGGCCCTCGAGGATGGGGCCGCGGAGGTCGGCCATCTTCCGGCTGCGCACGACGTCGATGAAGTTCTGCATGTGGCCGTCGCTCCCCTTGAATTCCTTCACGACCTGGCCGGCCTTGTCGTAGGCGGTGGCGGAGAAATAGCTTCCGGTGGCAACATAACCGCCCTCGCAATCGACGACATTCCCGACGCCGATGCCGCGATAGGTGTCCATCGGGTTGTCGCCACTGCGCCGTCCCTTGCCTTTGCCTTTTCCGCCATCGGCCCCCGCGTTGGCGGCCTCGGCGGCCGCCTCGTCGCCCTTGGCGGCGGCCACTGCGCCGGCCGCTTTCGAGGGCAGTCCGCGCACCTCAAAGATGAGCGGGGCCGTCGCGTAATCATGAATCACGACCTGCGTGTTGGGCGTGTTGCCATCGTCCTCATAACCGAGGCGGCCGCCGATGCTCAACGTGCGGCGCGGCAGGCCGGGCTCGCCGAGGAACCAGCGCGCGACATCCATCTGGTGAATGCCCTGGTTGCCGACGTCGCCGTTGCCGGTGAGGTAGTCCCAGTGCCAATCGTAATGCAGCCGTTTGCGGTGGAGCTCGGCCTTGGGCGCAGGACCCGACCACAGGTCGTAGTTGACCGTCGGCGGCACGGGCTGCGCGCCGGAAGTTTTGCCGATGCTCGGGCGGGCCTTGTAACAGAATCCCCGTGACGTGATGATTTTGCCGAGGTTGCCGGCTCGGGTCCATGCCACGGCCTCGCGCAGGCCGTCGCCCGAGCGGATTTGCGTGCCCGCCTGGACGACGCGCCCGTATTTCGCGGCGGCGGCGACGAGCTGACGACCTTCCCAGACCGTGTGGGAAACAGGTTTCTCGACGTAGACATCCTTCCCCGCCTGACACGCCCAGACCGCCTGCAACGAGTGGAGATGGTTCGGCGTCGCGATTGTCACGGCGTCGATGTCCGTCGCCGCGAGCAGCTCGCGAAGATCCACGTAGGTGCGCACGGAGGCATCGAGCTCTTTTTTCGTGCGCTCCAGGACGGCCGTGTCGGCGTCGCAGATCGCGACGAGCCGCACGCCCTTGATCTTGGCGAGACTGGCGAGATGGGATTTGCCGCGGCCGTTGAGGCCGATCACGGCGACGCGAAGGTCGCCATTGGCGCCGGCGACTTGGGCCCACGAACGGGCGGAGAGAGCGGTGGCCGTGCCGACCAGCGCGGTATTGCGGAGGAAGGTGCGGCGCGTGAGATGCTGGACGAAGAGGGGCATGGGAGTTCTTGGGGGGGCGTGCGGCGCTTCAGCCCGCACGGGTTATTCGACGTTCTCCTGCACGCGGCCTGAAGCTCCGCGCCACGCTTACTTTCCGGCAGCGTAGGCTTGGTAGTGTTCGGCGATTTTTCCGGTCTTCTCGTCGCCCATGTGAAAATAGAGGCGCCAGCGGAACGTCACGCTGCCGCCAGCGGGAATCGTCAGGGCACCGGCCTTGGGGTCGTTCTTGAATTCCTTTTCAAAGTCGTGCTTGCCGAAGGGATTCGCCGCAAACAGCCCGTAATCGCGCACGTGCCACCACGTCGGGTGGCGGGGGTTCTTCGGGTGATCGAACATCGCGATGCCGTAGACCTTGCCGTCTTTCGGCCCCTGATAATCCACCCAGGTCGATTGCTTGCCCCACGTCGCGCCGTCGCGGATACCCTCGGCATTGACGATGGTGCCCTGGGTGTCCGTTTTCTTTTTCTGAAACGTGTGCGGGGGCGTCATCCATTGGGCCACGCGCATCGCCATCGAGCCCTCCTTCGTGTCCCCGAACACCACCGGTTTGTCCGCAGGCGCCGTCAGCGTGACCGCGTAATCAATCTGGCGGCCGTCGCCGACGGCACTCAGGCGAACGGTCGTCTCGTCGGTACACTGCACGGCGCCGCTGGCGTTCACCCAGCGATTGCGGGACTCAATCGTTGCCGTGCTACCACTGGCGCTGGCCTTCACCGATTCGTTAATGATCGTGCCCTGCTTCGGCCCGTTGGACTCGGCCCAGAAATCGAGGCCGTTGACGTCCCCATGCGTGAACCACAACGAGCGGTGATGCGGATGGTCGAGCTCCTCGCCCGGCGTGTCCTTCTTCATCGGGAAATCGCGGTTCAGCTGCGTTCCGTCGGCCGCGAGCACGGGATAAAAATACGGGCGCGGTCCGCCTTTGAACAGGTATTCGGTGAACAACTGACCGCCGAGTTCGACGCGCACGCGGTCGTCGGAACGCGTGACTTTGGCAGTCGGGGCGGCGCCGAGGGTGGAAACGAGCGGCGCGAGCAGGGCGGCCGCAAGGAGGGGAAGGAAGCGGGTTTTCACTCTCGGTATGACGAAGCCCCGCCACGAAGGGTGCAAACGGAAAACAGCCGCGGGACCGCCCCGGCGGTTTTTCATTCCACCGGCCCCCGCTCGCCTGCCGCCGCCCGGGCGCACCTCGGCCCGAGCGGCCACCAAAAACGGCCCGGGCCCCAGCGGGGCCGTGGCGGGAGGATGATTCCGCCGAAACGGACCCGGGCTTGCCGCCGTGGGGCCGCGGGCCTCGCTTCGGGCGCTTACTTCCAGTTCAGCACGAGGCGGGTGAAGTAACCGGTGTCCAGCTTGTCGACGCCCTTGCCCGGCTTGCTCGTGTAGTCGTTGTTCACACCGAAACGGAGCTTCCAGCTCGGATGGGCCAGCGGCAGCTCGAGGAAGCTCTCGTGGGTGAGCCGGAAATTCGAGAAATCATCGAAGGACGGCACGATCGCGAGGCGGTTCACCAGACTCGCATTGTCAAGCTGCAGGGTGTGCGCGAGCCCGAAGTCCAAACCGGCCGCATTCACATCCGGGGTGAACGGGCTCTGGTAGTTTTCCGTGCGGAACGAAAGACCCGCGCGAACCGTGAGGGTTTGCTTCGGCGCCTTGATCAGATCGTAACCCAAACCGAAGGCCGCGACATTGTAGAACTGGACGTCCTTGATCCGATCGAAGCCACCTTCGTCGCGCACATACCACGACTTCTTGCCCGAAAAGTTGCTCTGGTAGTCGCTGCCGGCCTTGAACTGGTCGGCCGATTTGCGGCCGTCCGTCACTTGGCGGTCATAGGCGGTGTAGAACGCGAGCTTGTCGTGCACCCCCGCAAGGGTCGCACGCAGGCCGGCCGACGTGCCGAGCTGGCTCTTGTTGCCCGACTTGCCGGCGATGTCGACGTTGGCCTCGTAAGCCCAGCCGCGATCCAGCGCCGCGAACTGCGGATCTTTGCCGCCCACCGCCCAAGTCGAAACGACTTGGTCGACCGTCGTGCTGATCGTGCCGTCGGGGCCGGCGATCTGCAGGCTGCCGGCCGCGCCGGAAATCGTGCCGTCGATACGGGTGCCCGTCGCGAGCCGGACGGCCACCGGACCATCGGTGGTGATCGCGGCGACTTCGCTCTGCTTGATCGTAATCGCTCCGGCGTAGCGGGTGTCCACCACGACGGCCCCGCCGTCGATCTGGGACACCTGGCCGACAATGCGGGCACCGCTCTTCGTCTCAACGACGTCGGCGGGTAAATGGGCCGCGCTAAAAGCGACGGCGGCAAGGGCGAAGGAGGCCCGGCAGAGGTGGGTTTTGTTCATGGGTTAGACGTGAAGCGCAGGGGATTTAACCGGGGTCAATACCCTGTCAATACTGGTGTATTAACCCTAGCTTTAGGTTGAGAGCCACGCGGTAGGCTGCCCGCACGGCTCTGCCCCCGCGGCGAAACCCTGCTCGACAGGTGCTCGCCCCGGGCTTTGCCTCGCGCCTCACTCGCTGCCCATCGACCCGTCGCACCACCACGCATGTCCGCCCACGTTTCCCGCCCTGCCCTCATTGTCGCCGACCGCTGGCGCGACTATCAGCTCCTCGAGTGCGGCGACGGCATGAAACAGGAGCGCTGGGGCGCCTATACCCTCGTTCGTCCCGACCCGCAGATCATCTGGCCCCGCCACCAGAAAGCCGCCGGCACCCGCTGGGAAAACTGGGACGGCTTCTACCACCGCAGCGAGCAAGGCGGCGGCAAATGGGAGTTTCGCCAGACCCTTCCCGACCACTGGAAACTCGCCTACGACTCCCTCGGCCTGACCTTCAAGATCCACCCCACGTCCTTCAAGCACACCGGCCTCTTCCCCGAACAGGCCGTCAATTGGGAGTGGTTTTCCGCCAAGATCAAAGCCGCCCGCGCCGCCGGCCGGGAGGTCAATGTCCTCAACCTCTTCGGCTACACGGGCGCCGCCACCGTCGCTGCCGCGAAAGCCGGCGCCAGCGTCACCCACATCGACGCCGCCGAGGGCATGGTGAAATGGTGCAAGGAAAACGCCGTCCTCAGCGGCCTCGCCAACGCCCCGATCCGCTACCTCGCCGACGACTGCCTGAAATTCGTCCGCCGCGAACAGAAGCGCGGAAAATTCTACGACGCCATCATCATGGATCCGCCCACTTACGGCCGCGGGGCCACCGGCGAAATGTGGAAACTCGAAGAACATCTCTGGCCGCTCCTCACCGAATGCCGCGCCCTGCTCACCCCGCAGCCGCTCTTCTTTTTAATCAACGCCTACACCGCGCGCCTCTCGCCCACCGTCGTGGCGAATCTTCTCGCCGAACTCCTCCACGACCGGGGCGGCTCCATCACCGCCGGCGAGGTCGGCCTGCCCATTCAGCGCGACGGCAAGGTCCTTCCCTGCGGCATCTACGGTCGCTGGGAAGCCTGAAGCCGCGACGCCACGGCTCCGCGGCCGCCGTCCCGGCTACCGCGAGAACGCATCGGCGTTCTTCGTGAACTGTTTCTCCAGGCTCCCGCAGACCAGTTCGCAGAGTTTGAAGATCGAGGGATCGGCGATCGTGTAGAAAACCTGCAGCCCTTCTTTGCGCCGCGACAGGATGTGCGCGTGCGTGAGCGTCTGCAGATGGCGCGAAATGTTCGCCTGCGTGCCGCCCGTCGCCGCCACGAGCGCGTTCACATTCATCTCCCCGGCAAACAACGCCTGCAACAGCCGCAGCCGCATCGGCTCCGCGAGCACGGCGAACCGCCGCGCCACATGCTCGAGGGCTTCGTCTTTCAGGGGGCTCTTTCTTGCCATGGACGCTACGGAACAGGCGCTTGACATAGTTTCAAGTATATGAGTATATGCGCATGTTAAGTAAAGAACGAACCGCCCTCCCATGAAAATCGACTCCCTCATCCGCCTCCTCGCCGGCACCGTCACCCTCGTCGGCGTCGCCCTCACCCACTTCATCAGCCCGTGGTGGCTGCTCCTCCCGACCTTCGTCGGCCTCAACCTCCTCCAGTCGGTTTTCACCGGCTTTTGCCCGCCCAGCCTGCTGCTCCGCGCCCTCGGCTGGCTCGGCGACGACGGCATCATCCATTGGGGCGGCCGCAAGACGGGCACCTGAACTCCCGCCCACGGCCCGCGCACACGCTCGACCGCCGTCCACCCCCTTCCGCTCCCGCGCTCCCGACCATGTCCTCACCCGGCGGCCGCTTCGCTCTCACCATCTTGGCCGGCTCCACCCTCGGGGCCGGCCTGGGTTATTTCGGGCAATGCAACTCCGGCACCTGCCCGCTCACCTCCACCTGGTGGCGCGGGGCGCTTGACGGCGGCGGCCTCGGTCTCGTCGCCGCCCTCTCCGGCCGCTCCGGCTAAACCCACCTGTCGGCTGTTGCGTTACACTCCCGCCCCCATGCGCTCTCTTTTTATTTCGTTTTTCACCGCCGCGGTCCTCCTCTCCGCCGCCGCGCTCCGCGCCGAGTCCTGGACCCTCGACCGCGCCGTCGCCACCGCCCTCGAAAGCCACCCCGACGCCCGCGTCGCCCGGGCCCGCGTCGACGCCGCCCAGGCGATGGTCGATCAGGCCCAGTCCGCTTGGCGCCCGCAGGTTTCCCTCTCCGGCCGCTACACCGACACCAACAGCCCGATGATGGCGTTCGGCTCCATCCTCAACCAGCGCGCCTTCAACTTCGGTCTCGATTTCAACCGTCCCGGCAACATCGACAACCTCAACGCCACCGGCACCGTCGCCTACAATCTCTACGCGGGAGGCCGCGCCACCGCCGGGCGCAACGCCGCGAAAGCCGGCACCGAGGCCGCCGATCTCGACCTCCGCGCCGCCCATCATCGGCTCGCCGCCGAGGTCGTCCGCGCTGCGTTGAATCTCCGCAAAGCCCGCGAATCCGTCGTCGCCGTCGAGGGCGGCGTTCGCGCCTACGAAGCCGCCGTCGCCGTCGCCCGCGCGCGGGCCGAGGTCGGCCAACTCCTGCGCGCCGATTTCCTCAGTCTCGAGGTCCAGCTCGCCCAAACCCGCGAATCCCTCTCTTCCGCCCGCCACGGCGCCGCCCTCGCTTCCCGCACCTTTCATTTCGTCCTCGGCCTCGACGCCACCGAAACCACCGTCGAACTCCTCGACGAAGATCCGGCCCTCGCACGTCTGTTCGCCCCGGATACCCGCGACTTCACGCAGCGCCCCGAGCTCCTCGGCCTCGCTGCCCGCGTGCGCGCCGCCGAGGCGCTGGTCGAGGCCGCCCGCGGCGCGCGCCGCCCCACCGTCAACGCCTTCGCCAGCTACCACTACGACCACGGCTGGCAGACCGCCCGCCACGGCGACAGCTGGCTCGCCGGCGTCTCGGTGGACGTCAACGTTTTCGACGGCGGCCAGACCCACGCCAAAGTCCGCCAGAGCAGCGCCGAGCTCACGCAGGTAAAAGAAATGCTCCGCAAAGCCAGCCTCGGCATCGGCCTCGAAGTCGAACAGGCCCGCCTCGCCCACGCCGACGCCACCGAGCGCCTCGCCGTCTCCGCCCGCGCCGTCGAACAGGCCGCCGAAAGCGCCGCGCTCAGCCGCGCCCGTTTCGAGAAAGAAGCGCTGCTCACCGCCGACCTCATCGGCGTCGAGAGCCGCCACCTCGAAGCCCGCCTGCGCCGCACCTTCGCCGCCGCCGAGGAACGCCTCGCCCTCGTCGAACTCCGCCGCGCCCTCGGCCTCACGCCGCTCCCCCAACCTTAAGCCTCCTTTCACCATGAAGTCCGTCCGCCGCTCCTCCCTGCCGCTCGTCTCCGCCTTCACGGCCGCCGTCGCCCTCACCCTCCTCCCCGGTTGTAACAAGCACGCCGCCCCCACCGCGGCCGCCGATCCCGCCGCCGCGCTCCCACCCGCCAAGATCCGCACCGCCACCATGCGCGCCGAAAATCTCCCCGCCTCCACCGAAATCCCCGGCACGATCCGCCCCCTCCAGCGCGCGCAGCTCGCCGCCAAAATCATGGGCACGATCGACGAACTCCCCGTCACGCTCGGCCAACGCGTCGCCGCCGGCGACCTCCTCGTCAAAATCTCCGCCGGCGAAATCACCGCCCGCCTCACCCAAGCCCAGTCCCAGCTCAACGCCGCCCGCCGCGACCTCGAACGCGAACGTTCCCTCCTCAATAAAAACGCGAGCACCGCCGATATGGTCCGCGGCCTCGAAGACCGTTTCTCCGGCGCCCAGGCCCTGGTGCGCGAAGCCGAAGTCATGCTCGGCTACGCCACCCTCCGCGCCCCCTTCGCCGGCGTCGTCGCCCGCAAACTCGCCCAGGCCGGCGATCTCGCTTTGCCCGGTTTCCCGCTGCTCGAACTCGAAGGCACCGGAGCCTTCCAGGTCGAAGCCGCCGTGCCCGACTCGCTGGCCGCGAAACTCGCCCCGGGCACCGCGCTCAGCGTCGAGGTGCCCGCCGCCGGCCTCACCTTCTCCGCCCCGCTCGCCGAACTGTCCTCCGCCGCCGACGCCGGCGCCCGCAGCGTCCTCGCGAAACTCACCGTCCCCGCCGGCTCCACCGTGCGCTCCGGCCAGTTCGTCCGCGTCTTCCTCGCCGGCACCCCGACCCCCGCCTTGCTCGTCCCCGCCGCCGCCCTCGCGCCGCTCGGCCAGATGGAGCGCATCTTCGTCGTCGGCCCGAACAACCGCGCCGTCCTCCGCCTCGTCAAATCCGGCGCCACCCGCGGCGACCGCGTCGAAATCCTCTCCGGCCTCGACGACGGCGAACGCGTCGTCGTCGCTCCGCCCGCCGGTCTCCGCGAAGGCCAAACCCTCGAACTCCTCCCGTGAGCACGCCCGCCGCCTCTCCTCTCACCGACCCGGCACGCTCCGGTTTCGCCGGCCGCATGGCGTCGATCTTCATCGACTCCAAGCTCACGCCCATCGTCGTCGCCGCTTCGCTGCTTCTCGGTCTCTTCTCGATCCTCATGCTCCCGCGCGAGGAGGAGCCGCAGATCAAGGTACCGATGATCGATGTCCTGGTCGCCATGCCCGGCGCCTCCGCCGCCGAAGTGGAAAACCGCGTCACCCGCCCGATGGAAAAATTCCTCTGGGAAATCCCCGGCGTCGAATACCTCTACTCGACCGCTTCACCCGGCGGCAACCTGACGGTCGTCCGCTTCAAGGTCGGCACCGACCTCGAGGCCGCGCTCATCCGCCTCAACCAAAAACTCCAGGCCAATTTCGACCGCATCCCGCTCGGCGTCTCACCCCCGCTCGTCAAACCCCGCACCATCGACGACGTCCCGATTCTCGCCGTCACCTTCCACAGCGCGCGCTACGACCACGCCATGCTCCGCCGGGTCGCCGCTCAGGTGGAAGACATCGTCAAAGCCCTGCCCGCCGTCGCCGAGACCACCCTCATCGGCGGCCAGCGCCGCCAGATCAGCGTCTCGCTCGATCCATCCCGCCTCGCCGCACACAACCTCAGCGCCGCGTATCTCGTGCCGATGCTGCAGCAGGCCAACGCCCAGACGCATACCGGCGCCCAGTCTTCCGCCAATCGCGAAACACTCCTGCAAACCGGCACGTTTTTCCGCGACGCCCGCGAGGTCGGCGCCGTCGTCGTCGGCGTCGCCGAGGGCCGCCCCATCTATCTCCGGGATGTCGCCACCCTCCGGGATACGGCCGCCGAACCCGCCGACTACGTGCTCTTCGGTCGCGGCGGCACCGCCTCCGCCAGCGAGGAAGCCGCCGTCACCCTCAGCCTCGCCAAGCGGCCCGGCGCCAACGCCGTCGATGTCGTCACCGCCGTCCTCGCGAAAATCGACGCGCTCAAGGGCACCCTCATCCCCGCCGACATCACCATCTCCGTCACGCGCGACTACGGCGCCACCGCCTCCGAAAAATCCAACGAGCTGCTCCTCCACATGGGCATCGCCGTCTTCGGCGTCGCCGTGCTGATCCTCCTCTTCCTCGGCTGGCGCGAGTCGATTGTCGTGCTCCTCGCGATCCCCGTCACCCTCGGACTCACGCTCCTCGTGTTCTACCTTTATGGTTACACGCTCAACCGCATCACCCTCTTCGCGCTGATCTTCTCCATCGGCATCCTCGTCGACGACGCCATCGTCGTCGTCGAAAACATTGTCCGCCACATGGGCCTGCCGAGCTGCCGCCGCAAACGCCTGCGCCAAATCGCCGTCGAGGCCGTCGACGAGGTCGGCAACCCCACCATCCTCGCCACTTGGGCCGTCATCGCCGCCGTCCTCCCGATGGCCTTCGTCAGCGGCCTCATGGGCCCCTACATGCGCCCGATTCCCATCGGCTCCAGCGCCGCCATGGTGTTCTCCCTGCTCGTCGCCTTCGCGGTCACGCCGTGGGCCGCCCTGCGGATGTTGCGTGGGCACCACTCGAAGCAGCACGCCGCCGATGCCGCGGCCTTCGTCGACGCCCCGCTCTCCGACGAAACCGAGGCCGCCGACGAATCCATTTCCGAAAACACGTTCACGCGTCTCTACCAGCGCCTGATGCGCCCGCTCCTCGCGCACCGCGCCTGGCGCTGGACCTTCCTCCTCGTGGTCGCCGCCGCCACGGTCGCCTCGATGGGCTTGGTCGGGATCAACGCGGTGAAGGTCAAGATGCTCCCCTTCGACAACAAGTCGGAGTTCCAGATCATCCTGAACTTCCCCGAGGGCACCACCCTCGAGCAAAACGCCCGCGCCGCCCGCGAAATCGCCGCCGCCGTCCGCACCGAACCCGAGGTGCGCGACTACCAGATCTACGCCGGCGCCGCTTCGCCGTATAATTTCAACGGCCTCGTCCGCCACTACTTCCTGCGCCGCGGTCCCGCGGTGGCCGACATCCAGGTCAACCTCCGCCCGAAGCACCAGCGCACCGCCCAGAGCCACGACATCGCGAAACGCATCCGCCCGCGCGTGACGGCCATCGCCGAAAAATACGGCGCTGCCGTCGCCGTCGCCGAGGTCCCGCCCGGCCCGCCCGTCCTCCAGACCATCGTCGCCGAAATCTACGGCCCCACCGAAGAGGCTCGGCTCAAGCTCGCCGCCACGGTCCGCGAGATCTACCGCGCCACCCCCGGCGTCGTGGACATCGACTGGTATGTCGAGGACCGCCAGCCCAAGACCGTCTTCCACGTGGACAAGGCCAAGGCCGCGCTCCACGGCATCACCGAAGCCGCCATCGCCCGCACAATCCAACTCGCCGTGCAGGGCTACCCCGTCACGCTGCTCCACACCCCCACGGAGCGTGAAGACGTCACCATCGTCCTCGAACTCCCCCGCGCCCTCCGCGCCCGCCCCGACGATCTGCTCTCGCTCTCCGTGCGCTCCGAGCTGAATCCCGCCGCGCCCCTCGTCCCGCTCCGCGAACTCGTCACCGTCGAGCAGACCCTGGGCGAACGAAACATCTACCGCAAAAACCTCCAGAACGTGATTTACGTCACCGCCGACGTGGCCGGCGTCGTCGAGAGTCCCGTCTACGCGATCCTCGAGATGAACCGGGCCCTCGCGAAACTCGACGGCCGCGACTTCGGCGGCACCACCGCCCGCGTCGAGTTATTCAATATCGCCATGCCCACCGACGACCGTGAACCGGCCATCAAATGGGACGGCGAATGGCAGGTGACGCTCGAAGTCTTCCGCGACCTCGGTCTCGCCTTCGGCGCCGTCTGTATTCTGATCTACATGCTCATGGTCGGCTGGTTTAAGAATTACTCCACTCCCCTCATCGTCATGACCGTCATCCCGTTCTCCCTCGTCGGCATTATGCCGGCCCACGCGCTGATGGGGGCGTTCTTCACCGCCACCTCGATGATCGGCTTCATGGCCGGCGCCGGCATCGTCGTCCGCAATTCCATCATTCTCGTCGATTTCATCGAGCTGCGTCTCAGCCACGGGCGCACCCTGGCCGAGGCCTGCATCGAATCCGGCGCGGTCCGCTTCCGCCCGATGATGCTCACGGCCTTCGCCGTCGTCGTCGGCGGCCTGGTCATTCTGGCCGACCCGATCTTCCAAGGCCTCGCCATTTCCCTGCTCTTCGGCGCCATCGCCTCGCTCGTCATCAGCCCGCTCGCGGTGCCGCTCATCTATTACATGACCCACGCCGGCCGCACTCCCGCGGCCGCCGCCGCCGCGCCGGACGCCCAGTGCGACATCTCTTCATGAATCTGTTCAAAATGATCAAAGCGATGTTCACCTCGGCGCCCCGCGCCGAACCCCTCGACTGCGCCGCCCGCCTCCGCTCCGGCGCCGCCGTGCTCGTCGACGTGCGCGAACCCGCCGAGTGGGCCGAGGGCGTCGCCCAAAACGCCGTGCTCCTCCCGCTTAGCGATCTCACCGGCGGGCGCCTGCAGTGGACGCCCTTTCTCTCCGACCATCGCGAACGCGAGCTGTTCGTCTATTGCCGCTCGGGCGGGCGCTCGGCCATCGCCGCCCGCATTCTCGCCGCGGAGGGTTTCCGCGCCGCCAACACCGGCAGCCTCACCGACTGGTCCGCCGCCGCGTGGCCCGTCGTTCCGCCCGCCAAATCCCGCCGGTAATTTCCCTCTCATGGCCTCCCCCACCCCCGCCCCCCATTTCCTCCGCCAATCGCGTTGGAACCCCTACCTCGTCGGCACCGCCATTGGCGTGCTGAGCTGGATCGTCTTCGCCGTCGTCGACAAACCCCTCGGCGTCACCACCGCGCTCACCGGCCTCGCGGGCGCCTGCGCCGCGCCCTTTCTCGGCACCGACACCGTCGCGGCCAACGCCTACTTCAAGAGCCACGTCTTCAAACTCGACTACGGCATGCTCTTCCTCGGCGGCATCGCCCTGGGCGGATTCCTCTCGGCGATTCTCTCCGGCAGCTTCCGCGCCGAGATCATCCCGACGGTCTGGCGCGAACGCTTCGGCGGGTCCGTCGCGAAACGCCTGGTCGCAGCCTTCGTCGGCGGCATTCTCGCGATGTATGGCGCGCGCCTCGCCGACGGCTGCACCAGCGGTAACGGCATCAGCGGCAGCCTCCAGCTCGCCGTCGGCGGCTGGACGTTTTTTCTGACGCTCTTCGCCTCCGGCATCCTCACGAGTCTCGTGCTCTTCGGCACCGGCCGCTCCTCGAAAAACTAAACGCCCCCGCCCATGCACCTGCTCGCTGCGGTCACTCCGCCCGTCACCGGCCCCGCCGCCCTCGTCGCCTCCGTCGTCCTCGGCGCCATTTTCGGCGTGCTGCTCCACCGCGGAGGCGTCGCCAATTACAACGTCATCGTGAACCAGTTTCGCTTCCGCGATTTCACGGTTCTGAAAATCATGCTGACCGCCATTATCGTCGGTGGCCTTGGCGTGCTCGCGCTGAACTCCGTCGGCCTCGCCAACTATCATATCAAGGCCGCCAATATGCTCGGGGTCGTGCTCGGCGCCGCAATCTTCGGCGTCGGCATGGTGCTCTACGGCTACTGCCCCGGCACCGCCATCGCCGCCGCCGCGTCCGGCAGCATTCACGGTCTCGTCGGCCTCGCCGGCCTGCTCGTCGGCGGCACGCTCTACGCCTTCAGCTTTCCGTGGATTGCGAAAAATATCCTGCCCGTCGCCGCCCTCGGCAAAGTCCGCCTCCCCGATGTCACCGGCGTGCCCGCCGTCGTCTGGTTCGTCGCGCTCCTCGCGATCGCGCTCACCGTTTTCTTTTTCATCGAGCGCGCCGAACGCCGCGCCGCGGCCTCCGCCCCGTCCTGACGCCCCGTCTCCGCGCCCCCGGCCCGGCGGGCATCGTCCGGCACGACCGCCCCACCCCACCTGATTTCACCATGTCCCACGAACTCTCCGATTTCCAAACCGACGTCCTCCACCGCAGCCAACGCACCCCGGTGCTCGTCGACTTCTGGGCCGCGTGGTGCGGGCCGTGCAAAATGCTCGGACCCGTCCTCGAAAAACTCGCCGCCGAAGCCGACGGCCGCTGGGTGCTCGTGAAGATCGACACCGAGGCGCACCCCGATCTCGCCGCCCAGTTTCAGATCCGCGGCATTCCCAACTGCAAACTCTTCCACCACGGCAGCGTCATCGCGGAGTTGTCCGGGGCCGTCCCCGAACCACAGCTGCGGGCCTGGCTCGCCGACCATCTCCCGACCCCGAAACGCGAAACGATGGCCCGCGCCCGCGAGCTCCTGCGCGCCGGGCACGCCGCCGCCGCCGACGCGCTCCTGCGGCCCCTCGCCGCCGCCGAGCCCGCCGACCACGAACTCGCGGTCCTCGCCGCCCGCGCGCGGGTGTTTTCCGATCCCACCGACGCGCTCGCGCTCCTCGCCCCGCTCCCGCCCGCCTCGCCGTGGAGCGACGGAGCCGCTGTCGTGCAAACCTTCGCGGCCGCCTTCCAGTCCATCGCCGTCCCTGAACGCCTGCCCGATACGCCATTGCGCGCCCGCTACCTCGCCGCCCTCGCCCAACTCCGCCGCGAAGCCTTCGACACCGGGCTCACCGAACTCATCGCCGTCCTCACCGAAAAACCCGGCTACGACAACGGTCAGGCCAAAGCCCTCGGCGCCGCCTTATTTCGCCACCTTGGCCTGCGCCACCCGGTCACCGAAAAATTCTCCCGCGCGTTCAGCATGGCCGTCAACGTCTGACCCCCCACCGCGCCGGGCCCGCCGAATCACCCGTCGCGTCCCGGTCTTTTTTTGTCCCTTTTTCCTCTCATGAATACCGACCTCGTCCTCACCCGCTCCTCCGCCCTGCCGCTGGAAACGGTCTGCGAAAAACTGGCCGCCGTCGCCACCCTTCACAAATTCGGCGTGCTCGCCACGCACAACCTCCGCGAGAAAATGAACAGCAAGGGCGTGCCCTTCGACCGCGAATGCCGCGTGATTGAGGTCTGCAATCCGTCACAGGCGCGGGACGTCCTGAGCCAGGCGATCGAAATTTCCACGGCTCTGCCCTGCCGGATCTCCGTCTACGAAGAAGGCGGCCGGACGATACTCGCGACGATCAAACCCACCGCGCTGCTCACGCTGTTCGGCGTCCCCGGCGCGGCGGCGGCGGCGCAGGTAGTCGAGGACACGATGGTGCGCATCATGGAAGAGACCTGCGGCGGATAAGGCCGACTGACCCGGGCCTCTGTCCGGCCATTCGGAGGAAGCCTTACGCGAGCAGCCGCTCGCAGAGCGCCAGGAGGCGGGCGCGGAGCGGTTCGGCGCGGGCGGCGAACGCCCGCTGGTGCGTCTCGTAATCCGTGCGGCCGGCCAGCGTTTCGATCGGAATAGGGGCGAAGCCGAGCGCGCGCAGATCGTAAGGGCTGGCCCGCATATCCACTTCGCGGATGTCGCGCGCCAGGGCGAAGCAGTCCGCAATCAACTCGCTCGGGGCGAACGGCGCCAATTTGAAGGCCCATTTGTAGAGATCCATGTTGGCGTGAAGACACCCGCGTTGCTCGAATTGCGGGACGGCTTCGCGCGAGGGCGAAAGTTTGTTGAGGGGACGTGCGGGGCTAGTGAAAAAACGAAACGCATCGAAGTGCGAACACGTGAGGGGCGCGGCTTCGACGATGCGCGCGAGCTCGTCCGGCGCGAAGCGCAGCGGGTGGGCGTTGTGGCGGACTTCGTCGGGCGTCTGCCGGTAAACCATCGCCCACTCGTGGAGGCCGTAGCAGCCGAAAAAAGCCGGGCGGGCCTGGGTCGCGAGCAGGAGGTCGCGGAGCCACGTGACGTAGCGGTGGCGCGGTTCCGGCAGCCGCACGAGGGCGACGGCGGCCGTGCCGTCGGCGAGCGGGACCGCGTGATATTCGGACCAGCGGAGGTAGGCACGGGCCGATTCTCCAGCCAGAGCGGCGTCGGGGCCGGGATGCCAGCGGCGCAGCCACGCGGGCCGGAACGCGTAGTAGTTGAACAGAAAATCGTAGACCGGATGCTTTTCGCCGCGCGCAGCTCGGGCCTGATGGGGATCGGTCCACGCGCGCACACGGTCCTCGTGCGCCGCGGCGCGGGCGGGCCAAGCGGACTCAGGGAGAACGGACGATGGGCCGGCGGCGGTCACGGCACGACGGGCTGCCAAACCGCGAGTTTCTTGAAGTAATCGCGGAGATAACCGCGGTCACGGGCGAGGAGCCGTTCCGCATGAAGCTGGGCGTGGGCGCCGATCAGAAAATCCGGAACGACGCGTCCGCCCTTGCCACCGCGGGCAAGGTGCGCGCCAAAAAGCTTGCCGGCCAGCGTGGCACTGGCGACGGACGAAGGGATGAAGCGGATGTTCCAGTCATGGAGGAATTCGACGACCTCGTCGGCTCCAAGCGCGGGGGTGATCTCGGCCAAGACGCATTCGCCGATCACCAGGCTGCCTTCCCGGGAAGCCTGGCGGAGGGCCGCCTCGGAGGCATCGGCCCACCGCGGATCGTCGGTGACGACGTCGAGCAGGACGGAACTGTCAACGGCGGTCACCATCGCGGGACTTGGCGAGATACGTGTCGACGCTCATACCGGAGGGAAGGCGGGCGCGACCGCGCCATTTCTTGAAAACATCCGCGGTGTCTTCGGCTTTGGAGCCGACCAGTTTTCCGCCGACCGCGGCAAAGGTGAGTTCGGTGCCGGCGCGGAGGCCGAGTTGGTCGCGCAACCGCTTGGGAATCGTAACCTGACCTTTTTCGGAGACGGCCGTTGTCATACTTTTAAATTAGGAATTCCTACTTTTGGAGCAAGGCCAACGATGGGCCGCCCGTCAAAACGTGCGCTCGAGCGACTGACCGGGGTTGAGCGGACGCCACGCGGCGCCGAATTCACGGAGCGCCGTGCGGACCGCAGTGAGTTCGGCGGCGTGGATGTCGGGCGGTGGCACGCCGCGGCGGCGGCACGCGGCGATGAGCGTTTCCGCAAAGGTCGCGGGGTCGGACGCACCGCCCCATTGGTTCGCCTGCAGGCACGCGATCAGCGCTTCGCTCTGCAGCGCCTGGGCAGGTTTCACGCGGTCGATTTTCTCCCCGTGCAGCAGGGCCGTGAGGCGGTCGTGGGCTGCGCCGCGGGCGAGCCGGCCGAAAAACGCGTCGCGCCAGCCGAGCGTGCTTTCGACGACGAAGTGAAAGGCGTCATGCGGCAGGATGCCCTGCCGCGGCATGGGGCCCTGCGTCGTCGTGCCGTCGGGCCGGACGCAGTGGAGGATGTCGGCCGGAGCGGAGGCGGGATTTTTCGTGAAGCGAACGAGCATGGACGGATTATTATTTCGCGGGGAACTTAAACGGATAGTGCTCTTCGACAAACTGGCTGAGCACTTCGGCGGCGATCCGGGCAAACTTCGCCCGGTTTTCCGCCGTGTCGCGGACGCCGGTCCGGTAACACTCGATCTGCAGGCCATCGACCTTGGGCGTATCGCCTCCGGCGTGACGACGAACAGTGTAGCCGCCGTCGAAAAAGGGACCGGCTCCGGGTCCGGGCTCCGACGGACTGGGCACGGCCCGGAGGCCGCGCTGCGCAAAGAGGTCGCCGAGGCTGCCCGACCCGCGCACGAGCGCGGAGGCGCGCCCCCCGAGGCGGGCGTGGAGGTCGCTCAATGTGCTGACGGCGACGAGGCCGGCGGCGTCAAAGGCCGAATCGGAAACCGCGAGCTGTTTTGCGCCGAGAGCGTAGCCGAGTTCGAGGCGAGCGACGGGATGGGAGTGACCGTGGAGATCGACGAGGAAAGCGAAACCGTGGCGCGCGATGGCGGCATCGAGGGCTCCGCGGATGGCGGCGTGATATTCGGCCCAGGTGCGCTCGGCGGCCGGGTGGCCTTGAGCGGCTTCCTTGATTTCGCGATTCGGATCCAGCTTGCTGCGGTGCAGGTGGCTCGCGACGAGGTGCACACGATGGCCGGAGCGCGCGAAAAATTCGTCGGCGACGGCGCGCGCGAGTTCCTGCGTGTTGGCGTCCATTTCCGTGACGCCGTTGGTGCGGTTCGGCAGCGAGTCGGGTTTGAGGCGGCCGCCGTGCGGCGCAGCGAGGACGATCGGCAGATCGCCGGCGACGTATTCGACGTAGCGCCCGGCGCCGAAGGAAGACTGGCCAGGATTTTTTTCGGCGGGTGCAGCGGTGCAAAATGCGGCGGATAGAACCGCGAGCGCAGCGACCGGAAAGAAAGCAGCGAGGCCGAATTGCATGCGCGGAACGAGCAGTCCGGCTCAGACCGAGCGGGCAAGGAGGCGGCGCACGCCCTCGATGGGCGCTTCGGTGATGGGCGAGAGTGGCAGCCGCGTGCGCGGGGCGAGGGCGGCCAAAACCATGGGATGGATCAGCAGCGCACCGCTGAGGCCGGTGGGAATCGTGTCGGGCGCCGTGCCGGGGAAAAGTTGGGCGGCAACGCGGTTGGCGAGGTCGAGGAGTTCAGTGGCCGAATCGACGAGGACTTGGTGCGCGGTCGCGTCGCCCTCGGCGGCGAGACCGAGGATGGCGGGCGCGAGGGCGGCGATCACGCGGTTGGGCTCGGCGTGAGCATAAAAATAGCGGGTGACGGCGCGGGCGTCGGCGGCGTCGCCGAGTTGCGTATGGTCGCGCACCGTCGGGCCGAGGCGCGACGCGGGGAGCCAGCCCTGGAGTTCGAGCAGAGCGCGGGAAATGGCGCGGCGCCCGAGTTCGTAGCCGCTGCCGGGATCGCCGAAACGCCAGCCTGTACCGCCGGCGTAATGAATCGTGCCGTCGGGCGCACGCGCGGCCACGAAGGAACCGGTGCCGGCATGGAGCACGAGGCCGGGCGCGCCGTGCGTCGCGAGTTCGAGGGTCGGGAGCGAATCCGGCGCGGTCGTGACCCGGCCGAAATCGGTGAGCGCGGCGGCGAATTCCGCCCAGAAGCCCGGGGCGCCGGCCATGAAGAGTAGCGTGCGTTGCACGCTGCCCGTCGAAGCTGAAAGTTGAAGATGAAGGGGGAAGGCCGGGGCCGAGGTCAGCGCGACGAGGGCGTCAGTGACGATGCGGCGGGCCTGCTCGGGGCCGACGACGTTGGGGTTGCAGCCGGGGGCGAGGTGGCGCGCGACGATCGCCCCGGAATCATCGACGAGGATACATTCGGTCTTGGTGCCGCCGCCGTCGACGCCGATTTTGTAGGTCATGAAGACAAATTGGTGGAAACAGAGATCACAGAGGAGACCCAGCGGTCACAGAACAGAAAAAGTAGATTGGCTCGGTGAACTCAGTGCAGCCCGCGGGTCCGCGGCGACGGAATCCGACTCACGCGAGCTGCTTGCTCAGGCGGTGTTTGTATTTGGCGCCGACGGCGCGGTTGTAGTCGATGGCCCCGGGAATGTTCTGGCTGCGCAGGACGGGGATTTCGTGCTGGTTCGCTTTGAGCCACTCCATCGTCGAAAGCATGAGCCAATTCAAGAGCGAACCGCCGATGAAGGTGCTCGTCGGACCGGTCGCGATGTCGGGCGTGAGGGCCATAATGGTGTCGCCGGGGACGCCGCCGTTATCGAGAGTGTAGTCGCAGATCGCGTGGAGATTCTGGCCGCCGGGGTGCACGGTTTTCGCGGTGGTGGACATCGCGAGCGAGCAGAGGCCGACGACGATGCAGCCTTTTTTCTTGGCGTGCAGGGCGACTTCGATCGGCGAGGCGTTTTTGCCGGAGTTGGAAATCACGATGACGACCTCGCCGGCGCGGAGTTCATATTGGCGGTCGTAGCGTTCGACGAGTTTCGTGCCGTAGCCGACGAGGTTTTCGATGAAGCCGGCGGTGGGGTCGTTGATGGCCGTGATGCAGACGAGGCCGCCGGCGCGGCCGACGATTTCACGGGCGATAATCTCGCTGTGGCCGGAGCCGAACGTGTGGATCACCTCGCCGCGGGCGACGGAGGCGCCGAGGATCGGGGCGAGCGCGGCAATGGTCGCGGCATTGTTCTCCCGGGCGGTCGCAAGGAGCGCGAGACAGCGGTCGGAGTAGGCGGAGGACAGCGGGGACAGGGACATGGACGAGGGAATGAGGGAAGGAACGCCGAAGGGAAAGCGGGAAACAGGCGTTGCGGCCGGGCGGCGGCAGCCTAGCGTCGCGCGCATGATTCGCGGGATCGATCATTTGAACATCGTCGTGGCCGACATGCCGCGGGCGCTGGCGTTTTACGTCGGCGTGCTGGGCTTCATCAAGACCAAGGAGGCGCACCTCGAGGGCGAGTGGATTGAGCAGATCGTGGGGCTGCGCGGGGTAAAGGCGCACGCGGTGTTTATCGTATCGCCAGGCGGCGAGCCGCGGATCGAGCTCCTGCAGTATCACACGCCGGTCGGGGTCACCGGGCCGGAAAATTCGCGGGCGAATACCCTCGGGCTGCGGCATTTTGCGCTACGCGTGGACAACATCGGGGCGCTGACCGCAAAGCTGCGGGCGGCGGGCATCGAGGTGTGGGGCGAGCCGACGCGCGTGCCCGCGGGCGTCGTGAAATTCGATTCCGGCAGCGGCGGGAAGACCCTGGTGTATTTTCTCGATCCGGACGGCGTGATCGTCGAGTTGGCCGAATACTGGTGAGGCCGCGGGCGGCCTATTCTCACCGCGGCTCCCGGCCGCGGAGCTGCCGCCCAAAAAAATCCTGCCGCCGGCGTTGGCCGGAGGACAAGGCGGCGACACCGCGGCCGGGCCTGGGCACGACGACAGGTCAAAATTCTTGTTCGCCTTGATCAGGGCGTCGGCCACCGGCGGCGTGCAGGCCGCGATTCTCCTGCGGCCCCGGCGGACCCCCGGCGTGACGGACGAGCGCAACAGGGCCCCGCCCCGCCCGCCACCCACGGCCCGCCTACTGCTTCGCCCCGGCGAAACCGCCGCCAGCATCGGTGGCGTAGAGTCGGTTGTTCGCCAGATCGTGGAAAACAAAGTAGCGGCCTTCGCGGTTGCGATAGCGGCTCAGGCCGGCGAGCTCGCCGGCGGCGGGAAACCACGCGGGGGGAGACGAAAGCGGGGCGAGTTCCGTGCCGGGCGCGACGACCACGAGTTCGAACGGATTGTCCTTGAGCAGCCAGTCGCGGAACGCGGCGCCCGGCTGCACCGCGATATACCACTGCCATTTTTGGACACCACTGGAGGCATCCAGCCAGTCGCGGCGTTCAGCCTGGAGGATCTTGTCCTCGGAGGCGGGCCGCCGCCAGAACGCGCGCTGGAAGACGGCGGCGTGGTCCCGCTCCAGGGCCAGCCCGTTCGCATCGGGCTTCGCCGGGGCGAGCGACCGAAGGGCCGGGTCCACCCCCGGCACCCGCGTGCTCCGCACGAAAAACATCCACGCCACCCCGCCACCGACGCAGAGGAGAGCAAGCATCAAAACGACGGTGGCGGGGCGAACTTTCATGGCCGACACCCTGAGTGCGAATCCGGGCCGAAGAGAAGTGCAATGTGCGCCCCCGGGTGAAGCCGGAATCTCGGCCGCCGCACCCGCATCGCCGCGTCCCCGCGCGCAGCATTGCCAGCGCCCGCGCCGCGCCCCACTTTCGTGCCCATGGCCGACGCCGCGACGACGCATCACGAACCCGCCCCCACCCGCCGCAAACCGAGTTTTGCCATCAGCCACGACCTCCTCCACTATCTCCGGCGCTACCGCCGCGAGCGCAGCCTGCCCGTCACCTACGAGCGCCTCCGCGCCTTCCAGGAGGTCATCCCGCTCACCGACGAACACGGCAAACCCACCCTCTGGGATACCGTCATCTACGACGCCACCGAGATGCCCGCGCTCAACGAGGCGCTCAAACAGGTCTACGCCCTGCTCAAGGTCGACGGCGATTTCTCCGTCGTGAAACATCTCTATATCGACCGAGTGGATTTCTGCACCTTCGGCAACTCCACGCCGTTTCGCGTCCGGATCGTCAACGCCTATAACGACAATCAGGACTATTTCTACGTGAAGAAAGCCGACGCCTCACGCATCTACGGCCTCGAGCTCGAGCACCTCCTCTCGCCCAACCGACTCAACTTCATCACGCACGGCAGCACCCTCGTCGAGGAGCACGTCGTCGGCATTCCCGGCGACATTTTCATCGAGCGCTGGCTGCACCACAAAGAGCTCCGCCCGATCCGCATCGCCAAGGAACTGGTGAAGTTTAACGAACGCTGTTTCGTCCGCCTCCTCGGCGACATGCGCTCCTACAATTTCGTCGTCCTCCTCACGCCCGATTTCGACGACTGGCAGGTCCGGATCCGCGCGATGGATTTCGACCAGCAGAGCTACCAAGGGCGGAAAAATTTCTACCTCCCGCAGTTCTTTAAGGAGAACAGCGAACTCGCCCTGTTCTGCACGAAGCACCTGCGGCCGGAGACCGCGCACCAATATAAGCGCGAAGAGGAAACGCTGCTGCTCCAGCGCGCCCAGCTCGCCTCCGAGCGCCTCGGCCTGCTCCTGCACGACATGGCGCGCGACCCCATCGCCCCCGCCGCCAAGGTGCACCAGCTCCGCGCGGGACTCGCCGAACATTTCGGCCGCGCCGACTATCTGCGCTGCGAGTCGATGGGCGCCCTCATCCGCGAAAACCTCGAGTCCATCCGCCGCGAAATCAGCCGCCCCCTCGTCCCCGAACTCGTCCCGGAGTAGACCGCGTCCGCCCGGCCTAGCCGCAATATTTAACCCTCCCCCTGACCAAACTTATTTCACGGAGCAGCGGTGTTAACGAACAAGGACAAAGTTGGGATCGGCGAGGAGCCGATTGAGGACGTGGAGCATTTTGCGCATGACGGCGACGAGGGCGACCATCTTGGGTTTGCCGGCCGCGACGAGGCGCGTGTAGTAGGCGCGCAGGACGTG
>CANHJG010000040.1 GCA_947461205.1 Opitutia bacterium
CCCGCGAGGCTCAGACACTGCGCCATCACGGAGAGCACATTCTTGGTGCGCACGAGGCCGCCGTAGAACAGCGCGAGCCCGGGCAGCGTCATGAAGAGGACGAGCGCGGCGCTCGTCATCATCCACGCGTTGTGGCCGGGACCGGCGACACCGACCGACGGGGTCGTCAGACCGGCCGGGATGGTCGGGTTACCGTCCTTGTCCTTCGGGCCGACTTTGAGCGCCGCGGATGGATCGCCGTTGCCGAGGTAGGCTTCCAGGCCGGCGATACGCTGCTCCAAGGTCGGCGGGGGGGGCGGCGGGGGCGTGGCCGCTGCCGGAGCAGCGGTCTGGGCGAAGGCAGATACGCCGGCCAGCAAGGCCAGACATGCCGCAAGGATCGAGCTGAGGGGCTTGAATCGGAGTGTGTTCATATGGTTGGACGCACCACCCATGAGCAAAATCGATGCCGGGCATGAATCTCATGCGGAATATTCCAATAAATTATGACAGCGCTTCGCTTTCGCCCCGGCGTCCGCGAGTTGCGTGACCGCACCGCGCGAAAAGAATCGGCCGGATTCCGGCGGGATCCGGCTGACGGAGCCGGGCGAGCGGCTGGCGGCCGCGCCGCCGTCAGAGGGCGGATTCGCCGCGCTCGTTCGTGCGGATGCGCACAACCTCCTCCAACGGCAACACGAAGACCTTACCGTCGCCGATCTTTCCGGTGCGGGCCCCCTTGACCATCGCTGCGACGACGCCCGCCACGATCTCGTCGGGCACCGCCACCTCAATTTTCACTTTCGGCCGAAAATCCACCGTGTATTCGCTGCCGCGATAAATCTCGGTGTGGCCTTTTTGGCGCCCGAAGCCTTTGACCTCGGTCACCGTCATCCCCTCGACGCCGGCCGCGGCGAGCGCATCTTTTACTTCCTCGAGTTTGAACGGTTTGATGACGGCGGTGATCAGTTTCATGGGCGGGATCAAATGTTGCTGGCGTCGTGAATGTAGCCGTGTTCGCCATGGTCGGTCTGGTCGAGACCTTCCTGTTCCGCCTCGATCGTCGGACGCAGCCCGAGCGTCGCCTGAATCGCCCACGCGATCAACCAGGTCCCGCCGACCGCCAGCACCAAGGTGACACCCATCGCTTTCAACTGCGCCTGCCACAATGTCTGCCCCACCGAATCCTTGAGATTGGTCAGCAGGTTGCCGTTCACTGCGGCGTCGGCAAACACCCCCGTCAACACCATGCCCACGGTCCCGCCCACGCCGTGGACGCCGAACACATCGAGCGCATCGTCGTAACGCAGCCAGGTCTTGAGCTTCGTGCAGGCGAAGAACGGCACCGCGCCCCCCGCCAGCCCGACCCAGACCGCCGCCGTCGCATCGATGAATCCGCAGGCCGGCGTGACCGTGACCAATCCCGCGACCGCCCCCGAGCAAAAGCCGAGCACACTGGCCTTGCCGCGCCAGAAATACTCCAGCGCCGCCCACGTGCCCGCCGCCACGGCCGCCGCGAGCGTCGTGGCCAGGAACGCGCTGCCCGCGATGCCATCGGCCGCCAACGCGGAGCCCGCGTTGAAGCCATACCACCCGATCCAGAGCAATCCCGTGCCCACCACGCACAACACCAAGCTGTGCGGCGGCATCGGCGTCTTGCCGAAGCCCAGCCGCGGCCCGACCATGATGCACAGCGTGAGCGCCGACCACCCCGAGGCCATTTCCACCACGAGTCCGCCGGCGAAATCGATGGCCTTGATCGACGCCCCCGCATTCGCGAGACCGTTCATGTAACCGTTCGAGCCCCACACCATGTGCGCCAGCGGGCAGTAGACGACGAGGACCCAGAGTATCGTGAACAGCAGTACCGCCGAAAACTTCATCCGCTCCACCACCGCGCCCACGATCACCGCCGGCGTGATGATCGCGAACGTCAGCTGGAACATCGCAAACACGTTGTGCGACACCCAGAAGGAGTAGAGCGGGTTGGGCGCGCCCCCGACGCCCCGCAGAAAGAAAAACTCCGAGCCGCCGAGGAAGGGGCTGTGGAAACTGGTCCCAAAGACCAAGCTGTAACCGACCGCCCACCACAGCACCGAGACCACACTCGTGATGCCCAGGCACCACGCCATGATCGACAACACGTTCTTCGCCCGCACCAGGCCGCCATAAAACAGCGCGAGCCCCGGCAGCGTCATGAACAGCACCAACGCCGCACTGACCATCATCCACGCATTGTGGCCGGGGCCGGCGACGTTCCCTGCCGGCGTGGCCAAGCCTGCCGGAATCGCGCCCCGGGCATCCCGCAGCGCCGCCGACGGATCGGTGTTGGCCACATAGGCTTCGAGGCTCGCAAGCCGCTGCTCAACGGTCGGCGCGGGCGGGGTCCCCTGCGGCGCCCCGGAGGCACCGCGGTCGGCGCCCGCCAAAGCGAGCGCCAGCCAGAGGAAAATCGTGACAATTCCGAGACGGCGGACCGAAACAGCGGGTGTGATCATGGGGCCCGCCCAAACCAGTAATCTTTTTCATGCGAGTCACGCCTTAGATGAGTCCGTTTTGTCAGATTTATGACAACAGCCAAGGCTGGCCGCCCGCGCGGACAAAAAGCCTAGCCCGAAAATCGGCCCCGGCCAGAGAACGTGGACCAAGGCTGAAGGCCTCGGCCGGGGCTCACACCGCCGTTTCACCGCGCTCATCAGTGCGGATGCGCACCACTTCTTCCAGCGGGAGGACAAACACTTTGCCGTCGCCGATCTTGCCGGTCTTGGCGGACTTGACAATCGTATCGACCGCCTTGCCGACGGCTTCGTCGGCCAAGGCGATTTCGATCTTCACTTTCGGAAGAAAATCGACCGTGTATTCGCTGCCCCGGTAAATTTCCGTATGCCCTTTTTGGCGACCGAAGCCTTTGACTTCGGTCACAGTCATGCCTTCGATGCCGGCTTCAGCGAGCGCCTCCTTCACTTCCTCGAGCTTGAACGGCTTGATGATGGCGATGATGAGTTTCATGCGGGCGATTGGGTTGGAGACTGGCTGTGATTTAGATTACCCGGCGACGGGCGCAAGCTATGTTCCTGCGCCGGCCACCGGAGAGCGGAGAGACGGTTGCGCGGAGGTCCCGCGCCATCGCGGCGACCGACCCACTTCAGCAAAGCCTATGCCAAAGCCGGCAGGCGCGCGGCCCCGTCCGATCCGGCCCCCAACCGCCCCTCCCAGGGCTTATTCCGGCAGCACCACCGCGATGTGCAGCTCTTTGAGCTGCTTCGCCGTGACGGGCGTCGGACTCTGCGCCATGAGGTCCTGCCCCTTTTGCGTCTTAGGAAACGCGATGACGTCACGGATGCTGGTCGTGCCGCACAACAACGCGCACATGCGGTCGAGCCCAAACGCGATGCCCCCATGCGGCGGCGCACCATAGGTGAACGCCTTCAGCATGTAACCGAACCGACTCTCGACCACATCGGCCGGAATCTTCAGGACGTCTTCGAAAACTTTCTTCTGCAGCGCAGGCTGATGGATGCGGATCGACCCGCCGCCGAGTTCCATGCCGTTCAGCACGACATCGTAATGCTGGCCGCGCACCTTCTTGGGGTCGCTGTCGAGATACGCCGCGTCCTCCGGCACCGGGGCCGTGAAGGGATGGTGGGTCGCGACGTAACGGTTCTCCGCCTCGTCGTGGCTCATCAACGGAAAATCGATCACCCACAAAAATTTCCAGTCGTCGTGGCGAATCGTCATCTTCCCGCGCTTCACAAGCAGCGCCGCCGCTTCGAGGCGGATGCGGCCGAGGATCGCGCAGGCCTTTTCCCACGGCGCCGCCGCGAAGAAAATCATGTCGCCGTCGGCCACGCCGAGCTGCGCCGTCAGCGCGGCCTTCTCGGCCTCGGAGAAAAATTTCACGATGGGCGATTTCCACTCGCCCGCCTCGACCTTGATAAAGGCGAGCCCCTTGGCCCCGAGCGATTTTGCAATCTCCTCGAGATTCTTGAGCTCACCCTGCGTAAGATCGGCGAGCCCCTTGGCGTTGATCGCCTTGATCGCACCGCCACCGGAGGCCGTCGAAGCAAACACCTTGAATCCGGAGGTCTTGAACAACTCGGTGAAGTCCACGAGTTCGAGGCCGAACCGCACGTCGGGCTTGTCGACGCCGAAGCGGTTCATCGCTTCGTGGAAGGGCATCCGCAGAAACGGCGTCTGGATGTCCGTTCCGAGCACGTCCTTCCACAGCTTCGTGAGCATGCCCTCGAACAGCGCGTAGATGTCCTCGCGCGTCACGAACGACGCCTCGACATCCACCTGCGTGAATTCCATCTGGCGGTCCGCCCGGAGATCTTCGTCGCGGAAGCAGCGCGCGATCTGGAAATATTTCTCCACCCCGGCCACCATCAGGATCTGCTTGAATTGCTGCGGCGACTGCGAGAGGGCATAGAACTGCCCGGCGTGGATGCGCGACGGCACGAGATACTCACGCGCGCCCTCCGGCGTGCTCTTGAACAACGCCGGCGTCTCCACCTCGATGAACTCCTGGGAATCAAAATAGTCGCGAATGGACTTGGCCGCCTTGTGGCGCACCTGGAGATTTTTCCGCATCTTGGGCCGGCGCAGGTCGAGATACCGATACGTCAGACGCAGATCCTCGTTCACCTTGTCCCCGCCCACGTCGTCCAGCGGAAACGGCGGCGTGTCGGAAAGATTGTGGATCGTCAGCTCCGTCGCATCGACCTCGATTCCGCCCGTCGGCAGCGAGGCGTTGACGGTGCCCTCGGGCCGCGTGACGACCTTGCCCGACACACCGACCACGGACTCCGGCTTGAGCTGCGCGGCCTGGGCGCCGAGCGCCGGGTGCACATTCGGATCGAACATGACCTGCGTGATCCCTTTGCGGTCGCGCAGATCGATAAACAAAATCCCGCCGTGGTCGCGGATGGAATCCACCCAGCCGAGAAGCGAGACGGTCGCGCCGAGATCGGCAGGGGTGAGCTGGGCACAGTGATGGGAGCGGTGCATGGTCAAAATGAGTCGGACACAAGAACGCACCCGGTGAAGGGTGCGCAAACAGATTCTCCGGCCGAAAAACCGGCCGCCTCAGCCCACGACGAGGCTCTCGCCCGTCATTTCCGCCGGCTTCGGCAGCCCCATCAGATGGAGCACCGTCGGCGCGATGTCGGCGAGCCGCCCGAGCGGACGCATCGAGGTTTTCCCCTGGGCGAAACCGTCGCCCACGACAAACACCTCCACGAGGTTGAGGGTGTGCGCCGTATGCGGGCTGTGGGTCGTCGGATCCCACATCTGCTCGGCATTGCCGTGGTCCGCACAAATCACCGCACGTCCGCCGACACTCTCCAGCGCCGCCAG
Source organism: Opitutia bacterium (assembly GCA_947461205.1). Classification (GTDB taxonomy): domain Bacteria; phylum Verrucomicrobiota; class Verrucomicrobiia; order Opitutales; family Opitutaceae; genus GAS368. Next base: position 5,332 of record CANHJG010000040.1, read on the forward strand.
CAACTCGCCCACGCCCCGGTCCGTCGCCTCGACGGCCTTCACCGTCGCGGGCAACGAGCCCGTATGCCCCACCATGTCGGGATTCGCGAAGTTCACGACCACCAGGCCGAACTTCCCCGACAAAATCGCCGCCTTGGCCTCCGCCGTGACTTCGGCCGCGGACATCTCCGGCTGCAGGTCGTAGGTCGGGACCTTCGGGCTGGCCGGGCACGCGCGCGCTTCGCCGGGAAACGGATTTTTGCGGTAGTTGTTAAAGAAAAACGTCACATGCGGGTTCTTTTCCGTCTCCGCACAGCGGAACTGCCCGATGCCGGCTTCACTCACGACCTGCCCGAGAATATTCTTCAACGCCTCGGGTTTGCCCGAGATCACGTGCACCGGCAACCCGGCCTCATATTCGGTCATCGTCGCGTAATACAGATCCAGCTTCGCGCCCCGGTCGAATTCCTTGAAGCCATCGATCACAAAGGCCCGCGTGATTTCGCGCGGACGATCACCCCGGTAATTGTAGAAAAGCACCGCGTCGCCGTCCGCGAACGTCGCCAGCGGTTTCCCGTCGGCACCCACGATCCACGTCGCCGGCACAAACTCGTCGCCCTTCTGCGTCTCGCTGAGCGGGTGCGCGTAGTAGTGCGCCACGGCTTCCGTCGCACTGGTCGCCGTCGCCATCGCGGCGCGGCCCGTGAGCATATTGTAGGCCTGCTTCACCCGCTCCCAGCGATTGTCGCGGTCCATCGCCCAAAAGCGCCCGCACACCGTCGCGATCGTGCCCACCCCGATCGCCGCACCCTGCGCCTCGACCTGCTGGATGTAGCCGAGCCCGCCCGAGGGCGGGGTGTCGCGGCCGTCCGTGAAACCATGGATAAAAACCTGGTCCTTGCGCAGCCCGTCTTCCTTCGCCTGCCGCAGAATCCCGTACAAATGCTCCAGCATACCGTGCACGCCACCGTCCGAGAGGATGCCCATCAGGTGCAGCTTCGCCGTCGGCGACGCCTTCACGCGGGCCACCGCCGCCCGCCACACCGGATTGTTCGCGAGCTGCTTCTCGGAAAACAGCTTGTTCAGGCGCACCAACTCCTGGTCCACGATCCGGCCGGCGCCGATGTTTTCGTGCCCGACTTCGGAATTGCCCATCTGCCCGTCGGGCAGACCGACATCGAGACCGCTCGCCGAAACCAGCGAGTGCGGATAGCGCGCGTGCAGCGCTTCGTCGCACGCTTTCTTCGCGAGAAAAACCGCGTTGGTCGGGTTGAGCGTGGCGTCGGGATTCTTCCCCCAACCATCACGGATTACGAGGAGCACAGGCGGGCGCGAAGTCGTCATAGAAATTGGATGACACCACCGATGACCGGGGAAACACCCGGACAAAAGGCAAAAAACACTTCCCGCCCAACACGTCGCCCCGGTTAAACGCCGCCGGTCGCGATTGCCTGCTTCCTCGCCCCCGCAAGCCCCGACCGCCGGCGCGTCCGCGCCGGTCCCGCGGCGCCTGCACCTCCTTCGCGCCCCCGTTTGACAACCGGTGGTTTCTGCGGACGAATCTCCCCCGCATGCCCAAACGCGCTGTCCTCCTGCTCAACCTCGGTTCACCCGACTCCACCGCAGTCCAGGATGTGAAGCGCTACCTGCGCGAATTCCTCGGCGACAATCGCGTCATCGACCGACCCGCCTCCGCCCTGCTCCGCGGCGCTCTCGTCAACGGCATCATCATCCCGTTCCGCGCGAAAAATTCCGCGCACGCCTACTCTACCATCTGGACCGCCGAGGGTTCGCCCCTGATCGTCACCAGCAAGCTCACCCAAGCCGCCCTGCAAAAGCGCCTCGACGCCCCGGTCGACCTCGCGATGAATTACGGCAACCCGTCCATTCCCGACGCGCTCCGCCGCCTCGTCGCCGCCGGCGTCGAGGAACTGCTGCTCTTCCCCCAGTACCCGCATTACGCCATGTCGAGCTGGGAAACCGTCGTCGCCAAGGTCTACCGCGAGGTCGCGAAACTCGCGCCGACGATGAAAGTCGAAACGGTCCAACCGTTCTATTCCGACCCCGACTACATCGACGCCCTCGTCACCGGTGCCCGCCCCTATCTCGCCCAGCCCCACGACCACCTGCTCTTCAGTTACCATAGCATCCCCCGGCGCCACCTCACCAAGGCCGATTCCTCCAAAGCCCATTGCCTCGTCGTACCCGATTGCTGCACCACCTGCTCGCCCGCCCACGCCACCTGCTACAAGGCCCAAATCACCCGCACGACCCAGCTCTTCGCCGCACGCGCCGGCCTCGCGCCCGACCGCTGGTCCATCGCCTTCCAGTCGCGCATCGTCGGCGAGCCTTGGCTCACCCCCTATACCGATTTCGAGTGCAAGCGCCTCGCCGCCCTCGGCCGCAAACGCCTCCTCGTGATGACCCCCGCCTTCGTCACCGACTGCCTCGAAACCCTCGAGGAGATCCGCGTGCGCGGCGCGGAGGACTTCACCGCCGCCGGCGGCGAATCGTTCACCGCTATCCCCTGTCTCAACGATCACCCCGCCTTCATCGATTTCCTCGCCAAACGCTCCCTCGCATGGCTCCATCAGAGTTAATGTGAGCGACCCCACCGCCAGTCGCAGCGCCCCCACCCCCGTCGTCGACCCCGCGCCCGCCGCCGTCCTCCTGCTCGACGCCGCCGGCCGCGTCACCGCCGTCAACACCGCCGCGCGCGCCCTCTGGCGGGCCGGGGGAACCGCCTTGGTCGGCGAACCCTTCGCCACGCTCTTCGCCTTCGAGATCGTTTCCCGCGACCCCGACTTCCTCGAGGCCCAGTGGGAGGCCCTGCTGATCAGCACCCTCGACCGCTCCGCCACCCTGTCCGCCCAGCCCCGCGAGGGCGCGCCCGCCGAGGTCGGCGTGCAGCTCGAAAAAATCCTCGGCCCCGTCCCCGGCTACCTCGCCGTCATCCAGCCGCCCGCCCCACCCGCAGCGCCCTCTGGCGGCGACGATCCCGCCGCCGGTTACGCGCTCCTCGCCGAAAAAGGCGCCGCCGGTTTCTTCGACCTCCAGCTCGCCGCCGGCCGCGTGCGCTTTTCTCCCGCCTGGAAAAAAATCCTCGGCTACACCGATGCCGAACTGCCCGACACGCTCGACACCTGGCACCAGCACATCCACCCCGAAGACTCCGCCGCCGCACCCGACAAGGTCGGTAAAAAATTCACCGTTGGCGCCCGCCCCTTCAGCGTCGAGTTCCGGATGAAACACCGGCGCGGCCACTGGGTGTGGATTCAGTGCATCGGCCTCCAGCTCGTGACCGCCACCGGCGAACTTGAGCGCGTCGTCGGTCTCCATCTCGACATTACCGAGCGCAAAGAGCTCGAGGAAGACTCCCTCGCCAACGAGGCCCGACTCCAGGACCTCAGCGGCGGCGGCCCCCTCGCCGTTTTCGAACTCGATTTCGCCGGCAAACTTTTCTGGTTCTCTCCCGCCTGGGAAAAACTCCTCGGCTACGCCGAGGGCGAACTCGCCCCCGCGGCCGCGTCCTTCACCGCCGCCCTCCCGCCCGAAGCGGCGCCCGGCGGCCTCGAAGCGTGGCTGCTCACGCGCGCCCCCGGCCAAGCCTCGTTCGTCGAAGCGGTCTGCTTCCGCGCCAAGGACGGCCGCCCCGTACCCATCCTCTTCGGCGCCCATCGCAGCCTCACCCGCAAACGCGACCTCGCCCGCGTGGTCGGCTTCGCCGTCGCCCTGCCCGCCGACCTTTCCGCGTCCGCGTCGCCCGACAGCCAAGCCCTGCCTTCCGCCCTCGTCACCGAAGCGCTGGGCGCCCTCGCCGAGGCCGTCCTCCTCACCGACGCCCGCGGCAAAATCATTTTCGCCAACGCCGCCACCACGCCCCTCCTCCGCCTCGCCCCCGCGGCCCTGCACGGCCGGCCCATCGGCGACGTTTTTCACCTCGTCAACCGCCAGAGCAACCGCCCCGGCGACGATCCCGTCGAGCGCGCCCTCTCCGCCGACCAACCCCTCCCGCTCATCGGCGCCGACGCCCTCGCCTCCCCCGTCGACGGCGAGCCGCCCACCCCGATCGTCTGGACCGCCCGCGCCGCCTTCGGCGCCGACGGCCAACCCCGCGGAGTCGTCATCGTGTTCCGCGACCCCGAACAGATGACCCTCACGCCCGAGGAACTCGTGAAAGCCAACCGTTTCGAATCCCTCGGCCTGCTCGCCGGCGGGATCGCCCACGATTTCAACAACCTCCTCACCACCATCCTCGGCGCCGTCTCCCTCGCCAAAGACAACCGCGATTACTCCGCCCTCGGCGACGCCGAACACGCCTGCACCAACGCCACGGGCCTCACGAAACAACTCCTCGCCTTCGCCAAGGGCGGCGGCGGCACCCAGTCCGTCTGCGGCGCCAAGGACATCCTTGAGGACGCCAGGAAAATCGCCGCCGCCGGTTCGATCGCCGCGATTTCGATTGCCGTGCCCGACGGCACCGAACCGGTCCAGGTCGACCGCGCACAGATCCTGCAGGTTTTCCAAAACCTCATCGTCAACGCTCTGCAGGCGATGCCCCCGCCGCCCCACCGCCCGATCCTCCAGCTCCGGGCCGCCAACGTCACCCTCGCCGAACACCAGGTCGCCCCACTCGCCCCCGGCGACTACGTTCTGTTCGAAGTCCGCGACAACGGCCGCGGCATCAAACCCGAGCACGTGGGCAAGATCTTCGATCCGTTCTTCACCACGAAGAAACACGGCACCGGCCTCGGCCTCGCCACCGTCCTGTCCCTGGTCCGCAAACACGGCGGCCAACTCGAACTCGCCACCGAGGTCGGCGTCGGCACGGCGTTCACGGTTTACCTCCCGAAAGCCGGCCAACCTGTCGAAGTGCAGGCCCGCAAGGCCCCGTCGATACGCTTCGGCACCGGCCGCGTCCTCTTCATGGACGACGACTCGAAAATCTCCGCGCTCACCGGCACCATGCTCACGAGCCTCGACTACAAATTCGACCTCGCGAAAAACGGCGAAGAGGCGATCGCCCTATACAAGCGCTACCAGAACATCGGCCGGCCCTATGACGCCGTCATTATGGATCTTACGGTCATCGGCGGCATGGGCGGAGAGGAGTGCTTCAACGCCCTCAAGGAACTCGACTCCGAAGTCCGCGCCATCGTCTCCAGCGGCTACGACAACGACGACATGGCCCGCAAATACCTCGCGATGGGTTTCTGCGGCTATCTCACGAAGCCCTACCGCCTCACCGACCTCGGCAAGGTGCTCAAAGCGGTGCTGAGTTAGACGGCCCGCCCGCGCCCGGCTTCGCCGCGAGCCCGTCCCTGTGCGCCTCCGCGGGTGCCAGACCTCCGGCTGGATGCAGGATTGTATGCCCGCCAGCCCCCGTTAGCGTCTGCCCGCCACGTTACGCGCTGCGATGAAGATTCCCGCCCTTTTCGGCCAATCCTCGGTTCTTTCGTCGCTGAAATTCAAACCCCGGATCTTCAGCTGCCTGAGCTCGGGCTACTCTCGCCACCAAGCCACGGCCGACGCACTCTCCGGCGTCAGCGTCGGCCTCATCGCGCTGCCCCTCGCGCTCGCCCTCGGCGTCGCGAGCATCCCGGCCGGCCTCGCCACCCCGCTGCCTGCGCCGGCCATCGGCATTTTCACCGCCATCATCGGCGGGACCATTGTTTCCCTGCTCGGGGGCAGCCGCGTCCAAATCGCGGGGCCGACCGCCGCCTTTGTGCCCATCGTCCTCCTGCTGACGAGCAAGCACGGCTTCGACGGTCTCCTGCTCGCGACCATGATGGCCGGAATCATTCTCGTGCTGATGGGCCTCAGCGGCATGGGCACGCTGATCAAATTCATTCCCTATCCCGTGACCAGCGGCTTCACCACCGGGATCGCCGTGGCCCTCATCGTCGCTCAGTCCGATGAATTTCTCGGACTCACCACCGACGCCCAGACGCCTCCGGAATTTCATGGGAAAGTACTCTGGTTGTTTGCCCGCCTGAGCGCCGCCAATCCGACCACGCTGCTCATCGCCGCCGCCTCCGCCGCCTTCATCATTTTCTGGCCCAACTGGCGCGCCCGCCTCCGGGCTGAGCGCGTGCCGGGCGCAATCCTCGCGATGATTGTCTCCGCCGCCCTCGTCGCATGGTTCGGCTGGGAAACGACCCAAGGGGTGGCTACCGTGGGCTCGCAATTCGGCCCCGGCGCCATCCCCCACGGTCTGCCCCCAGTCGCCTGGCCGGAGATCACCTTCACCCGCCTCCGCGACCTCCTCGGCCCCGCGACTACCCTCGCCCTCCTCGGCGCCATCGAATCGCTCCTCTCCGCCGTCGTCGCCGACGGTCTCATCAACGACCGCCACGACTCCAACACCGAACTCGTCGCCCAGGGCGTCGCCAACATCGTCTGCCCGTTTTTCTGCGGTCTGCCCGTCACCGGCGCCATCGCCCGCACCTCCGCCAACGTCAAAGCCGGCGGCCGCACTCCCGTCGCCGGCCTCGTGCACGCGCTCACGCTCCTGCTCATCGTTTTGTTCTTTTCGTCGTTCGCCCAATTTGTGCCGATGGGCGCCATCGCCGCCGTCCTCGTCGTCGTCGCCCTCCGGATGGGCGAGTGGCACGAACTCACCCGCCTCGGCAAAATGCCCCGGAGCGACGCCGTCGTACTCGTCACGACCTTCGGACTCACCGTCGTCTTCGACCTCGTGGTCGCCGTCGAGGTCGGCCTGGTCCTGGCGGCGGTGCTGTTCATCAAACGCATGGCCGACACCACCGAAATCACGCAGGTGACCGCCGACGACGAACTCGAAACCCAGGAGCAAATCGCCCACGGCAAAGCCATCCCCGCCGGCGTCGTCGTCTACCGCATCTTCGGGCCGTTCTTTTTCGGCGCCGCCGAGAAAATGGAGGACGCCCTCCTTCGCGCCGGCGGTCTGCCCCGCGTACTCATTCTCCGGATGCAGCTCGTCCCCGCCATGGACGCCACAGCCCTCAACGCCCTCGAAAGTATTGTCGAGCGCCTGCAGGCCAAAGGCGGCACGGTTATCCTCAGCGGCCCGCACCGCCAGCCCCTCGACATGATGATGAAAGCCGGTTTCATCGACCGCCTCGGCCGCCGTAACATCCGCGCCCACTTCGACGCCGCCCTCGTCCGCGCCCGCGAGATCCTCGCCCCCCGCTGACCCGCGTCGTCTGGCGCCCCCGCTTTCATGCTCCGCCACCATCCCACCCCCAACTGGGTCTATTTCGGCGGCATGGCTCTGTCCGTCACCGCCGGTTCGATCAACGCCGTCGGCTTCCTGGGCCAACACCACCAGGCCCTCAGTCACCTCACCGGCACCGTCACCGTGCTCGGCCTAGAGCTTGCCCGCACGAACACCGACGTCGCTTGGCACGCCCTGGCCATTTTGCTGGCATTTTTCGCCGGCTGTGTCGTCAGCGGCGCGATCATCCGTCAAGGCTCACTGCGTCTTGGCCGGCGCTACGGCATCGCCCTCTCACTCGAATCCGCCGCGCTGCTGCTGGCCGTCTATTTCCTCCGGCACGGCGCCAACCTGGGGGACTACCTCGCGGCCCTGGCCTGCGGCCTGCAAAACGCGATGGTCACCACCTACAGCGGCTCGACGATGCGCACCACGCATATCACCGGAATGGTCACCGACCTCGGCATCGCCTGCGGCCATCTTCTGCGGGGCACCGCAGTGGACTGGCTTCGCTTCCGCGTCTACAGCGTCCTATTCCTCGGTTTTTTCGCCGGCGGCGTAATCGGCACCTTCGGTTACAACTGGTTGGGCTATGACACCCTACTTTTCCCCGCGGTGCTCAGCGGCGTAACCGGCGTTGGCTACACCGTCATGAAACACCTCGAACGCCGCCATCCCCACGCCACCGATCGGATCGCTTGAATCACCGGCAGCGATCAGCCGCACCGTCGCTCGACCGTTCTCGCCCCGCGGAGGAATTCATCGGCGATGAAACCATTCGCCCCTTTTTCTCCGGCCGCGGTCATTGGCCCTTGGGCGTTGGTCATTCCCACTCACTCCCGCCACGTGAACGCATGGCACAAGGCCACGCCCGCCGCGTCCGCCTCGTCCAGCGCGAGCGTGCGCCCGTGTCCCAGCAGCGCCATGACGGTCCGTGCCATCTGCTCCTTGCTCGCCCGTCCCGCTCCGACCACCGCCTGCTTCACGCGCAACGGCGCGTACTCATACACCGGCTTGTCACGCAACGCCGCCGCCGAAATCGCCGCGCCGCGCGCCGCCCCGAGAATCTGCGCCGTCTGAAAATTCTGCACGAAAATCGTCTGCTCCAGCGCTACGTGCCGCACGTCCTTCGCCGCATCCAGAAATGCCGCTACCGCCCGGTGAATCTCCCCGAGCGCCACTGCCATCGGCAGCTTCGCGTGCACCTTCACCGTCTGACACCGCAGCAAGATCGGCTGCCGCCCCACCGTGAACTCCACCAGCGCCAGCCCCGTGCCGCGCAGCGACGGATCGATCCCCAGCACCACGCCGCTGAACGGCGTCCGCGCCCGCACGCCGAACGACGCCTGCCCCGACGCCGCGCCGTTGGCGGGCACGTCCAACGCCGCGGGCATGGGTTTCCCCGCCAGCTTCGCCGCCCACATCTGCCTGACGTTCATCCGTGCCATGCTTGGTACACGAGATTGAGCCCGGCGATCAGGCTGAGCGCGAGCGCGAGATTTTCAAACGCCCGCTGGTCAATCTTCAGCACCAGTTTCCGCCCGAACCACGCCCCCGCGAGCACCACGGGAGCCAGCCAGAGGTTGAACGCAAAGCTCGTGGCGTGGATCAGCCCGAGATCGACCATAAACGGCACCTTGAAAAAATTGAGCAGCAGGAAAAACACCGCGCTCGTGCCGACCCAATCCAGTTTCGGCAACCGCATGGCGAGCATGTATACAACCATGAGCGGACCCGCGGCGTTCGCCACCAGCGTCGTGAATCCCGCGAGCACGCCGATGGTCGGCGCAAACCACGCCCCATGCTCCCCCTCGTGCCCGCCCCACTTGCGCCGGACGAGCTGCATCACGACCAGGCCGAGAATAATCGCCCCGATCAGCGCCTGCGCCTGCCGGTCGTTCACCCGGTCAAAGGCCAGCCAACCCAGCACCACCCCGCCCGCGGTCCACGGAAACAGCCGCCAGACATGCAGCCATTTCGCGTGCCGCCCATAGGTCGCCGACGCCACGATATCGCCGAAGCACAACAACGGCAGCACCGTGCCCGTGGCCTGCTTTGCCGGCATCATCACCGTGAAAAGGACGACTGCGAGAATCCCCAGCCCGCCGATGCCGGACTTGGAAATCCCGACGATCAGCGCCGCCAGCACGCCGAGCGCCCATTGCCATAGCTCAAGCGTCACGCGTTCGCCTCCGTCGTCGTTGTGTTTTCCGTAAAATCTCCGTCCGCCACCCCAAACACCTGCCACGTTCCCAGCTCCGCATCGGGCAGACTCGTGCCCGTCGCGATCACCTGCGACTCCGGATCGATCGCCGCCCAGAACCGCCGCCGCCGCGCCAGATCGAGCTCGCCGAGCACATCGTCGGCCAGCAGCACCGGCCGAATGCCGCTCTTCTCCTGAAACCACCCCGCCTGCGCGAGCCGCAGCGCCAGCACCAGCGAACGCTGCTGCCCCTCCGACCCGTAATCTTTCGCCGCCGTGTGACGCACCGAAAAATGAAAATCGTCGCGGTGCGGCCCCACCAGCGTCGTGCGAAACTGCGCGTCCCGCGCCCGCCCCGCCGCCCAGCGCGCAAGGAGCACCTCCTCCGACGCCTCGGCAAAATTCGGGTCATACACCAGCCCCACCGGCTCCGCGTCATCGCACAGCTGCGCATAATTTTTCTTCAACGTCGCGCCCAACGCCTTCAGCCCCGCCATCCGCAGCCGGATCAGCTCCGCCGCCGCCGGCGCCAGCGTCAGCTCAAACGCCGTAAGCTGCGCGTCGCCCGTGACGCCCCGCTTCAACAACGCATTCCGCTCCGCCAACGCCCGCGTGAAGGTTTGCAGCGCCCGCAAATATCCCGCGTCCATCGCCGCCAGCGTCAGGTCGAGCCAGCGCCGCCGCCCCGCCGGCGAACCGCGCACCAGCTGCAGATCTTGCGAGGAAAACACCACCGTCGGAAATTTCCCGAGATAGTCCGCCAGCCGCGTCACGCGCGCGTTGTCGCACCACAACTCTTTCCCGTCATGCCGCAGTTTGATCGTCACCTTCGTCTCCCCTTGCCGCTCGTGCTCCAGGTCGCACACGATCGCCGCCGTGTGCTCGCCGTGTCCCACGAGCAGCTTATTGTCCACCGCCCGAAACGACCGCAACGCCGTCAGGAAACCCGCCGCCTCCAGCAAATTTGTTTTCCCCTGCCCGTTCGCGCCGACCAAAAACTGCTGCCGCCCTTTCAGCTCCAACGCGGCAAAGCCCACGTTGCGAAAATGCCGGAGGGTGAGTTTGCGGAGGCGCATGGACGACCCGGAGTAGTGCGTGGCGGGTAGCGGGTAGCGAGCCTGTTTCGGAATTTTCCCCCGCCCAGGTCGGACCTTTTTCTCCTCGCTACCCGCGCCTCTCTACCCGCTACTTCGCGGCCGTCACCATGCGCTCTTTCGAAGCCTCCCTTGCCGATACCGTCCGCACTCTGCAGTCGCTCGCCGCCATCCGCCCCGAGATCGACCGCGCCGGCGAGCTGATCCTCGCCACGCTGCGGCGCGGCGGAAAACTCCTCCTCTGCGGCAACGGCGGCAGCGCGGCCGAGGCCGCCCACTTCTCCACCGAACTCGTCGGCCGCTACGCCAAGGACCGCCGCGCCCTCCCCGCCATCGCCCTCTCCGCCGACGGCTCCCTCCTCACCTGCGTCGTCAACGACTACGGTTACGAGCACGCCTTCGCCCGTCAGGTCGCCGCCTTCGCCCGCCCCGAAGATCTCCTCGTCGTCCTCACCACGAGCGGCAACTCCGCCAACATTCTCACCGCCCTCCAGGAGGCAAAGAAGTTGAACCTCGAGTCCGTCGCCTTCCTCGGCCGCGGCGGCGGCCAGGCCAAGGGCCTCGCCACCTGCGATCTCATCATCCCGGGCCAGTGCGGTCCCGCGACGCAGGAAGCCCACCTGTTTCTGATCCACTATTTTTGCGAACTGATCGACGACGCCTTCGTCTGAGCAATCGGCGTCCTGCGCCCCCTCCCCCATGCCCCGCCTCCTCCTGCTCGTCTGCGCACTGGCGCTCACGGCCCGCGCCACCACGGTTGCGCTGACCGACGCCACCGTCGGCCAGCTGCAGGCGGCCATGACCGCGGGCGCGCTCACGTCCGAAAAGCTCACGACGCTCTTCCTCGCCCGCATCGACGCCTACGAAAAATCCGGCCCGAAACTCCACGCCATCATCACCCTCAATCCCAAAGCGCTCGACGAAGCCCGCGCGCTCGACCTCGAGCGCAAGACCAAAGGCCCGCGCGGACCACTCCACGGCATTCCGATTCTGCTCAAGGACAACATCGACACCGTCGACCTCCCGACCACCGGCGGTTTCTACGCGCTCCGCGATTCCTACCCGCCGCAGGACGCTGAACAAACGCGCCGGCTCCGCGCCGCCGGTTGTGTGATCATCGCGAAAGCCAACCTCAGCGAATTCGCGAGCGGGGCCGCCCTCAGCACGCTCGGTGGACAAATCCTCAACCCCCACGTCCTCGATCGCACACCCAGCGGTTCGAGCGGCGGCACCGGTGCGGGCATCGCGGCAGGTTTCGCCGCCTTCGGGCTCGGCACCGATACCGGCGGCTCCATCCGCGGACCCTCTTCGGCCAACGGCATTGCCGGCCTCAAGCCCACGCTCGGTCTCAACGGCCGCGGCGGCATTATCCCGCTCTCGCTCGCGCTCGATACCGTCGGCCCGATGGCCCGCCACGTCGCCGACCTCGCCGCCGCCCTCAACGTCATGGCCGGGCCCGACCCGCGCGACCCCGCCACCGCCGCCGCGATCGGCCAGCTCCCCGCCGACTACACCGCCGGCCTGAAGCCCGACGCTCTGCGCGGTGCCAGGCTCGGACTGCTCCGCGACTTCATGAAGCAGGACGCCGGAGTTGACGCCGTCACGGAGACCGCCCTCGCCATCTTGCGGGCCAAGGGCGCCATCATCGTCGAAATCAAGCTCCCGACCTTCGTCCTCGGTTTGAACAGCGGCCTTTACTTCGCGATTCGCGACCCCGAATTCAAAACTCAAGTCGAAGATTACCTCGCGACCCTCCCGCGCCAGGATCTCCCGAAGACCCACGCGGACATCGTCGCGCTCTCGAAGAAAATCACCGAACCCACCCCCGAGGGCTGGGTGCCCAACCCGAATCGCCTCTCGTTCTACGAACGCGAAAAGAAGGCTTACACCGTCACCGATCAACCCTACCTCAGCGCGCTCCACGACGGCCGCAAAATCGTGCGCGATAGTCTCACCTGGTTTCTCGCCCGGGAAAAACTCGACGCCTTTGTCGTCCCCACCGCCTCACGTCCACCGCGTCTGATCAAAGACGAGGGCGTCACCCCGCCCCACACGATCTACGGGAGCACCGCCATTCTGGCGAACCTCACCGGTTGGCCCGATCTGATCGTCCCGGCCGGCTTCACCTCCGACCCCACTCTGCCGGTCGGCCTGTCCTTTATCGGTCCCGCCTTCAGTGAAGCGCGTCTGCTCGCCCTCGGCTACGCTTTCGAACAAGCCCACCCCGCCCGCGCGCTGCCCGTCACCACGCCCGCGCTCCCCGGCGAGACGATCGAGTATTGATCGGAGGCGCGAAGCGGACCCGTTACTTCTTCGGTATTTCTTTATCGTAGCGCGTCCAGTTCTTCACGAGTTCGTGGACGACTACACTACCGACCCGATGCGCCGCCTCGAGCGACGGGAGGTAGGCGGAATAACCGGGCCCAAGCTTTTCGCCGCTCAGGCTCTCGGCCGCGTCACCACCGGGCCACTGCATGTCAAAATTGCTCGCCGTCCGCAGCACGAGCACGCGTTGCACATCGACGCGTTTGGCCCGCGCGAGAAAGGTCAACGATTGCATCGTCCCGGTGTCTTCCATCGCCGTCGTCACGTAGTTACCCGTACCTTCGCTGTAATATTTCACCCAGTCGTTGGCCCACTGGTTAAGAATTTTCCCGTGCCAATAAGTCATCGACGAGAGGTTATCGCCTTTCATCACGAGCGGCGGTCGCTGCGCCTTCGGATACCCCGTGTAGAGCGCGCGACGTTTCTGCATCGCCTCCGTGTCGGCGAGCGGAGTGTCCTTCGTGAGCTGGTAAGCCCACTCCACCAAACCTGGATCGAGTCGGTAGGCCTCCCCTTCACTGCGGTCCACCGGCAACTCGTAGGGCTTCTTTTTTCGCAATGGAATGTATCCTGTCGTCCACCCCGCCGGCATTTCCCGCGGGTCGATCTCATGCCCCAAATCGCCATCGACCAGCCACTCGGCCCACACGGCGGCACCGAGCGGTCCGTCATGCGGGTCGATGCCGGCAATGCCCGCCACCAACCAATAACTTTTCGTCAAATCGAAGCGTGGATCGAGTCCCAGCGCCATGATCGTGGCCGTGCTCTTGGCCGTGCCGACGCCGGTGACGACGCCCAACACGCTCCCCTCCGCGTTCGTTCGTAAATCGCGATAGCCCTGCGGGAACGGGTGCACCTGAGTCAGTTTTTCCCGTTCCACCCAGAATTGAAACTCACCCGGACGGTCGCCGGTGTCATTGCCCGCCTCAAACATCGTGACGACGACAACTTTGGGCCGGATGACTTCGGCGGCCGAGGCGAACAGAGGGAGGAACAACAGCGATGCCAGCAAGCGAGGGAAGACCATAGCTCACCGTGAGCAGGTCCCGCGCCGCGCGCAAATTGGTTCTTGCGACCCCCCGGCCCGGCCGGTTCGCTGCCCCTTCCATGAGCACTCCCGCACCCGCTGAACACGCCATCATCAAGACCTCCTACGGAGAGATGACCCTCGCCTTCTGGCCCGACGTCGCGCCGAAGCATGTCGAGAATTTCAAAAAGCTGGCCCGCGAAGGTTTTTACAACGGCACCGCCTTTCACCGCATCCTCAAGGGCTTCATGATTCAGGGCGGCTGCCCTAACACGAAGAAGGGCGCTAAGGGCATGCCTGGTACCGGCGACCCCGGCTACAAGGTCAAGGCCGAGTTCAACAAGAAGGCCCACGTCCGCGGCGTCCTCTCCGCCGCCCGCTCTTCGCATCCCGACTCCGCCGGCTGCCAGTTTTTCATCTGCCACGGCAACGCCAGCTTCCTCGACGGCCAATACACCGCCTACGGCCAGCTCGTAAAGGGCGATGACGTCCTTGAGCGCATTGCCACCGTACCAACCGGCGGCAGCGAGAAGAGCACGCCGATCGACCGCATCGAGGTCGAGAGCGTGACCATCGTGCCGGCCACCTGATCCGGCGCGCCCACCCCTCACTCCGGGCCGGTCTAGCGACCGGCCTTTTTTGTGCCCGGTTCGCTGGCCAGACTCTGGATGTAGAGCACCACCGACTCCAGTTGCTGCTCGCTCACCACCCCCCGATAACTGGGCATCTCGACCAGACCGGGTTTCATTTTCTTTTCCTGCGGATCGAGAATTTTCGCCCGCAGGTAGATTGCATCCGCCACCTCGCTCGTCCCGTCCACGAACACCCGCTTGGCCCCGAACAGATTCTTCCAAGTCGGACCGACCTTGCCCTCCGTCGTCCCATCAACCGAGTGGCAGGCCGCACAACCGAGCCTTTCCGCGACCGCTTGGCCGATCGCCGCGGACGCCGGCGCTTCTTGGGCGGGCACCGCGACGACCGGCTGCTTGGTCAGATCGACGCCGCCGAAGCCCGCGGCCCCCAGATCGAGCGGGCGCGGCCGGTTGACCGTGAAATAGACGACGCCCTGCGCGGCCGTCCCGCTCGCGAGCCGGAAATCGTGGCGCACCTCGAGCTGCGCCACGGAGGGAAGTTTCGGCAGATGCACGAAGACCGCTTTGCGGTCCGCCGACAGCACGGTCTGCGCGACCCCCCACGGCGTCAGGCCGGCCTCGCCGTCGAGCGCATAGCGCCCGCTGCCGTAGGCCGCACTGCGCCGGTAATTCCAGGCGCGGGCCGTGACCTTTTCCGGCCCGAGTGACGCCGGATCCAGCGGCGCGGCAAATTCCAACACCACGCCGTCCGCGCACGAACGGGCCGCGAGCGCCGTCGTGATCTCCCCGCCGCCGGGGCGCAGCCGGCCGAGCGACCAGTTCACCGTGGCGCGCGTCCCGTAGATTTGCAGGCCCGCGAAGGCCACGGCATCACCGCGCAGATTCATCCGCGCATGCAGCAACGGGAGGTCGGTCTGAAAATCGAGCGGGATCACCGCCCCTTGCGCCACCGGCGCCCCCAGATCGGGCGAGATGAGCAATAGCCGCGACGTGCCATACGAGAGATGCAACAGCCGGCCGTTCCACGCCCCCATCCCCTCGCCCACCATCCAGAGCTCCGACGCCGACGACGTATCCTGCTCGTGGGGAATCCAAACGAGCGGCGGCGTCAGTTTTTCGGGCTGCGCCCGCGGATAACCAAAGTCGTCCCCCGGGCGCACGACGTAGCACGCCGACGACGGAATAAAGTGCCCCTGTTGATCCGTCGCTGTGACAAGTCCGGTGCGGGGGTGGACCGTGACGAAGGGCTCGCGGGCTCCGGTGGCCACAGCCTGGGCCGTGCGTCCGTCGGGCGAGATCTTCACCACCGCGCCCGCGTGGGCGGTCCCCTCCCCGCCCGCCGGCATCCCGCTGCGCGTCACAATGCCCCCCTGCGTGACATAGGTCGAACCGTCGGGCCCCAGCGCCATATCGAGCGGGAAAGACCGGGTCGTCTGACTCTGCAGCATTTGGTCGCTGAAATTCTCCACCCAGTCCGCCTCCCCGTCACCATCCCGGTCATACAGGCGCACGACGCCGTTTTTCGTCGCCACCTGGATCACGCCCTGCGGGGCGACCAGCGCCAGCGGCTCGTGCAGGCCGGACGCAAAGCGCCGCCACGTGAGGCGCGCGAGCTGCGGATCCGCCCAGCCGTCCACGACCCAAACATCCCCGTCATACGTCACCACGGCCGCACGGTCGTCGCTGAGAAAAGCCAGATCGGCCGCGCGGACGAGCCGGTGCCAGGGGTTTTCGTCGGGCGTCGCAATCCGGTCGAGTACGAGTCCGTTCCGGGCCAGCGCGGCCAGCTGCACCCCGGCCGTCGCGGTGCCCGGCCAGCGGAGGCCCCCGGTCGGTTTCGGCCGCGGCGGCGTCGCGGCCAACACGGCCGCCGCCGCGTGCGCGTCAAACGCATAGGCCACGGAGACCCGCTGCAGGTCCGCCGACGGCGCGAGCGTGGCGCCATCGTCCCCGGCCGGCCCGCCGATCACCAGAGCCCCCGAATTGCTCGCGAGGGATACCGCCGGCTCGCGGCCACGGCCGACCGCAAACACGAGCGGCGCCGCGTGGGCCGCGACTTCGAAGTGCCGCCACACCCGGATCCCCGGCCCGACCGCTTGCGCCTCGTGCCACTCGCGTACCTTGGTCCCCCCGACCTCGTAACACAAAACCGCCGTGGTCCCCGCCAGCTCGATGCCCTCGAAACGGGCCTGAGCCGCCGGCAGCGCGCCCCGGCCCGCTTCGCCGGCGCCTGCCGGCGGACGCGGATCATGCCGCCACGCGGTCGGCTCGCTCGCCACCCCCGGATGGACGTCCGAGCTCACGAGCACCGGCCCGGTGGGCCGCGGATGCTCCGCACCCGCCTTCCGGCGCAGGCTCGCGTAGGAAATCTGGGCCATCGTCGTCGGCGTGACCGGCGGGCCGCCCGGCGGAACCCGCCAGATCGCCGCCACGCGCAACAATTCCTGGTCAAACAACACGCAGTGGCCCGACGGCAAGGGCAGAAGGATCCCCCGCACCACGAAATTTTCGCCGGTCAATTTCCCTTTTTCGGGCGCGAACACTTCCACCTGCGATTGGAAAAAGGGGTGGTTCGACTCGAAAAAGGGCCCGATCTCCGGTCCGGCCGCGCAAACGCCGGTCACGAATACGAACCACAGGAAAACACGTTTGCAGCTGGGAGAAATCATTCGGAAAAAATGCGCCTTCGCCGCCGGCCGGACGGCTCAACCCGGCCATCGTTGCGCCGGCAAAGGCAGAATCAGGGCCCGCGCTCAATCCCCCCCCAGCGCCACCGCCAGCTGCCCGCCAACGCGCGCGTTGTTGATCAGCAGCGCGAGGTTCGCCCGCCGCGAATCGCCGCCCGTCAACTCCGCCACGCGCCCGAGCAGGAACGGCGTGACCCGCTTGCCGGAAATTCCCTGCGCCGCCGCCTCGGCCGTCGCCTGCTGAATCACCGCTTCCATCCGTTCCGTCGGCAACTCGTCCGCCGCCGGCACCGGCACTGCCAGGAGCACCCCGTGTTGCGCACCGAGCCGACGGGCGGCGGCCAAGACCTTCGCGGCCTCGGCCGGCGTCGCCACGGACACATCGACCGGCAAACCGCTGCTCCGCGAGTAGAACGAGGGCAGCGTGTCGGTGCCCAGCCCGAGGATGGGCACCCCCTGGGTCTCGAGCACCTCGAGCGTGAGCGGCAAATCCAAAATCGACTTTGCCCCCGAGCACACGACGGCCACGGGCGTCCGGCCGAGTTCGAGCAAATCCGCCGAGACGTCGAACGGCGCCCCGCGATGCACGCCCCCGATCCCGCCCGTGGAAAAAACGCGGATACCCGCCAGGTGCGCGATGATCATCGTGCCCGCCACGGTCGTCGCCGCATCTTCGCCGAGGCCGACCGCAATCGGCAAATCGCGCCGCGAGCATTTCCGCACCGTCCCATCGGGCAACGCCCCGAGACGCTCAATGTCGGCGCGGGTCAGGCCCACCGTGATTTTCCCCGCAAGCACGGCGATCGTCGCCGGCACCGCCCCGCTCTCGCGCACCGCGGCCTCCATCGCGAGCGCCGTCGCGACATTGGCGGGATACGGCAGGCCGTGGGTGATGAGCGTGGATTCGAGCGCGACGACCGGACGCCCGGTGGCGAGGGCGGCGGCGACTTCGGTCGACAGGTGGAGCGGTTCCGTCATTTGCCGAACAGTGCGTCGCCGGCTTCCTTCGCGGCAAACATGAAAGCCGCCTCGTGCGCGATGCCGGGCGTCTCGACCTTGCGCCAGTTGAACGCCCAGCCGCGCTCTTTCGCGAGTTTCTGCGCCGCCGCGAAACAGGCCCGACCGCGGGCGAGCCGGTTCGGCCCCTGCCGCATGCCCTCCTCGCTGGCGTCGAAACTGTGCTCCGGGGTAATGTCGCCCGTGCCGAGATAAATGGTCAGCGGCGCCGCGAGATAGCGGCGCATCACATCATCGTTGTTCAACTCCGCCGGCAGGCCGCCAAAGCCGTAGCCGAATTTCTGTTCGCGGTCCGGGAAAAGATGCGAGCCCGGATTGGCCGCGACGATCCGTACCGGCTCGCCCGGCATGAACGCCGCCAGCCGCACCAAAAATTGTCCGCCCGCCGAGTGGCCGATCAGATAAAAGGGCAGCTTCGGCTTGCCCTCGAGTCCCCGGACTTGCGCGACAATTTTCGGGATGGCGGCGTAGGTCCAAGCGTCGGACGGTTGGATCTTGCCTTCGGGATCGAGCAGCCCGCCGCGCTGGTAGCGCAGGCTCGGGAAGCGATCTTTGTCGAAAAGCGGGGCAACCACGATCACGCCGAAACGCTCGGCGAGCGTGATGGCGAAGTTGCGGTAGTCTTCGGCGTTGCGCGCCACCCCGTGGCAGACGACCAGGAGCGGGCCGTCCTTGTAGGTCGGCGGTTTATAGGTGAAGACCGTGAGGGGCTCGGCGCCGTTCGGGCACTCGAGTTTCCCCGGTCCCAGCGGGAGCGAGTCGGCGTGAGCCGCAGCGCAGGCGACGGCGAACAGCCACGCAACGAGGCAACGGGGCAATATCATATCGCGAGGTTTTGCGAGCAGTCCGCCCCAGGCAAGCGCACGATGGCTCACCTCAGCAGAAACCCAGCGCCTTCGCGACCGCTCCGCAGGTGATCTTGCCGTTTTCCGTGTTCACGCCGCGGGCCAGACCCTGGTGCTCGGCGAGCGCCCGCTCGACGCCCTTGCTCACTAACATCGCGACGTAGGGCTCGGTCGCCTGCGTCAGCCCGAGGGTCGACGTGCGGCCCACGAGGGCGGGCATGTTGGGCACCGCATAGTGGATCACGCCGTGCTGGGCGTAGACGGGATTCTGGTGCGACGTGGGCCGGATACTCTCGATGCAACCGCCCTGGTCGATCGCGATGTCGACGATCACGCTACCGGGGCGCATCCGCGCCACCGTTTGGGCCGAAACGACAATGGGCGCCTTCGCCGCGGGAATGAGCACGGCGCCGATCAGCAGGTCCGCGTCGGCCACCTCGGACGCGATGTTCGCCGGGTTGGACATGAGCGTGACGACCCGGCCGCGATACTCGGTGTCGAGCGCCTCAAGTTTGCGGGTGTCGAGATCGAGCACCGTCACGCGGGCGCCCATGCCGACGGCCATCTGCACCGCGTGCGCACCGGAATTGCCCGCGCCGACGACGACCACGTGACCGGGCATCGTCCCGGGGATGCCCCCGAGGAGCACACCGGAGCCGCCGTGTTGCGACTGGAGAAAATACGCGCCGATCTGGATCGAGAGCCGGCCTGCGATCTGCGACATCGGTTTCAGCAACGGAAACTGGCCGTCGGCGCCCTCGACCGTCTCATAGGCGATGCCGAGGATGCGTTTCTCGAGGAGCACCTTCGCCAGCGCGGGTCCAGCGGCGAGATGCAGGTACGTGAAGATCGCCTGACCCTCCCGGAGCAGGCCGTATTCGGCCGGCAGCGGCTCCTTCACTTTCAGAATCAGGTCGACTGCGCGCCAGAGTTTGGCGGCGTCGGTGACGAGGGTGGCTCCGGCGGCGCGATACTCCGCATCGGTGAAGCCGGCGGTCAGGCCGGCGGATCTCTGGATCAGCACCTTCGCACCGAGCGAAACGCACCGACGGCAGAGACTGGGCGTCATCGAGACCCGGGTCTCACCAATTTTAATTTCTTGGGGAACTCCGATTGTCATGGGCTAAGGAAACGCACTGGCTCCACCGAGGCAACGCCGGAAGCGTCACGTGGCGCGCTCTTAGGCTCGCTTCTCTCCGCCGCGCTCCCGCTAATTCGACCGTGCCCAAATTGCTCCATCTCATCGTAGCGTGCGCGGAGAACCGGGTCATCGGCCGCGACCGGAAACTGCCGTGGCGGATCCCGGAGGATCTGAAGTATTTCCACGATGAAACCGCCGGACACACCGTCGTGCTCGGCCGCATCTGCTACGAAACCTGGCCGCGGGTCGCCCTCGACGGCCGCCAACCAGTGGTCATCACGCGGAACACCGCCCTCGCGCGGGACGGCGTGCGGGTGGCGGCGACCCTCGCCGCGGCGCTCGCGATCGCGGAGACGCTGCCCGGAGAAATCATGATCTGCGGCGGTGAGCGGATTTACGCGGAAACGCTCGCGCTCGCGGCGGCGACCGCACGCCCGTTGCGGCTGCACCTCACGCTCGTGCACGCCGAGGTCGCGGGCGACACCTTCATGCCGGAGTGGCGGCATCTCGCGTGGCGCGAACGCTCACGGCGGGAGAGCGCGGACGAAAATTACCGCTACACGTTTTTCGAACTCGAGCGGTAGCGCCGTCGGGCGGACGCCTGGCCGCCGGTTTACTTCTTAGCCGCGTGCGCGGCCGCGACTTCGACGTATTTTTCCGCCCAACGCCGCAGACCGGCCTGCTCGGCTTCGGTGAGCGGGCGGACCACTTTCGCGGGGGCGCCGAGAATCATCGAACCGGGCGGAGCAACAAAGCGCTGCGTCACGAGGGCGTTGGCGCCCACGATGCACCGGTCGCCGATGCGCGCGCCGTCGAGGACCGTCGCGCCCATGCCGATGAGACACTCGTCGCCAATGTCACACGCGTGAATGATCGCGGCGTGGCCGATCGTCGTGTGCCGGCCCACGCGTACCCCGTAGTCATCGGCGAGATGGACGATCGTGCCGTCCTGCACGTTCGAACCGTCGCCGATCACGATCGAATTGATGTCGCCGCGAAGCACGCAGCCATACCACACGCTCGCCCCGGCACCCAAGGTGACGTCACCCACGACGGTGGCGTTGGCGGCGACGAACGCGGCCCGAGCGGTGTCGGGGCTTTTTCCGAGATGGTGGGCGAGCCGTTGCGACAAGGTCATCGCCCGACGCTGGACGGCGGGACGGCGGTCGCCAATCCCATTACCAGCGGAATCGCGCGGGCACCGGCGCGGCCCTCACGGGCGCCGCACCCAATTCGAGCCGCCGAGCCAGACGAGAAAGCCAAACGTCGCCGCCACCATCAGCCCAATCGCCCCCACCGCCACTCCCGCCGCACTCAAAATGAAGATCAATTTTGGGACCATGATGAGAACAGGCGTAAGGTCCGATCCCGCGCCGTCACGCCGGAGTTTTGCCCGGGGCCCGTTTCCCCGAGATTTTACACGCAGCGCGGGGCCCGGCCGACCGCGTCATTTCTCCTTCGCGTAGGGCACCCCGATGGCGGCGGGCGCGACCGCTTTGCCGACAAACCCGGCGAGGAGCAGCACGGTGAGGACGTAGGGCAGCGCGAGAATCGCCTGCACGGGAATCACGCCGACCACGGGCAGGTCAACGCCCTGCAACCGCGATGCGAGCGCGTCGGTGAACGCGAACAGCAGGCAGGCCCCGAGGGTGGGATACGGTTTCCATTTGCCGAAGATGAGGGCGGCGAGCGCGAGGTAACCCTTGCCGGCCGTCATATCGCGCGTGAACCCAGCACTCGCGGCGGTCGACAGATAGGTACCCGCCACGCCACACAACACCCCGGAAATCACGATCGCCTGGTAGCGCAGGCCCGTCACGGAGATGCCAGCCGTGTCGACGGCAGACGGATTTTCGCCCACCGCGCGCAGGCGCAGACCGAAGCGCGTGCGAAACAGCACCCAGGCACTGAGCGGCACCAGTGCCGCGGCGACGTAGACGAGGAGATTGTGCCCGCTGAGCAGCTGCGCATAGAGCAGCCCGGGAAACGGATGCTGGCCGGCGGCGTCGGCCCCCGGCCACACGAGCGCGGTGAAGCGTTGGCCCGGGCCGTCGAGCTGGGGCGTCTGGCCGCCGAGGTTGAACCACGCGAGCGCGAGCGTCGGACCAAGCCCGGCCACCATGATATTGACGGCCATCGCGGCAACGACCTGGTTGCCGCGTTGGGTGACCGTGGCAAACGCGATCACCAGCGCGAGCAGCACGGAGACGCCGATGCCGGCACCGAGACCGGCCCACGCCGATCCGGTGGCGGCGGACACGGCGGCGGCGGCGAAGGCGGCGCCGAGCATCTTGCCTTCGAGACCGAGGTCCACAACGCCGGAGCGCTCGGAAAACATGCCGGCGATCGCCGCTAGCAGCAGCGGCGTGGCCACGCGCATCGTGGCGGCGAGGGTGAGGACGATGAGCGTGTAGAGTTCCATCGCGTCAGCCCGCGTCTTTCGCGTCCGCTGGTCCAAACCGGGAGAACAATCCGGCGAGCGGCGCCCGGAATACGTTTTCCAGCGCACCGCAGAAGAGAATCACCAGGCCCTGGATGACCACGACCATGTCGCGGTTGATTTTCGGCAGATCGAAGGAGAGCTGCGAACCGCCCTGCGCAAGGGCGCCGAAGAGGACGGCCGACGCGAAGATTCCGACGGGGTGGTTCCGGCCCATGAGCGCGACCGCGATGCCGACGAAACCCGCCCCGCCCGGGAAATCGATGAGAATCCGGTGTTGGGAGCCGAGGAGTTCGTTGAGGCCGAGGCAACCGGCGAGTGCGCCCGAGAGGAGCATCGCCTGCACGATAATCCGGGGCGGCGAAATCCCCGCGTAAACCGCGGCGGCCTGGTTTTGACCCGCGACGCGCAACGCGTAGCCCCAGCGCGTGCGCCACACCAAAACCCAGACCAGCGCCGCGGCGGCGACCGCGAGGACAAACGCGAGGTTGAGCGGCGACGCCGTGAAGGTCACGCCGACCCTCGCCAGCACTTCATGCGCGGCGGGCATGAACGCGTTGGCCCCGAATTCGCGCGACTCCGGCGACTGTTGGCCGGGCTTGATGAGGACGTTGACCAGCAGGTAGGTCATCAGCGACGCGGCGATGAAATTGAACATGATCGTCGTGATGACGATGTGGCTGCCGCACCGCGCCTGCAGCCACGCGGGGATCAACGCCCAGGCCGCGCCAAAGGCCGCCCCTGCCAGAATCGCGAGCGGCAGCACGACGAGAAAGGGCGCACGGTCGCCGAGCCACAGGGCCACCAGCCCGCTGCCCAGCCCGCCGATGTAGGCCTGGCCCTCGCCGCCGATGTTGAAGAGGCCGGCATGGTAAGCGACCGCAACCGCGAGGCCGGTGAACATGAAGTTCGTCGCGTAGTAGAGCGTGTAGCCGATCCCCTCCTGGCTCCCGATGGCCCCGCTCGCGAGCAGTTTGAACGCGGTCCACGGGCTCTCGCCGAGGAGGCGCACCACGACGCCGGAAAGCAGCAGCGCCACCACGAGGTTGATGAGCGGGAGCAGCGCGAGCTCGGCCCAGCGGGGGAGTTTGCCTGCGGCGCTCATGCGGCGCCCTCCCCTTTCACGCCCGCCATCATCAGGCCGAGTGTCTCCTCGGTCGCCTGCTCGCGAGCCACTTCGCCGACGATTTCCCCGCCGTTCATCACGAGGATCCGGTCGGCCAGGCCGAGAATTTCGTCGAGCTCGACCGAAACGATAAGCAACGCTTTGCCGGCGTCGCGGAGCGCAATCAGTTTTCTGTGAATGAACTCGATGGCGCCGATGTCGACCCCGCGCGTCGGCTGGCCGATGAGGAGTACGCGCGGGTCGACGTCGATTTCGCGGGCGAGCACGAGCTTTTGCTGGTTGCCGCCTGAGAAGGCGGAAAGGCGGAGGCCCGGCAGCGGCGGGCGCACGTCGTGCGCGGCCATCTTGCCCGCACAGGCGGTGCGAATGGCGGCGCGATTGAGGAGACCGCCGCGGTTGCAATCGGCCCGGTCGTGGTAGCCGAGGATCGCGTTGTCTTCGGCGGAAAAACTCGCCACGACGCCCAGGCGCAGGCGGTCCTCGGGCACGTGCGCGAGACCGAGCGCGCGGCGCTCCCGCGGGCCGAGGTGCTCGCGCACGAGGTCGTGTTGCTGGAGCATAATCGAGCCGCGCGTGGGAAACCGGATACCGGCGAGGGCTTCGAGCAATTCGGACTGGCCGTTGCCGGACACGCCCGCGATCCCGACGATCTCTCCGGCGCGGACCGCGAAGCTCACCCCTTTTACGCGCACGACTCCGAGGCGGTCGCGGACTTCGAGATCGCGGACGGCCAGGAGTGTTTCGCCGGGATGGGCGGGCGTTTTTTCGACGCGCAGGAGGACGGCGCGGCCGACCATTTTCTCGGCGAGTTCGCGCGGCGACGTCGTGGCGGTGGCGACTTCGCCGACCACGGCGCCCTGGCGCATGACGGTCACGCGGTCGGTGATAGCCATGATTTCGCGGAGCTTGTGGGTGACGAGAACGACGGATTTCCCCTCGTCGCGCAGTCGGCGCAGCATCTGGAACAGCGCGTCGGCTTCCTGGGGCGTCAGCACGGCCGTGGGCTCGTCGAGGATCAGGATTTCGGCGCGGCGGTAGAGGGCCTTGAGGATTTCCACGCGTTGCTGGAGGCCGACGGGCAGCTCGGAGACCACCGTGTCGAGCGGAACGTCGAGGGCGTAGTCGCGGGCCAGTTTTTCGAGTTCGGTGCGGGCGCGCGCAAGACCGCCGGCCAGGAGGCGTCCGCCCTCGACGCCCAGAATGACGTTTTCGAGCACCGTGAAATTTTCCACGAGCATGAAGTGCTGGTGGACCATGCCGATGCCGGCGGCGATCGCGTCCTGCGGCGAGCCGACGTCGACTCGGCGGCCGTTCACCCAAATTTCGCCGGAGTCGGCGCGGTGAAAGCCGTAGACGATGTTCATCAGCGTCGACTTGCCGGCGCCATTCTCGCCGACGAGGCCATGGACGCTGCCGCGCGCGACGGAAAACGAAATCGCGCGGTTGGCGTGGACGGAGCCGAAGCGCTTGTCGATCGCGCGGAGTTCGAGCGATGGCGCAGGGGCCGCCGAGGGCGTAGGGCTGGGGCGCTCGACGGACACGGCGGAGTTACGGCGCCTTGGATTCCGCAACCTTCAGCTTGCCGGAGATAATGTCGGCTTTGGCCTGATTGAGCTTCGCTTCCATCGCCGGCGTGATGAGCTTCCGGTTGAATTCGTCGAGCGCGTAGTCGACGCCTTGGTCGGCGAGACCGAGCACAATCGGGCCGCCTTTCCAGGTCCCATTCTTCGCGTCCATGATCGTCTGGTAGACGGCGACATCGACGCGTTTCACGGCCGAGGTGAGGACGCTGCCGGGGTGGATGTAGTTTTGGTTGCTGTCGCAGCCGATACTGAGCTTACCGGCGTCCTTCGCGGCCTGCATAACGCCGCCACCGGTGTTGCCGGAGGCGTGGAAGATAACGTCCGCACCGCGGCCGATCTGGCTCTTGGCGAGTTCGCTGCCCTTGGTGGGATCGTTCCACGCCGCGGCCGTGGTGCCGGTCATGTTCTGATACACCTCGACGGACGGATTCACGAACTTGGCGCCGTCGGCGTACCCGAGCGCAAATTTCCGAATGAGGGGGATGTCCATGCCGCCGACGAAGCCGACCTTGCCGGTCTTGGAGGCGAGCGCGGCGGCCATGCCGCAAAGAAAGGAGGACTCGTTCTCGCGGAAGTTGATCGATTGGACGTTCGGGAGATTCACCGTGCCGTCGATGATCGCGAACTTGACGTGGGGAAATTTCTTGGCGGCGGCCTCGACCGCCGAGGCCTGCGAGAAACCGATGGCTACGATGATCTGAGAGCCACGTTGGGCGAAGCGCGTCATCGCCTGCTCGCGCTGGGCGGCGTTGGTGACCTCGAACTCCCTCACCTCGATACCGGTGTCTTGCTTGAACTTCGTCGTGCCGTCGCTCGCGGACTGGTTGAACGACTTATCGAATTTTCCACCCATGTCGTAGATGATCGCGGGCGCAAAATCCGCAGCATGGGCCGCGGCGGAAAGCAGGGCGGGCGCGAGGAGTGCGCGGACGAAGCGGGGCAGATTCATGGGAAAAAGGAAGGCAGCGGAAGCGCCGAATGCAAGCGCCGGGCCCAACGCGCGCGGCGGCCTGCCGCAGCGGGCGGTGGACGGAATTCCGCCCTACTTCTTGTGCCAGGCGCCATCCTCTTTTTGCACCCAAACCCCGGCGGCGCTGCCGGACGCGATTTGTTTCGCGCGGGCGCGGCCCACTTGTTCGGCCGAGGTGCCGGTCTGCTTCGCGAGGGCGGCGTAAACCGTTTCCCGGTCCGAATTTTCGGCGGAGATCACCGCGCCTGCAGCGGGGTCGCTGGCCCGCGCTTCGACGAAACCGCGGTGGTTTTCGCCAACGGCGCCCTTGGCTTTGAGTTCGTCCAGCTTGGAGAGGCGTTGCGCCATGCGGGCCTTGACGGCGCCGAGATCCTGCGCGCGGAGAGCCGGAGCCGGCAGGGCGAGGGCGAAGAGGGCGACGAGCGCGAGCAGGCGAAGGAAAATGGTCTTCATGGAAAATCAGGTTTTGGCCGCCGACGGGTTGATCGTGACGGACTTCTTGTCGAGGTCGCCGAAGAAGTCGTCGAGGGCCTTGTCGACCTTCACGTTCACCTCGATGATCGCGTGGACTTGGATCGGCTCCATTTTGACGTGGATACAGCCACCGAGGAGCGCGGTGAGCGCGAGAAGCGGAAGGAGGCGAGGCATGACGGGGATTCCACCCAACCGACCGCAAAGGGCAACTCAGGTTTCATTTGCCTCCGTTGACGCGGATCTTGGCGCGGTCGTAGAGGCCGAGCCGCAGCACCTGGTCGAGCGGACCGGAGACGTTCACCGTGAACGTGATTTTTTCGAGGACCTCGCCGACGCCGGTCGGGCGGGCGACAACGTCCACCCGGGCCGAACGCGGGCCGCCGGCACCGTCGGGATAGAGCTGCACGCGCAGACTCTCCACGGCGAGCGGGGACTGGCCGAGTTCGATCCGCTGGAGCATGCGGTGGGCGGGGTTTTCAACGGAAAACCAGCGGCCGATCGGGCCCAGGAAGGACGGCAAAAGCTCGAGGCGGGGCGGAGAGCGGCCTGTGAGCAGACCGGGCGAGGCCGCGAGCCGAACCGTTGCCGGCTCGGCGGGTGAAACCGCGAGCGAGCCGTCGCCCGGCCCGATCCCGGACTGGAGACTCCAATTGATAGAAACGCGGCCGGCGACCTGCCCCTGGGCTTCACGGAGGGCCTGCGGCACGAGCGCCGCCAGCTCGCCCAGCGCAACACTGGAAAACTCGGCCAGACTGACCACCGACGGCGCCGCCGGATCGAGCGTGAACGGCGCCAGCGTGACGCGTCCGCCAAACGCGGCGACTTCGGCGCGTGTGACGGCGAGACGACCGGCGGCGGCCGCGGCGACGTCGAGGAGGAGGTTGTGCGCGGTGAGACCGGCGACCTGGATTGTTTCAACCTTCACCTGGGCAGAGCGGACGGCGGCGCGGTTGGCCACGATCACGAAGTCGGCGTCGACGCCCACACCCGTTGCGGTCCATTTCTGCGCGAGACTGCCCGCGGTGCCCGCCGCCAGCGTCACGTGCACGGCACCCGAGGCCTCCGCCCCACGCCACTGGCCCGCGCCCGCCAGAGCGAGTTGTCCCGTGAACGCGAAATCGTCGGGCAGCGATTTGAGGCCGGCCTGATCGACCGTCAGCCGCCACCACGAGGCGGCATCGATCTTTGCCTCCACGAGGCGCCACGTGCCAGGGGCGTCGCCCGCAGGAGGCGTGAGTTCGACGCGGAGCACCAGACCGGGTGAGGTTGCGGTGGCACTGAGCGCCAGCCCCGCACCCGCGAGCGGCTGCGCCTCGATGCGCCACGCCAGCGCGGGGAACCCGGGTAGCTGCGGCAAGGCGAGTTGGCCGGAGAGTTCGCCCCGGATCGGGGGCCAGCGCCGCACCGGCTCCGCGGCCATCACGCCGGCCGCCAGCGCGGCGAAGGCGAAAAGGCGGAGGGAGGGGCGACGCATGCTGAGTCAGATTTGTGAAACGCGCGGCGGTGGCCAGCCAACTCGCCGTGCGCCCCGCCGCTCGGGCGCATCTCGGTTTGTTGCAGCGCTCAGTTTCCCCCGCACTGGGCCGTGCGCTCCGCGCGCGGCTCAACGAGTCCCGCCACGATCGGCGATCCACCGCCCGCGGAGCGGCCGGCCCACCTCGGGCGATGTTTGCAGGAAAGTGAGATGCGCCCCCGCCGCGGCGTTTACGGCACGGGCACGGGGGTGAGATTCCAGATCTGGCGGGCGTATTCGCGGATGGTCCGGTCGCTGGAAAACTTGCCCACGCGGGCCGTGTTGAGGATCGCCATCTTCGCCCACTTGGATTGATCGCGATAGGCGGCATCGACGCGCGCCTGTGCATCGCTGTAGGACCGGAAGTCGGCGAGCAGCAGATACGGATCGCCGCCGTGCAACAGACTGCCGTGGACGTGCGAAAACGCACCCTGTTCGCCCGGCGTAAAATAATCGCTGCCCAGCCAGTCGACCACCGCGCGGAGTTCCTCGTCGGCGTGGTAATAATCCCAGGGCTTGTAGCCCTTGGCCCCGAGCGCCTCCACCTCGTCGACGGTCAGACCGAAGATGAAGATGTTGTCGTCGCCGACCTCCTCCCGGATTTCGACGTTGGCGCCGTCGAGCGTGCCGATCGTGAGCGAGCCGTTGGCCATCAGCTTCATGTTGCCGGTGCCGGAGGCCTCCTTGCCGGCGGTGGAGATCTGCTCCGAAAGGTCCGCGGCGGGAATGATTTTTTCGGCGAGCGAGACGCGATAGTTGGGCAAAAAAGCGACCTTCAATTTGCCGCCGATGCGGGCGTCGGCATTGATGTGGGCGCCGATGACATTAATCGCACGGATGATGTTTTTCGCAAGGTCGTAGCCCGGCGCGGCCTTGGCGCCGAAGACGAAGACGCGCGGCACGATATCGAGCGTCGGGTTTTGCAGAAGCCGGCGGTAGAGCGCGAGGATGTGCAGCAAGTTCAGATGTTGCCGCTTGTATTCATGGAGCCGCTTGATCTGCACGTCGAAGAGGGCGTCGGGGGAAACCTCGACGCCGCACTGCTCCCGGATGATCGCGGCCAGTTCGACCTTGTTGGCGCGCTTGATCGCCATGAACTCGCGCTGGAAGGCGGGATCGTCGGCGAACGCTTCGAGCCCGCGCAGCCGGTCGAGGTCGCGCACCCAGGCCTCGCCGCCGAGCTTTTGGGTGATGAGCGACGAGAGGCGGAGGTTGCTCTTGAGGAGCCAGCGGCGCGGCGTGATGCCGTTAGTCTTGTTCTGGAATTTGCCGGGATAAAGCGCGTCGAACTCGGGGAAGAGGTCTTTTTTCAGCAACGCGGTGTGGAGCGCGGCGACGCCGTTCACGGCGTGGGAACCGGCGACGGCGAGGTTGGCCATGCGCACCATCTTGTGGCCGTTTTCCTCAATGAGGGAGCAGATGCGTTTCTTGTCATTGTCCCCGGGCCACTTCGCCTCGACGGCCAGCATGAGGTGGGTGTTGATGTCGTAGATGAGCTGGAGGTGGCGCGGTAGCACCCGTTCGAAGAGACCGACCCCCCATTGCTCCAACGCCTCGGGGAGCAGGGTGTGATTCGTGTAGGCGAACGTCTTGGACACGATGGCCCAGGCGTCGTCCCAGGCCCTGTGCTCCTCGTCGGTGAGGATGCGCATGAGCTCGACGACCGCGATGGCTGGGTGCGTGTCGTTGAGCTGGACAGCGACCTTGTCGGAGAAGTTGGACCAACCGTTGCCCGGGGAGCGGAAGTGGCGGCGGATGAGGTCGCGCAGCGAGCAGGCGACGAAGAAATACTGCTGCACGAGGCGCAGTTCCTTGCCGTTTTCGGTCTTGTCGTTCGGGTAGAGAACTTTTGAGACGGTCTCGCCGACGGCTTTTTCCCGCACGGCATCGACGTAGCCGCCGCTGTTGAACGCGGCGAGATCGAAGTCTTCGGTGGATTTCGAGGCCCAGAGGCGCAGCAGATTGACGGTCTTGGTGCCGAAGCCGGCAATCGGAATGTCATGCGGGACGCCGAGGAGGGTCTTGGTGCCGACCCAGCGCGGGCGATAGTTGCCGCGGTCGTCGAACACGTTTTCCACGCGGCCGAAGATGCGGACTTCCTGAGTGTATTCGGGGCGGACGACCTCCCACGGGCTGCCGAAAATAATCCAGTTGTCGGGGGCCTCGACTTGGTTGCCATGCTGAAACGCCTGCTTAAAGAGGCCGAATTCGTAATAGATGCCGTAGCCGAGCGCCGGGTAGTCGAGGGTCGCGAGCGAATCAAGGAAGCACGCGGCGAGGCGGCCGAGACCGCCGTTGCCGAGGCCCATGTCCACTTCGGATTCGCGGATGCGGTCGAAATCCTGGCCCAGGGACTCGAGGGCCACCTTGGCGGTGTCGAGGAGGCCGGTGGCGAGGAGGTTGTTGCCGAAGAGCCGGCCCATCAGATATTCGAGGGAGAAATAGTAAATGCGGCGGACGTTCTGGGCGTTGTGGACGGCCTGCGTCGCAATCATGCGCTCGTGAATCGTGTCGCGCACGGCGAGGGCGGTGGCGACCCACCAGTCGCGCGGCGTGGCGGAGCCCGGGTGGCGCGCGAGGGTCGAGACGAGATGGCGCTGGATCAGCGAACGGAAAACGTCCGTGGGCGTGTCTTCGGAGGCGTGGGGGTGGTGAATCGACTGGATCAGGCCGGCGGTCGGGAACGGGGCGGTGCTGGAGCGTTCGTCGGGGGCGAGGTGCGGCAACGGGTACCCGGCGGGCGCCGGGGCCGGAGCGGGTGTCGCGATGGGCGCGGGCGCTTTGGCGGCCGCGGCGGAACGGGCGGGCTGGGCCTTCGCCTTAGGTTTGGTCTTGGGCGCCGGCTTGGTCGTGGGTGCGGACTCGGCTTTGGACGCGGATTTCTTCTTGGGAGCGGTCGGCATGGAAAACATGGGATGCTAAGAACACGATTCGTGCCAGAGCGAGCGCCGGTTGAGGCTTATTTTTGGAACCGGCGGGCGAGTTCGCCGTGGCTGAGCTCGATGTAGGTCGGGCGGCCGGCGGGATTGGTAAGCGGCGTA
>CANHJG010000041.1 GCA_947461205.1 Opitutia bacterium
AAGGCCCGGCCCGCGCCGTTCTACCTCGCCGACACCGGTCGCCCCGAACTCGCCTTTCTCTGGAAAAACCTCCTCTCCACCGCCTCCTATTTCAACCTCCGCGTCCTCGCCATCGCCGCGGCCGCCATTCTCGTCGGCAGCCGGTGGTTTCTCCACGGCCCCGGGCCCGAGGCCCACGCCGCCCGCCTCATCGTCACCCTCGGTGCGCTCTCCGCGGGCTTCTACCTCGTGCTCCTAGGTCCGCACCTCGCCCGCCAGGACCTGCGCAACGACCTCCTGCACGCCGACGTCCTCAAGACCTACCCCCTGCGCGGCTGGCAACTCCTGCTCGGTCAACTCCTCACCCCCGTTGCCATCCTGACCGGCCTCGTCTGGCTCTGCCTCCTCGCCGCCGCCCTCGCCCTACGCCCGACCGGCGCCCTCGCCACCACCCTCACGCCCGCCACCCGCGTCGCCCTCGCCCTCGCCATCGCCGCCCTCACGCCTCTCGTCTGCGCCCTCCAACTCCTAATCCTCAACGGCGCCACGATCCTCTTCCCCGCCTGGTTTCAGTCCATGCGCTCTCCCGGCCCGGGGAGCGGCGCAGGCGGCATCGAACTCATGGGCCAGCGCCTCATTTTCGCTTTCGGCCAGTTCCTGGTCGTCCTCATCGCCCTGCTGCCCGCCGCCCTCGCCGCCTTCGTCCTGATCTTCGCCACCCAATGGCTCATCGGCGCCCCCGCCGCCATCGCCCTCGCCGCCACCGTCGTCCTTGGCGTCCTCGGCGCCGAAGTCGGTTGCGCCCTCTGGTGGCTCGGCGAGCGGTTCGAGCGCCTCGATATCTCCGCCGAACTCCGCCCGTGACCCCACCCCAACTCACCGAAATCGCCGCCGCCGCCGTCGGCGCCGCCCAACGCCAGCTCCCACCCACGATCCGCCCGCTCGCGCGCGGCGTGCCCGTCCACTACCAACGCACCCCCGCCCCCGACGTCCTCGCCGAAGGTTTTCCCGCCGACATCCTCGGCCTCTTCACCGGCAGCGCCCACGGCCTCGAACTCGCCCACGACAACCCCGCCCCGGCCCAAATCCTGCTCTACCTCGACAATCTCTGGGACTTTGCCGAGGCCGACGTCGCCTATTTCCGCGCCGAAGTCCGCCTCACCTACCTCCACGAACTCGGCCACTACCTCGGCTGGAACGAAGACGAACTCACCGCCCGCGGCCTGGACTAACCCCCCCGACTTTGCCGCCGGTTTTCACCGTCTCGCACCGGCCGCGGTCTCCCACGCTCGCGCCCGGTCCACCGACCGCCGCTCGTCCCCGGAGGAACCTCCCCCACTCCGCGCTTTCCAAGTCCGTCCCGCCGTGCATACATCTCCGCTCAATTTAGCTTTTTCGCCTCGTCATGAAGAAATTTCTGCTCCTGTCCCTCCTCGCCCTGTTTGGCGCCGCCCTCGTGCGCGCCGAGGCTTCGCGCGCCGACCTCATTGACCGCGTCGAAACCTGTGAAGCCATTCTCCAGGAAGTTCAGAACCGTCGCGAGACCGCCATCCCCCCCGCCGTCCTGCGTCAGGCCAAGGCCATCGTCATCGTCAACCAGTTCAAAGCCGGCTTGATCCTCGGCGTAAAAGACGGCTACGGCGTCATTTTGGTCAAGGACGCCAACGGCCGCTGGAGCCTCCCCGTTCTCATCAACGCCGGCGAAGCCAGCCTCGGTCTCCAGATCGGCGCCACCTCCGTCCAAAGCATCTACATCATCACCGACACCAACACCCCGCGCCTGCTCTTCAAACAGCGCTTCAACGTCGGGGTCGACGCCAAGGCCATCGCCGGCCCGAAAGCCGCCGAAGCCGAACGCTTCAACGCCGAGATCCTGCGCACGCCCATGCTCGTCTACACGAAGTCCGCGGGCCTCTTCGCCGGCGCCACCATCAAGGCCGGCCACTTCTCGCGCAACGACCCCGCCAATTTCGCCCTCTACAACACGAAATACACGATGCCCGAGCTGCTCTACAGCGACTGGGTCCAGCCCATCCCCGAAGTGCAGCCGCTGATGAATCTCATGCAGCGCCTCGCCCCCTGACGCGCGCGGCGCCCCGGCCGCCGCACGCGAGATGAAGTTAGAGGTGGGAAGTTTAAGCGAACGTTAAGCTCAACGCACGTCGCCGCGAACCGCCTGATTCTGCTTCCAACTTAATCTTCCGTCCTTCAACTAGCGCACATGGGCGCGCTCATCTCCGGCTTCCACCACGTCTGCGTCAAAACCCGTGACTGGGACCGCACGATGTCTTTCTACAAGGATACGCTCGGCTTCGCCGAAAAAATCGCGTGGCGCTCCGCCCCCCAGCGCGCCGTGATGCTCGACGCCGGCGACGGTAACTACCTCGAAGTGTTCGAGGATCTCGCCTACACCCCCGCCCCCGACGGCGCCGTCGTCCACTTCGCCCTCCGCACCGTGCACCTCGACGAGGTCGCCGTCCGCGTGCGCGCCACCGGCGCCACGATCACGATGGAGCCCAAGGACGTCACCATCGCGACGACCAACGCCCACGCCCCCGTCCCGATCCGCATCTTTTTCTGTGCCGGCCCCAACGGCGAGATCATCGAGTTTTTCCAAAACTCCCTCACGTGAGTCCCGCCCCCGAGTCGCCCGCCGCCGCGCCACCCCGGCCCCGCCCCGCCGCTTATCGCGGCGTCGCCGCCCTTGTCGTGGCCGGCACCGCGCTCTTTGCGACCGCCGCCGTCGCCAAAGTCCGCCAGCCCGAAAACGGCCCGCCTCCGCACGTCCTCGGCGTGCCCGCCTGGCAACTCGCCACCGCCGGCTTCGCCAGCACCCTCGCCGGCGGCCTTTGGCTGCGCCGCCTCGTCTGAGTGGCACGGGCTTTCCAGCCCGTGACCCGTGACCGGCGAACCCCCTCAGTTACTCTCGCGCAACCACGCGACGAGCTCCGCCAGCGCAGCGTCCGCCACGATCGTCTGCGCCCCGACGCGCGACGCCCCCGGACACTCCACGCGTCCTCGCCGCACCGAAAATTTCCCGCGCGCCCCGCGCCGCGCCACCGCCCACCACGCGAACGGCACCGCCACCCCGTCCGCCGCCGACGGCTCCGCATACCCCGTCGTCGCCACGCCCACATCCGCGCCGAACAACCCGCACACGCCCCGCGCCATCTCGTCCGCCACGGCCGCCGACACGCAGTGGACCTTCTTCGCCGCCGCGCGCTTCACGCCGAGCAGCTTCACTTTCTGCTCGAGCGAATAGGCCGTCACGCCGCCGAGAAAAAAATTTGACGCACCCGACACAGCCGCCACCCGGGCCTGGACGTGCCCCGCCGTCAAACTCTCCGCCACCGCCAGCGTGCGCCGCGGCTCGCGCAACAGCAGCGCCTGCAGTTCCCCCGCCAGCGTGGTCCCGACCCTCGCGCCCGCGCCGCTCATTTCTTTCCCCCTCCTTTCTTCCCCTGCGGCAGCACCGGCAGCGCATTGTCCGGCACGAGCAACGGCCCGGCCAAAAAAACCGCCTTCGACGCCGGATCAACCGTCACCTGCACCGCGTGGATGTCTCCCGCCCCAAACACGCCGAGCCGCGTCACATTGTCCTGTTTTTCCCCGCTCGGAAACCGCACCTTCGGCTCCAGCCGGTAGCGATGATCGTCCGCGTGCACCAGCAACACCGGCTTTTCATATCGTTTCGCCTCGGCCTCGATCGCTGCGAGCCAGACCGTGAACCCCGATTCGGCTCCGTCCTTCTCCGCGGCATCAAACGGTTCGGCCTGAAAAAACAGCGCCACACCCGGCGCCTGCGTTGCCCGCGCCTCGGCAAACGCCCCGCGCACCCACGCGATATTCGCCGCATCGCGCTCCCGAAACTCCGCCAGCGCGCTCTCCCGCGCCGCCGCTGTCCGCTCGCGGTCGTCCGTCTTGACGCGGTTGTTGTTGCTGCCGACCGCATGCACCGTCGCAAACACGACCCCGCCCCGCGTCCAGCGCGCGTTCTCCACAAATTTCTCAAACCCCTTTTCCCGGCGTTGCGTAACCAGCGCGAGCGGCGCCCGACCCATACTGCGCTCCGTCGCAAAATACTCCGTTCGCACCTTGGCGAGCCACCGGAGCGGATCTTCGCTGCCGTTGTTCTTGCGATGTACATCCGTCCACTCGTTGTCGCCGGGCGTGTAGACCAGCGCACCGTCCAGCGCATCGAACCACCGGTGCACCTGCTGCATGAACGCCTCGGTCGGCGGCTCGCTCCCGCTCTTCGTGTCGCCGCAGTGCACCGTGAACGCCGGTCGGTGGCGATTGATTTCAGTCAGTAACCGCTCATAGGCCGGAAAATTTTCCTTGCCGTAAGGCATGCAGCCAAACGCCACGAACGAGAAGCGTTCCCCCGATTCCGCTGCCGTCGCCGCCGACCCGC
This sequence comes from Opitutia bacterium, assembly GCA_947461205.1. Classification (GTDB taxonomy): domain Bacteria; phylum Verrucomicrobiota; class Verrucomicrobiia; order Opitutales; family Opitutaceae; genus GAS368. The sequence goes on from CANHJG010000041.1 coordinate 4,394, forward strand.
TGGCCGCCAGCAACACACCCAGTCCCACCGCCATCCCAGCCAAAATTCGTCGCATCATGCGCGGGACCCTAACCGCCGCCGCCCGAAACGAAAGCGCGTTTCTCCGGTCGGCCGTCGCTAGGCCGCGCGCCCATCTCCCGCCCTCACTTCAACTCCAACCCCACCGGACAGTGGTCGCTCCCCATCACGTGCGGCTCGATCCACGCGCGCTTGAACCGCGGCTTCAGCGCCGACGACGCCATCACATAGTCGATGCGCCACCCCACGTTGTTCGCCCGCGCGCCCGCCCGATACGTCCACCAGCTGTAGTGACCGGGCCCTTTTTCGAATTCGCGAAACGTATCCACGAACCCCGCCCCGATGAAATCCCGAAACCCTGCGCGCTCCGGGTCCGAAAACCCCGGGTTCCCCACGTTCTCCTTCGGCCGCGCCAGATCGATCTCCTCGTGCGCCACGTTCAGGTCCCCGCAAAAAATCACCGGTTTCTTCTTCTCCAGCTTCTTCGCATACGCCAGCAGCGCGCGGTCCCACTCCTGCCGAAACCCGATCCGGGCCAGCTCCGGCTGCGCATTCGGCACGTAGACCCCAATCACATAACAGTCGTCAAATTCCGCCGTCAACGCCCGCCCCTCAGCATCGTGTCCCGCCGACCCGATCCCATGCGTCACCGCGAGCGGCTTGCGCCGCATGAAAAACGCCGTGCCGCTGTAGCCTTTTTTCTGCGCGGGATTCCACGCGATCTCGTAGCCCTCCGGCCAGACCACGTGCTGCACGTCCCCGGGCATCGCCTTCACTTCCTGGAGACAGATCACGTCGGCCTTCGCCGCCGCCATCCACTCAAGCAGGCCCTTGCCCAGCGCCGCCCGCACCCCGTTCACATTCCAGGAAAGTATTTTCATCCGAGCGAATCCACGCGGCGCCCGCGTCCGGCGCAAACCGTTTCGCACGCCGACCGTCCCCTCCGCCGACCGTGCGCGCGTCCGCCCCTTGCCGGCCGGGCTTTTTCCGGCCACGTTCCGCCGCCATGCAAACCGCCGTCGCCCTCGCCGCCTTGCTGGCGCTCGCCCTCGCACCCGCCCGCGCCCAGTCCCCGTCCGACCTCCAGGGCTTCGCTCCCGTCTCCGTCTCTTCCGCCAATTACCGCGCAACCCCGCGCGACGAACTCGTCAAACTCGTGCACGGCAAGAACGCCCTCAACCCCGCCCCCCGCGAGCTCGCCCCCCTCGCCGCCCCAAAACAGTTCGTCTTCATCCCCGGCGAGATTTTCCCCGCCGACCTCAACTATACCTCCGTTTGCGCCCTCCTCACCCCCACTCTCGCGCAGAAGAACTACCTCAACGCCGCCGACGCCGTCGGCATCATCCGCGAGCCCCAAAAAGTCACCCTCATGCTCCGCGTAAACTTCGGCGTTTCCCTCTGGCGCAATCCCGTCGTCCGCACCGAACATCTCGCCTGGGACGAAGGCCTCGTCGGCAAAGTCCACGACTCCCGCAGCCTCTCCCACTTCGGCGGAGACGTCGTCTGGAACACCCGCACCGGCGGCGACGACGAGGCCCTCAACGCCGGCGCCAAGAACGACGCCAACCCGAGTTCCGTCTGGGGCTCCGGCGGCGGCGCGGCCACCGGCACCGCCACCCTCAATACCCAGGACACCACCGCCGGCGCCTACGACAGCACCCGCGAGTTCAACCTCATCGTCGTCGACGCGTTCGACTACACCGAGCTCAAGTCCAAGGGTAAATCCGCCCAAGCGCTCTGGACCACCTTCGTCGCCGCCCCCGTCCAACGCGGCCAGAAATTCTCCCAAGCCCTCGCCGCCATGCTCCGCAGCGCCGCGCCCTACTGGGGCGAGACGACCGCTGGCCTGCAGGTCTTCAACGACGCCCGTGCCGAAGTCCGCATCGGCGAAGCCGTCGAGGTGAAAGCCCCCGCCAAAAAGTAGGTCTCGGTCTCCGACCCACCCTCTCGCTGCGCGGCCCGCCTGACAGCGCGCCCCACCGCTCGCACGTGACACACCGCACCGTTGCGCCCACCCCGCGCCTTGCGTCCCCTGCTGCCCGCGCTCCACTCTTCGCCCTCCGCCCATGTCTTCCGCCTTCCCGCACCTCCCGCTCGGCACGCCCATTCCGGCCAGCCCGCACGCCGTCTCGTGCAGCCTGCCTACGATGCACGCCGTCCGCGGCTACGAGGAAAAAGACCCAGCGATCGTCAGCCAACTCACCGTCGGCTACCCGCGCTTCGTCGTCCACCCCTTCGCCAAACAACTCGTCGCCCACTTCACCGCGACCACGCCCGCCCTCGCCGGACGCACCCTCTGGCTGGCCGCCTCCGCCGCCATGGCCCGCGCCCTCGCCGCCCACCTCGCCGGCACCGACGCCCAACTCTTCTCCGCCGCCACCCTCCACGGCGTCTCCCACCCCGCCGACCCCGCGACCTCCGCCCGCGCCAAAACCTTTCTCCAAAATATCGGCGGCTTCCTCTCCTCCCGCGAAGCCGAAGACCACCTCGTCCGCCTCCGCCTCCTCGCGTTCCCCTCCACCGAGGAAACCTTCCCCGGCGGCACCCCGGCCGCCACCGCCGAAATCCACCGCCACCTCCGCCGCGCCCTCCCCGGCACCGCCGACGCCGACCTCCTCCTCGCCAACTGCGGGATGAACGCGATCTACGCCGCGTTCCGCGCCGTCGCCGAACTCCAGGCCGCCCGCGGCCGCACCGTCTGGCTCCAACTCGGCTGGCTCTACCTCGACACCATCGCGATCCTGAAAAAATTCACCGCCGCCCCCAGTGACTACGTTTACCTCCGCGACGTCCTCGACCACCTCGGGCTCGAGCGCATTTTTAAAAAACACGGCCACCGCATCGCCGGCGTCGTCGCCGAGCTCCCCACCAATCCCCTCATCCAGACGCCCGACCTTGCCGCCCTCGCCGCCCTCTGCCGCACCCACGACGCCCGCCTCCTCCTCGACCCCTCCGTCGTCTCCGTCTTCAACGTCGACGTCCTCGCTCACACCGACGTTGTCGTGTCCAGTCTGACCAAATACACGGCGAGCGACGGCGACCTCACCGCCGGCCTCGCCGCGATCAACCCCGCCTGCCCCGATGCCGCCGAACTCCGCCGCCGCATCGCCGAAAAGATCGAACCGCTCTACGCCCGCGACCTCGCCCGCCTCGCCGCGCAAATCGGCCGCACCGACGCCGTCCTCGAAAAAATTCACGCCAACACCGCCCGCGTCGTCGCCTTTCTCGAAAGCCACTCCGCCGTCCGCGATGTCTTCTGGGCCCTGCACCCCGCCTCGAAGGAGAACTACCAACGCCTCGCCCGCAGTCCGAACGCCAGCGGCGGCATGATCACCTTCACGTTGCGCGGAGACCTGGAAACATTCTACGACCGCCTCCGCCTCCCCAAAGGCCCCAGCTTCGGCATGACGACGACGCTCATCTGTCCCTTCATGTATTTGGCGCACTACGACCTCGTCACCACCCCCGCCGGCCTCGCCGAACTCGCCGCGAGCAAACTCGACCCCGACCTCCTCCGCCTCTGCGTCGGCACCGAACCCGTCGAAGCCATCATCGCGGCACTGTCCGAGGCGTTCGGGCCATCGAGGGGTGACGCCGGATCGTTCGCCCCATCGTCCCCGTGAAACCGCTCACATCACGGGAGGCCCAAAGCACCTGTCGGGCTTGTTTCGTCCTCCGTTCCATCCAGGTAATCCGTGGTTAAACCCTCTCCCGCCGCCACCTCCTCCTGCACCCTCGCCATCAAAGCCCTCCCCAACGCCTCGCGCAGCGAGGTGATCGGTTGGCTCGGCGACGCCCTGAAAGTCAAGGTCCATGCCCCGCCCGTCGAGGGCCGCGCCACGGCCGCCCTCTGCGAATTTCTCGCCGACCAACTCGGTCTCCCGCGCCGCGCCGTCACCGTCCTCCGCGGCGACCTCTCCCGCCAAAAAGTCCTCCGCTTCGACGGCCTCACCCTCGCCGAGCTCAAGGCCCGCTTGAAACGATGACCGCGCGGCTCCCCTCCTTCGCTTTCGCTCGCCGGAAACGCCCCGCCCGCTTTCCAGCGAGAATTCCACTGACGTCTGCATCCGTGGCCCCACGTTGTCCGTAGCCAACCCATCCTCATGATCCAACGCCGCCTCCTCCTCCCCTTCGCCCCGCTCCCGACCCTCGCCCTTTTGGCCACGCTCGCCGCCCTCCCGCTCACGGCGCAAAACCCCGCGTCCGCCGCCCCGGTCCCCCCGCCGTCCGGCCGCCCTGCCAACTCCCACGTCACCCTCAAATTCAACACCGCGTTCACCGGTGACACGCCCTTCGCGGCCCGCGGCACCTCCGCCGGCAGTTTCTCCGTCGCCCAATTCGGCGCCGAGATCGCCGTCCCCCTCGCCCCCGTCGGCGGCACCCTCTACCCGATCGTCAGCCTGAGCTACCGCGACTATTCCCTCGACCGCGACGCGGGCACGCCGCTCCCCGACCGCCTTAAATCCCTCGGCGCCGCCTTCACGGTCTTCAGCAAACTCGACGCCGATTGGTCGCTCCTCGCCAGCGTGAGCCCCGGCGTGCACAACGCCGGCACCGCTTTTTCCTCGAAAGGCTTCGGCGTCGGCGTCCTCGCCATCGCCAGCCGCAAATTCACCCCCGACTTCGGCGCCGGCTTCGGTTTCGTCTACGACTCCCTCTCCAAAGGCACCGGCCGGATCATCCCCGTCGCGACCTTCAACTGGACGCCCGCTCCCGCCTGGCGAGTCACCCTCGGCTTCCCGCGCACCGGCGTCGTCTACACCTTCCGCCCCGAACTCGACTTCGAATTCACCGCCGAGGCTGACTTCGGTTCCTTCTACGTCACCGACGACCCGCTCCCCGCCGGCCGCAACAAACCCGCCCTCAACCGCACCCGACTCGAATACCAGGCCGTCCGCGTCGGCCCCGCCATCGCTTGGCGCGCTTCACCCACCTTGTCCGCCCGCGCCTCCGTCGGCGCCGTCCCCGTCCTCAACGCCGACTATCACCAGCGCAACTACCGCGTGAAATCCGAGCGCACCGCCCCCTACGCCAGCGCCGCGGTCGAGTGGAAATTCTGAGCGGCCCCGCCTGTCCGCGCGCGGCTCAGACCGCACTGCACGCGGGACTCCGCCCGTCCCCCCTCTGTGCGCTCAAACGCCAGAGCTCCCCACGTGAGCGCTCGTGCCCCACCGATCGCCCCACGTGCTTCCGCTCCACGTCGTCGCACGCCACCACCTCCGGCTTCAGCCCTTGCCGGCCGCCCGCTTCGTTCAATTTCACCGGGTCAGCTTCACAAACCGCCACGGCAGCAGCACCGCTGCCAGCGCCAATCCGCTCGCGATACCGACCCACACACCGACCGCGCCCATCCCCCCGCGGATCCCCAGAGCGTAACCCACGGGTAACGCCACCCCCCAATACGCCGCAAACGTCAGCAGCGCCGGCACCTTCAGGTCAGAGATTCCCCGCAGACACGCCGCGCCGATCACCTGCACTCCGTCGACCAGTTGGAACAGCGCCCCGACCACGAGCAACTGCGCCGCCAACGCGATCACCGCCGCATCCTGCACGAACCACGTCGCGATCTCCCGCCCGCCAAACCAAAACACGACGCCAAATGCGCCCGTGATCCCCAGGCCGAGGCCGATCGCGCTAAACGCGATCGGCCGCCGCCGCGCCGCCTCGCCCGCGCCCACCGCCCGGCTCACGCGCATGCCCGCCGCCATCGACAGGCCCAGCGGAAACATGAACGCCATCGACGCACACGTGATCGCGATCTGGTGCGCCGCCAACGGCGCCGCGCCCAGCCAGCCGATCATCACACCCGAAAACGCAAACGCTGTCGTCTCGAACAACAACATCCCCGATGCCGGCAGGCCGATCTTGAGCATCTCGCGAAACCGCGCGCGCGAATAACCCCCGAACCACCGCCGCGGCCACGCCGCCCGCACCGCCGGATCCCGCCGCAACCAGTAAAAAATCACCAAGGCCCCCACCGCCCGCGACACCAGCGTCGAAATCCCCGCCCCCGTCAGCCCCAGCGCCGGCAGGCCGAGATGGCCGTAAATAAATACCCAGTTCAGCGCCGCGTTCAACCCCACGCCGCAGAGCATGATCACCATCGGCACCCACGGATGCCCCATCGCCTCAGCAAACTGCCGTAACACCAAATAGACAAACACCGACGTGATCGACGCCGCCATCATCAGGTAAAACGGCATCACCACCGCCACCACCTCCGGCGGCTGCCCGAAACGCGCGAGCTGCGTGCCCAGCCCCACCATCATCAGCGTTTCCACCGCGCCGAAGACCAGCGCCAGCGTCATTCCGTGGCGCAGATACTCCCCCGCCTCCTCCGGCTTCGCCGCGCCACGCGCCCGCGACACCAGAATCGACACCGGAATCATCAACCCGATGCCGACGACGAAAAACACATTGAACACATTGCCCCCGAACGCCGACGCCGCGAGCGGTACCGTGCCCGCGCGCCCGATCATCACACTGTCCGTCACGCCCATGAGCATCTGGCTCACCTGGCCGACGATAATCGGCAGGGCGAGCGTCAGCGTGGGACGGATTTCACGGAGGGCGGTCACAAGCAAAAGGGCCCGACACACTGATTCGGCCTTTTTCCCAGCGCACGCCGAATCGCACCGCCCCGCGCATCCTGCCCACCGCGAAAACGCGTTTCAATTCGGATCAGCCACTCCGGCTCGGAACGGACGGGCGCTTTCCAAGCGCCCCTGCCGGCGGTTGAAACCGCCGCTCCTCTTCTCCCCGCCTCCCCCCTCTGCAATTCCTGCCGCTTTCTCCGTGCCCTCGGCCCGCTCTCTCTCCAACGTCCCGCCCCATGCTTTGCCCCGTCGCTCCCCGCTTCGCGCTGCTCTTCCTCCTCGCGTTCACGCCAGCCCTGCGCGCGCAAACCGACACGCCCTACCGCTCGCCCTCCCCGGCCCTCGCCGCGCTCGTCGACGCGCCCGCCGCCCCGGGCGTGAGCGTCAGCCCCGACCGCCAGACCCTCCTGATCCTCGAACGCACCGACACTCCCTCCATCGCCGAACTCGCCCAGCCCGAACTCCGCCTCGCCGGCCTCCGCTTCAACCCCGCCGTCAACGCCCCGAGCCGCGCCCTCGCCTACACCGGCCTGCTCCTGAAATCCGTCGCCGGCGGCGCCGACCGCCGCGTCACCGGGCTGCCCCCCGGTATCCGCATTTCCTACTACGCCTGGTCGCCCGCCTCGCGCCACCTCGCCCTCGCCCTCGTCCGCCCCACCGGCCTCGAACTCTGGCTCGCCGACACGACCACCGCCAAGGCGCGCCGCCTCACTCCGCCGATCCTCAACGCCGTCCTCGACGATCCGTTCACCTGGCTCGACGCCAACACCCTCGCGCTCCTCCGCGTCCCCGCCGGCCGCGGCGCGCCGCCCCCGGCCCCGCGCGTGCCCACCGGACCCGTCGTGCAGGAAAATCTCGGGAAAAAGACCCCGTCCGCCACCTACGAAGATCTCCTGGCCGACGCCCACGACGAAGCCCTGTTCGAACACTACGGCACCGCCGAACTCACCCTCCTCCCGCTCAACGGCAAACTCACCCCGCTCCCCGTCCGCGGCCTCATCACCGGCGTCACACCGTCCCCCGACGGCCAGCACCTCCTCGTCGAGACGTTGCACCGCCCTTTTTCCTATCTCGTCCAAGCGGCGCGTTTCCCCAAGTCCGTCGACGTCGTCGACCGCGCCGGCCGCCGCGAATATCAGGTCGCCGACCTTCCGCTCTACGAAGCCAGCGAACTCGGCACCGGCGGTGTGCGCGCCGGCCCGCGCCAAGTCGCCTGGCGCACCGACCATCCCGCCACGCTCTCCTGGGTGCAGGCGCTCGAACGCTCCGGCGCCGGCGGCCGCACCGCCGCCACCGAGGAAACGAAACCCACGGCCGGTCCCGCCCGCGAGCGCGACGCGTGGTTTACCTTCGCCGCCCCCTTCACCGGCCCGCCCGTCGAGCAGCAACGCTTCGAATTCCGCGTCACCTCCGTCACGTGGTGCGACGACACCCTCGCGCTCGTCACCGAGAGCTGGCAGCGCACGCGCCTCGTGCGCACCTGGCGCGTCGCCCCCGGCACACCCGGCGCCAAACGCGAACTCCTTTCCGAACGCTCCTCGCAGGACCGTTACGCCGACCCCGGCCGCCCCGTCACCGCCCGCAACGCCGCGGGCCGTCTCGTCCTCCAGCGCAGCGCCGACGGCTCGAAAATTTTCCTCAACGGCCTCGGCGCCTCGCCCGACGGCGACCGCCCTTTCCTCGACGAATACGATTTGGTCACGAAACAGACGCGCCGCCTCTGGCGCTCGGCCCCGCCCGCTTACGAGGAGTTCGTCGCCTTCACCGACGCCTCCCTCGCCCGCGCCCTCACGCAGCGCCAGTCCGCCGCCGAACCGGAAAACTATTTCGTCCGCACCCTCGAGACCGGCGCGCTCACCCCGCTCACGGCGTTCCCCAACCCCAATCCCCAGTTCGCCGGCGTCAAAAAGGAACTCATCCGCTACCAACGCGCCGACGGCGTCGGCCTCTCCGGCACGCTCTACCTTCCGCCTAGCTACACGCCCGACCAGGGCCCGCTGCCCACGCTGCTGTGGGCCTACCCACGCGAGTTTCTCGCCGCCGAAACCGCCGAACAAATCACCGCCAGCGGCACCCCGGAAAAATTTGTGCGGCTCAGCGTGCAGGGCCCGCTCCCCTTCCTCCTCGCCGGTTACGCCGTCCTTAACGATCCCACGATGCCGATCATCGGCCAAAAAGGAAAACCGCCGAACGACACCTACGTCGACCAACTCGTCGCCAACGCCCAGGCCGCCATCGACGAACTCGCCCGCCGCGGCGTCACCGACCCGAAACGCGTCGCGATCGGCGGCCACAGCTACGGCGCGTTCATGACCGCCAACCTCCTCGCGCACTCGCGGATCTTTCGCGCCGGCATCGCGCGCAGCGGCGCCTACAACCGCACGCTCACCCCTTACGGTTTCCAATCGGAGACCCGCACGTTCTGGCAGGCCCCCGAGGTCTACGCGGCCATGTCGCCGTTCTATTTTGCCGACAAAATCAAAGACCCGCTCCTGCTCATCCATGGCGAAGCCGACAACAACTCCGGCACGTTTCCCATCCAAAGCGAACGCTTCTACAACGCCCTGAAAGGCCAGGGTGCGACGACACGTTTCGTCCTCCTCCCGCACGAGTCGCACGGCTACCGCGCCCGTGAAAGTCTCCTGCACATGCTCTGGGAAACGGAAAACTGGCTCGATCGCCACGTGAAGATCGCGCCGGTGGAAAAAAAGTGAAGGGGGACCCTGCGCTCCGCGCGCGGCATCGGCCCCATGCAGTCCAGCGGTTCCGTGGGACCTGAACAACCATGACCACCTTCGCATTCGGTCTCGTCCTCGTCGCGGCGGTGCTGCACGCGACGTGGAACCTCTGTGCCAAGCGCGCCGGCGGCGGCCTGCCCTTCGTGTGGCTCGTCGGCGCCCTCATCTGCGCCGGCTACGTGCCGGTCCTCGCCGCTTATTGGACCCGCAATCACCCGACGCTTCCCGCCGGGTCCATCGCCTGGATCCTCGGCAGCGGCGTGATCAAGACGAGCTACGCGCTCTTCCTCCAACGCGGCTACCGCACCGGCGATTTTTCGCTCATCTACCCGCTCGCGCGCGGCACCGGTCCGCTCCTCTCCACCCTCGGCGCCATCGCCTTGCTCGGCGAACGGCCGTCGCTCCTCGCGCTCGCCGGCGGCAGCCTGATCATCACGGCGATCTTCTTTCTCACCGGCGGCCCGCAACTGTTTCACCGGAGCCGCGCCCACCTCCGCCACGCCGTGGCCTACGGCGCGATGTCCGGCGTACTCATCGCCACCTACACCCTCTGGGACCGCCATGGCGTCGCCCGCCTCGGCGTGCCCCCGCTCCTCTACGACGCCGGCACCGCGTTCACCCAGCTCGCGCTGCTCACGCCTTTCGCTTTCCGCCGTCGCGCCGAGGTCGCCGCCGAGTGGCGCGACAAAAAACGCTGGGCCTTCGCCATCGCGCTGCTCTCGCCGGTCGCCTACGTGCTCGTGCTCACCGCTCTGGCCGTCGCACCCGTGAGCTACGTTGCGCCAGTCCGCGAGGTCAGCATCGTGATCGGCGCGTTTCTCGGGGCCAAGCTTCTGAAGGAGGCCGACGGCCGCCGTCGGGTCTGGGCCGCGGTGGCCGTCGTCGCGGGGGTCATCGCGCTGGCCTCCGCCTGACCTTTTTCGCAACGTCCCACCCACGAAAACCCGCGATAAAAAACTCGGCGAAAGAAAAATCCGCGGTCGAAAAAGCGGTGAAATAAATGGCAGAATCCGCCCAAGGCGTGACGCTCACCTCGCCGACGCCGCCCGCCACTCCCCCGAAAAAAATCGACGCCGAAAAGTAGGGCGGCCGGCCCTCCGCACCCCGCGCCCGTTCTCACTTCTTTCCGGTCAGCATGTCTTCCATCAGCGCCAGCGCCGTGGCTTCCGTGATGTCGCGCACGCCGAACTGTTTCACGATGCGCCCGGCCTGCAGATCGCGGCCGAGAATGTCGCTCGCCGCGGCCTGCCCAATGATCGCGGAGTCCTTCAGCCGGATGGCCGTGGCCTGGATGTCTGGCACCGTGTAGGTCGCATCCCCCGAAACTTCCGGCACGGTGAGACGGCGGCTGGAAATCAGCACTTCGATCGCGACATCGGCAATCTTGGCGAGCGCGGCGCGATCCTTCGCGGCCTGGTCTCCGACGAGCCGGTGGCCGGGATTCTCTTCGAGCATCGCCACCGCCGATTTCTGGTCGGCCAGCGTGGCTCCGCCGTTGCGGAACGCCCGCCCGAAGAGGCGCTCGATCTCGCGCACCGTCTGCTGGTCGGCGAGCGTGAACGCCGCGCCGTCCTTCACCGCGTAGGTATTCTCGCCGCTGGTCTTAACGGCGTCGCCTTCCTTATAATATTTCTCGCTGTGGCCCGTGAGCTTGAGGCCCGTCGCCGTATCCACGAGCGCCCGATTCACGTAAATCACGATGCGCGGGGCGCTGTCGGCTTGGTAAACTTTGCGGAAGCCTGCGATGATACCTTCTGCGGACTGACGCGCGATCAGCGTATCGCCCGAGGGACCGTAAATGCGCTGCGCGCCGGTCTGCGCGAGCGGCTGCCCAGCGCCGGGCAGGGCCTGGACGACGGGCGGCGGCGTGGGCGGCGGGCGATCGGCCTGCGCGATGAGCACGGGAACCAGAAACAGGGCGATGGGCCCGAAGAGCAAGGAGCGGGGATTCATGGCGGATGGTGGGAAGCGCGGGCGTCCCGCCCGCAGGGTAGGGGCGACACGGGCTCGACGCCCGCGTCCCCGTCGTTTCACCGCGCCTGACGGACGCGGATGGTGTATTTTTTGGCCGCGACGTTCATCGCGGTGAAGCGCACGGCTTCGGTGGAATTCTCGGCCAGGATCAGCGTTTGGAACGGCGTCTCGTCGCCCGTCGACATGCTTTGCTCGTCCTTGAACACACAGTTGATCTGGACCTCGATGCGCCGGCTTTCGCGATTCTTCACGTTGGCCACGACTTCGAGCCGGCCGTCGGCGAGGATGCGCTCCTGCAAGCCGGTGCACGTCACGGAGATTTGTGCGGGCTGGTCGAGGAGCACGAACTTGTCGGTGTTTTCCAGCGTATATTTCGTGGTGTCGAGCGGCTGGAAGGGACCTGGCCCCGTCACGCAGCCCGCGAAGAGTGCGAGCGCCGCGACGGCCGAAAGGAGGAGGATGGGTTGGGTGTTCATGGTCGAAAAGGCGGCGCGGTGGGAGAGTGTGACTGCGGCTCAGCGTTTAAGTTCGCTCAAAATCACGACGGTGTCCTTGACCGAGTCGGCGACGGCGAGCGTGAAGCGCCGCGCGAGGTCCGGCACGGCCTGGCCGTTGCCGTCGTAAAACTGCAGGAGCGCAGCCTGATCGCCGGGCGCGAGCCGCAGCGCGCCGAAGCTCAGAGCTTGCGGCAGGTTGTCCCACATCCGCACGTCGGCGTGCGTCTGCGTGGCGGCGGCGGCGAGCTTGCTTAAAATTCCGACGATCCCCAGCGCGATGGCGGCCGTCTCGGCCCCGTCGCTCTTGTCCGACTCCGTGACGATCCGGCGGCGCCCTTTCTCGTCGGTCACGACCCGGCGCCTCTCCTGATGGATATTGTTCGCGGCCACGACCGCGCCGACCAGCGCGACATCGCCGATCGTGTCGGTGGTTTTCTTGAAGACCGCTTTGTTGCCGAGCACATGGTCCATCACCCGGCCCCCGCGCGTCACCGCCTGAAAATTGAGATTGTCCCACGGCAGGAAATTTACCGTCTGCTCCCCGACCGTGAGCGTGGCGGACCGGATCCGCGAGGGTTCGGTCCGGAAACGCAGCAGCTCGCCGTTCTCGCCAGCCGCGTATTTGCGCGGGCCGCGGCCAAACTCGACGAAGCAGAGCACGTTGGCCTCCGGGTCGTAGGGCGGGAGCGGGGTCTTCGTGAGCTTCTGCGCGCGGGCCAGCGCGTCAGAGCCGTCGCCGGCCAATTTCGCGGACGCGAGTCCGTCGAGGTAGTCGAGCAGCACGTAGTCGCTCTTGTAGGTGTCGGACTCCGCATCGCTGTCGAGCAGTTGCGCCGAGCGAAAACACGCGCGCGCATTGTCCGGCTGGCCATCACGCCAATAGAGCAGGCCGCGATAATAGAAGGCCATGACGCGCTCGTAGGGCTCGCCGATGAACACCTTCTCCCGCTCCGCGGTAAAGAGCCCGCGGGAGCGCTGCGCGGCGTCCGCGGGTCCGGAAATTAGACCCCCGATGCGCGCGATGGCATCGTCGAATTTCGCCTTCGCCACCTCGAAATTACCCAGTCGCAGCGCGGTCACGCCCAGCCGGTATTCCAGCAGCACGCGATCCTTGTCGGGCGCGGCGGCGAGGTCGGCATTGCCGTCGATGATCGGATCGCCGGTGCGCGCCACCGGCGGGCGCTTCGGTCGGTCGGGCACGGTTTCGCAGCCCGCGAACATCAGCAGCGCGGCGGTGGACAGGGCGAGGAGAGCGACGAACGAAGGGCGGCGCTCGCGGCTCGACGGGGCGGGTCGGGAGTCAGTCATAAGGTTTGCGGCGCGCTGGCGGGCGCCGCAACGCGACGGAGATTACCGATACGCAGCGTCCTCGAGTCCCTGCTTTTTGATTTCGGCCAAATCCTCCCAGACGATCTCGCTCGTGCGAGCGTCGGTGAGCCGGAAGCTGTAAAGCACATAGTCGCTCGTCCCCTGCGAGGTGCGCGTGCTCATGCCCTCGAGTTTGCCGGTGAGAAAATAATCGGCGCCCCGGAACTCGACGACATTCGGATCGCTGCTCGCGGTGACCTGCCCGGACTGCTTGAGCGCCCGCTCGCGCTCCAGCGTCTTCATCATCTCGCGGTCGAGGAAACTCACGCGGCCGGCCGCCTTGGAGTTCAACTGGGTGCGGATGCGCGTGAGAAAAATATCCTTATTGAGCGGGAACCGCGTGTTGTTCACCACGGGCTCCAACACGACGCGCGGCTTGGTCTGGGCGCGGGCGATCTCGGGAATGCCCAAGATGCTGCGCGCCATCTTGTCCGTGACGGACACGAGGTCCTGCGATTCGACGCCGGTGCCCTGCACGAAGCCTTTTTCGTCGGGGCGCATCTCGGTGACGGCCACGCCAGAGGGATTTTTCACGCCCTGCGTGGTTTCGCAGCCGGTGAAAAAAACCGGGATCGCGGCGGCGCTCGCGAGGGTAAAGAAACGGGAGGTGGTATTCATGAAGGGTGTCGAAAAATGCGGATCGGTTGCGCCGCGGCGCGGGACTCAGCGGCCAAACAGCGTGTTCGCCTGCCCCATCGGCGCAGCGTTGCCGTAATAATTGTTGATGATCGTGACTTGCTGCGGCGCGGCGGCCGGAGCCGGCTGCACGGGTGCCTGCACGACGACCGGTAGGGCCGACTCCACATAAACCGGCGGACGTTCCCAAATCACCGCCCGGCGGTTCGCGTCGGCGACGGATCCGAGAATCCAGCCCAACCCCGCGCCCCACGCGGCCCCGCGCCAGCCGTTGTGGCCGAAACTGCCGCTGTTGTGGCCGATGATGCCGCCCGCGAGGGCTCCGAGCAACACCCCGTCGGCCGCGGCACTGCCGGCATCGTAACCGCCGCCATAATACCCGCCGCGGTAGTAGCCGCCCCAGCCATAATACCCGCCGTGCACCGGGCCGCGATCCACGACCGGCGCAGCTCGGTAAATATAGGGCGAATCGTAGCGCGGCCCCCGGGGCTGCGGCGCCCGGCGCGCCTCGTTGTCGCGCCCGACGGCCGAACCGATCACCGCTCCGACCCCCGCGCCGATGGCGGCACCTTTCCCGCCGTTATGGTTCAGACTGCCGCTGTTGTGGCCGATAACCGCGCCAGCAATGCCGCCGATCACCGCCCCGTTGACTGTCTCCGGACGAAAAACCTGCGCCGATGCGGGTGCGAGGGCCAGGAGCGCGAGACCGAGTGAAATGGGCGTTTTCATGGAAGAAGTGCAGCGTGTCCGACACGGACGGAACCGCAAGGTTTCACCGAACGCGCGCCCGGCAGGTACCCCGGCGGCGGGACCGATGAGCGGAAAGCGCTCGCGGCCCTAGTCCACCCGGTAGAGATGCGTTTTCGTCCGCAGGAAGAGTGCGTTCCCCGCCACGGCGGGCGACGCCATAAAACCGCTTTCCAACTTGTTTTCCGCAAGTTTCCGGAAGGTCCGGCCCGCCGCCAACACCGTCACATGCCCCGCTTCGCTGAACAAATAGATGCGACCGCCGGCGTACAGCGGCGACGCGGAGTAGGTCCCCGGCACCCGCTCCCGCCACACTTCGGCGCCCGTCTTCGCCTCCAGACAGGTCGCGATCCCGCTGTCATCCACTAAGGTGACGAGGTCGTCGTGCACGATGATCGAAGGCTTGTTCGGCACGTTCTTCTTTTCCTTCCACGCGATTTGCGACTCGGGCAACACGCCCTGGCCGCCGAGTTTCACCGCCAACAACTGGCCCTTGGAAAAACCCGTTTGAAAAAAAACTAGGCCGTGCGCCACAACCGGACGGCTGCTGGAACTGTGCTGGCCGCGCTCCTCGAGCCGCCACAGCTCCGCGCCCGTGGCCGGCTCGTAAGCGTAGTGCGCTTTCGCCCCGCTGCTCAGCAAAATACTCCGGCCGTCCGCGGTGACGACCTGCGGCGTCGAAAACGCCTTGCGAAAATCGCCCTGCGCGGCCGGCTGGCCCGCCGCATCGAGATCCTTGAAATCCACCGACCGGTTCACCTTCCACACCGTCTTCCCCGTCCGCTTGTCGAGCGCGACGACGAACTGGAAATCGCTCCCGTCAAAATTCATGATCAGCAGATCCCCGTGCAAAATCGGCGACGAGCCCGCGGCGCGAAAATGGTTGCACACAAAATCCGTGCGCTGCCACAGGACCGCGCCGGTCTTCGTGTCGACGCACGCCGTGCCCGACGATCCGAACGTCACGTAGATCCGCCCCTCCTCGATCACGGGCGTCGGCGAAGCATAGGAATTGAACGGATGGCAAAATTGCGGCTCCGCCACGCGAAACAAAACCACGTCGCGCACAATCGCCCCCGTTGCTTTGTTCACACAGACGAGGGACAACTCCCCGCCTTTGTCCGTCGCCGTCGTGACCCACACCTGATCGTCCCACACCACCGGCGAAGACCACGCTTTCCCGTGGATCGCCGTCTTCCATTTCACGTGCTCCCCCTCGCCGAAGCTCAGCGGCAGCTCCGTCGCCACCGCGTGGCCGTCACCGCCGGGTCCGCGAAACTGCGGCCACGCCTCGCCCGCGTGGACCGCGGCGAGGAAAAATCCCGCCACCGATAACACAGCTGCGGCCGACCGATGACCAAACAACAACGCGGGGGAGAAGCGGGAGGCAAACATGGGGGTCCCCATGCGAAGGGTACCGCGCGCTCCCGACAATCCCGAAAACACCCTTCGCGCCGGTTTTACCTTCCCGGCGCCGCGGCCCGCCGGGCCCCCTCGAATACGCCCTCGAGGGCGGCGTGTTCGGCGGCGGCGTGCAATGGCTCCGCGAGGGCCTCGGCGTCCTTGCCCGCTCTACCGATCTCGAACACCTCGCCGACCCCGTGCGCGACAACGGCGGCGTCTGCCTCGTCCCCGCCTTTGTCCGTCTCGGCGCCCCGCATTGGGACGCCACGGCCCGCGGCACCATCGTCGGCCTCACCCGCGGCAGCTCCGCCGCCCACGCGCGCCCCGCCCAACGTGGCCGCCGCGCCCCCGCCGGCCGCACCCCTCGGCGTGACCGCTCCGCCGCCCTAGTCCGACCCGCCGCGCCCGGCAAAACCCACAGCGCCGGCCCGCCGCATTTTCCGCCCCCCGGCGTAACTTCGCGAGTTGTGTCCCGACCCGCGACCGCTACGGTCCCGCCCACTCGCCTCCATGAAGTTTGTCCGTCTCGCGCTCCTCCTGCTCACCCCTGTCGTCCGCACTCCCGCGGACGAGCCCGCCACGCCGGAAAAATCGCTCCCCGCCACCCCGGCGGAACCCACCAATCCCACCCCCGCGCCCGCCGCCCGCATCACCCCTCCGCCCCCCGCCACCGGCACAGCCAAATCAACCGCGCACCCGAACTCCGCCCCCGCTTCCACCGCGCCCCAAACCAAGCCCGCCGTCAAGTCCGCCCCCGCCGATTCGGCCCCCGCGAAAAGAACCGACCCGACAAAAGCCGCCGGACGCGACGCCGCGAAGGAATCCTTCAACATCGAAGAACTCCGCGAAAAAGCCGCCAACGGCAACTCCATCGCCCAGTACAATCTCGGTCTGGCCTACGCCCAGGGCCTCGGCGTTCCCGTCAATCTGCCCGAAGCTTACGTCTGGCTCTCGCTCGCCTCCGAAAAAGCCACCACCGGCAAGGCCTTCGAACGCCTCATCGGCACGATGTCCAACGCCCAGATTGCCGAGGGCAACAAGCAGCTCGTCGTCCTCCGCGATCCCGCCAACGCCACCGTCATCGCCAAGCTCCCGGTCGCCAACCCTTCCCCCCTCCCGTCCGCCGCCGATCCCGTCGAACCCCCGGTTCTGTCGGCGTCGGAGACCCCGCCCGACGGGATCGCCCCACTCTTCCTCCCCGCCCGCACCATCGCCGAAATCGCCGCGGCGCAGGCCGCCGCGAACCCCGGCTCCACCGCTCTCGGTTCCGGCCCCGCCTCGAACCGCCCGACCGCCCGCGCCGACGACGTGGCGCCGTCGACCCCCGGCTCCGCCACCGCGGCCGCCGCGCCCACCGCCACCCGCGCCACGGCCGCCGCCGGCAAGACCCCGGAAATCGCCCGCGCCGAAACCGCCCTCGCCGAGCCATCCCGCGCCCTCGCCACCGCCCGCGCCGAGGCCGAGAAAATCCGCAGCGCCCTCGCCAACGAAAAGGCCCGCGTCGCCAGTCTCTCCGCCGCCTTCACCGCCCAGTCCGCCGCCCTCGCCGAAGAGCAACGCCTCTCTGCCGCCACCGTCGCCCGCCTCGCCGCCGAACGCGACGCCCTCTCGAACCGCCTCACCCAAATCGAAAACACCCCCCGCGGCAGCTCGCCGTCCGCCGGCACCGGCTTCTCCTCCGCCCAACCGGCCTTCGATGCTCCGTCGTCCGCCCAGGCCTCCACCGCCGACCGCGACTCTCTCCCCCCGCGTCTCAATCAAACCCGGACCGCCCTCTCCCCCGAAATCGCCGCGCGCTCCCCCGCCCTCCCGACCGCCCAGTCCACCGCCGCAGAGCTCGCCCAGACCCGCGCCCGCATCGAAGACCTCAGCACCCACCTCCGCACCGACGCCGCCCCCCGCACCGACGTCGACGCCACCCGCTTCCGCTCGGAACTCGCCGAACTTCGCACCCAAGTCGACCGCACAACCAACGCCCTCACCACCCGCCTCGACCAAACCGAAGCCAGCCTCTCCGCCCAACTCTCCGCCGCCGCGCGCTCCGCCGACCTCTCCGCCAACGCCACCGTCGCGGCCGAAACCGCGGCCCTCACCGCCACCACCCAACTCGCCGACGTCCGCGCGCAACTCGCCACCGCCTCCGCCCAGGCCGCCGCTTCCGCCGCCGCCGCCGCCGCCCACGCCGCCGCCCACGCCAACACGCTCGCCCAAGTCGACGCGCTCACCGCCGAAAAAATCCGCACCGCCGAGCAGATCGCGAAAACCGCCCTCACTACCGCCGAATCCATCGCCAAATTCGCCGCGGAAAAAGAAACCCTCGCCGGCCGCCTCGCCCAACTCGAATCCGACCACCAAGCCACCTTGTCCGCCGCCGCCGCCTTCAAGGCGGACGCCCGCCAACAACTTTCCACCGTTTCCGCCGAAGCCGCCGCCGCCACGGCCAAAGCCCGCGAACTCGCAGTCCCCCAACCCGCCCTTGTCGCCGCCCAGACCCTCGCCGCCCGCGTCACCGCCGAAAACGAATCGCTCGCCGCCCAGCTCCGCGCCACCCAAACCGCCACCGCCGCCAGCCTCATCGCCGCCCGCGCCGAGGCCTCCACCGATGCCCTGCGCCGCGCCGAAGCGTCCCTCGCCGCCGAAAAATCCCAGACCGCATCACTCGGCGAAAAACTCACCGCCACCGCGTCGGCCCGCGCCGAGGCCGAGCAACAACTCCGCGCCGCCACCGCCTCCGCCGACACCCTGGCCGCCCAGCTGAAGTCCCTCCAGTCCGCCGGCGAATCCGCCCGGGCCCGCGCCCTCGCCGACGCCACCACCCAGGCCGACGCCCTCGCGCGGGCCAAGGCTGCCCTCACCCCACTTACCCAAGAAAAAGACGCTCTCACCGCGCGCCTCGCCAAAGCCGAAGCCGATCTCGCCGCCGCCTCCTCCGTCCAGTCCGCCGGCACCGCGGAATCGTCCGCCGCCGCCGCCGCGCTCGCCGCCGAACAGTCCCGCACAGCGTCGCTCTCCGCCGATCTCGCCGCGAAGACCGGCGCGCTCGTACAACTCTCCGCCGACCTCGACGCCGCCCGGCGTGCCACGGTTGAAACCGGGGCCAAAGCCGCCGTCGAGCTCTCCGCCCTGCGCACTCAGCTTCAGACCCTCGAGTCCGACCGCGCCAGGGCCGCGGAAATCCTCGCAAAATCCGAAGCCGCCGCCACCGCCTTCGCCACCGATCTCGCCGCCGCCCAGGCCGCCCGCTCCGCCCAAGTCGCGACCCTCGCCTCCCTCTCCGCCGAAAAAGACGGCCTCGCCGCTCGTCTTGCCCAAGCCGAGTCCGCCGCTCGGACCACCGGCGAAGCCCAGACCACGGCCGCCACCCTCGCCCTCGAACTCGCGGATGCCCGCCGCGCGTTCGCCGCCGAAAAAGCGCGCCTCGCCGATCTTTCCGCCGCCGCCGCGGCCCAGACCGAGTCACTGGCGAAACTCGCCGCCGAAAAAACCGCGCTCCTCACCGAACTCAACTCCACCGTCACCGCCACTGCGGGCTCCTCCGCCGAGGCCCTCGCAAAAGTCGCGGCCCAGCTCGCCGCCGAACAATCCAAGGCCGCCGCCCTCGCCACCGAGGCGAAGTCCGCCGCCGCGGCGCTCGCACAATCCGAATCCGCCCGCGCCCAGCTCGCCGCCGAAAAAGCCGCCCTCGCCCGCGATCTCGCCGCCGCCCAAACCGCGGGCTCTGCCAACGCCGCCGCCGCCCGCGCCACGGCGGAATCCGCCGCCACCGCCCAAGCCACCGTCCGCGAACGGGAGGCCAGCCTCGCGCGCCTCACGGCCGACCACGCCGCTCTCGCGGCCCGCCTCGCCGACCCCTCCGCCCAAGACGCCGCCGCGAAGATTGCCACCGCCAAAGACGAAGCCCAGCGCGCCGCCCAAGCCCGGGCCGACGCCGAGGAAAAACTCGCCGTCGCTCTCCGCGCCTATTCCGTCCTCACGCAGGAGCGCGACCACCTTGCCGCCGCCGTCGCCGCCGCCAAACCCGCGCCCGGCCCGGCCCCCGAACTCGAGCCCCGCCTCCGTCAGCTCGAAGCCGAAAAATCCGCGCTCGCCGCCGACTTGTCCGCCCAAACCTCCGCCGCGACCGACACCGCCGAGAAACTCGCGCAAGCCCTCCGCTCCTATTCGATCGTCGTCGAGGAGCGCGACGCCCTCGCCGCCCGCTCCGCCAAACTCACCGCCGCCGCGGAGGCCGCCGCCTCCCACCGCGAACCCACCCGCCCGGCCCCCGCCGCTGCGCCCGCCGCACCGACCCGCCCCGCCCCTGTCGCGGCCACGCCGCCCCCGGCATCGATTCCCGCCCGCACCCACACCATCGTCGTCGGCGATACTCTCACCAAAATTTCCCAATACTACTACGGCGCCGCCAGCCGCTGGCCCGAAATTCTCGCCGCCAACCGCGACGTCCTGCGCAGCGAACGCGACCTCATCGCCGGCCGCTTCCTCCGAATTCCTTGAAATTCGTCCGCCCTCCCCGCCCGTTTTTTCGCCTGCCATCACCCCTTTTTTGGGCGTAATTTCCGCCCCTTTTCCAGGGTTGCTCTTCGCGCCTCACCTGGCCCCGGTCCCGCCAGAGGCGATTCAGCCGCTTCAGTCCGTTTCTGCCCGCTCTCGCGCTTTTCGCGCTCGGCGGCGGCGGCTCTGTTCACGTCGGCCACCTGCCCCCTCCTGGCACAACCGTCGTCGGCCACGACCGTCTCAGGCAGAAAAAATCCGAGCTCCGCACCAAGAAAAGATCCTCCAACCGGAACTCGCCCTGGCCCGCGCCCAAGGTAGCTCCCTCCGCTTCGCCATCCAAAATCGCGCCGCCGACGGCCACCCCTCGCGCCGTCTCACCGAAAAAGTATCCGCGCCCTCAGGCGCACCCTCTCCTTTGCCAAGAACCGCCAGCTCAGCGGCGCCTGCCCCCTCAAACCCCGCAGGGAGCTCGCAGTCCCGCAGGAATGACCTTCTGGTCCGCGGTGCCCCATGTCGGCTGGTCCTCGGAAACTACGCGGACGGTCCGCCGGGCGCCCTCAAAAAGCCCCCACGATCACCGCCAGCGTCACCAGCGACGTCCCCACGCTCAGCACGATCGCCCCCGACGCGATCGCTTCGTCGCCTTTCATTTCCAACGCCATCGTGTAGCTCACGATCGCGGCCGGACATGCCATCAAAATCATCACCATTTTCAGCTCGAGCGCACCCAAGCCCAGGCCGCGCCCCACCGCCCAGCCCAGCACCGGACCCGCCACCGTTTTCACCAACGCCGACGCCAGCGGCCACCGCCACGCCCCGCCCAGCCGCGACGTCACGATCGACCCGCCCACGCCCAACAGCCCCAGCGGCAGCGCCATCTCGCCCAACGACGCGAACGTCTGGTCCACGCTCGCCGGCAATTTCCAGCCCAGCAGCGCACAACTCACCCCCGCGACCGTCGCAACCAGCGGCGGCGTCGTCGCGAGCTGCTTCAAAAACGGCCGGACCATTTTCCAGCTGATCGGATGCTGGCTCACCAACAATACCACCACCGCCGCCACATTGTAGAACACCATCATCGGCGCGACCGTGATCACCGCCGCCGACCGCACCGTGAGCCCGGCACCCAGCGGCGCATCCGGCAGCGTGAAAATGATCGGCAACCCCACGAACGCCAGATTCCCGCGAAACGCCCCCTGCACAAACGTCCCCACCGCCGCCGCCGGCACCCGCATCGCCCACCCCGCGAGATACGCCGTCACGATGCTCAGCAGCGTCGCCACCACCATCGCCCCGAGCATCGGCTTGGCCCCCGCCGCCTCGTGAAACGATCCCGCCAGCTGAGAAAACAACAGCGCCGGCAAGCCGAGCCAGTAGGTCACGCGGTTCGCCTCGCGCAGAAAATTCACCGACACAAAACCGGTCCGCTGCAGCACCGCCCCGAGGGCAACGAGCAAAAAAACCGGCGCGAGAGTATTCAGAATTAACACCCGCGCAGCATCACCGCCCCCACCCTCCCCGTCTAGCGCCGAGTGGCCCGGTCGCCCCCGCGCTGCACCCGCGCACCGCCCTCACGCCCCGGGTACGACGTGCGTGAGCCGCATGCCCATGACGAGCAGCACCACGAGCCCGAAGTAGAGCACCGCCATCGTGCCGCGCTGCTCCGCCGTCACTTCGAAATACCGTTTCTCGTCGTCCGTTTTTGGCCGGAAAAGCGACCACACCCGCGGCAGCGACAGGATCAAGATCAGCACCAGCATGAAATTCGGGTGCGAAAAAATCATCGCCACCATCACCCCCGCTCCCCCGATCCATAGCCAGGGCGACAGCGCCGTCGCGATCCGTCCGCCGTCGAGAAACCCGATCGGCGCGAGGTTGAATAAATTCAGAAAAAATCCCGTGTAGGCCAGCGCGTTCCACAGCGGCTCGCCGGTCAACCGGAACCCCACCGCGCACAGCGCGGCCGCCAACGACCCGAGCAACGGCCCGCCGATGCCCACGCACGCTTCGACCCACGCGTTCTTCGGCGCATCCTTCAGCGCGATGAACGCCCCCATGAATGGAATGAACACCGGCGCGCCCACCTTCAGCCCGCACTGCCGCGCCACGATCAGGTGGCCGAGCTCGTGCACTAAAATCAGCAGCACGAATCCCACCGCAAATTTCCAGCCCCAGTTCATCGCATAGAATCCGATCGACACGATCATCGTGCCACCCGTCTTCAGCACCGGTCCGCCAAATTTCAACGCGAGCAGCGCCACCGTCTTCCCCTTGCTCGCGATCAGCCCGAGCACCACGCCCACCGGCCCAAGCCGCTTCGCGCAACGCCGCCAGGCACTCGGCGGCGCGGGCGGCGGCGGCGCAGGCAAGAGCGGCAACTCAGCGGAGGGTTTCTCGTCGGACATGCGCCCTCACTGCACCTGCCGGGGCCCCTGCACGCAACCCTCCACGTCGCGGACCAGCGCGCCGTCCGTTTTCCCTTTCAGCACCAACGGGTCCCCCTCGACCGCCGCGGGCCACCACGCCTGCGCCACAGGCCAGCGTTGCCCGCTCACCGCCCCATCGTCGACCCGCAGCACGCACCGCCACGTCCCGAGCTTCGGCCCGGACGAGAGCCACTTCGGCGCCTCGAACCGCGGCGCGTTGGCCTCGTCGCGGTCGTTGAACGCGATCACTTTCAGCCCGATGCCCAGCCGCTGCGCCACGAGCGCCGCCAGCACCACGCCTCCGCGCGCGATGCCCACCACCGCGCCGATGCCCGCGGAAAACGTCCACGCCACCCGCCGAGCCGCGATCGCCTCCAACGCCGACCGCGTCATTTCTCCCCGCCGGCCCCCTTCGGATCGCCCCACGCCAGCCCCGCATTGATCGCCGCAAGCACCCCGAGCCCGGCGACTCCGCCGACCAGCGACCGCGCAAAAAATTCTCCCGGCGCCCCGCTGTCGCCGAACGCCGTCGTTACCGCCTGCAGCCCCGCGCTGCCGAGCTTCGCCCCCCCGGCGCCCGCCGCACTGCCCACGCCGTCACGAGCGCAAACACCCTCAGCTCGAAACTCAGCCCACTCAAAAAATTCCCCGCGGGTAGACCCGCCACGAGCCGATTGATCGCCGGCGCAAACCGCCCGACGACCACCCCGAGGCCCGCGCCGTCACAATCTGCCGCGACCAACGTCGCCCAAAACATCGGCCGCAAATACGCCCCGCGCAGCCGCGCTCCAGACCAGGGCACGCGGTGGATCGCGCACGGAATCCGCCACGCGAACGCGGGCAGCACCCTCGTTTCCTTCACCCCGGTCTTCCTGAACCCAGCTGAAGTCGCAACCGTCAGGGCATTCATCGGGCCGCCCAATTACCGCGCGACACGCCGCCGGCAATCCATATTCTCCCTGTTCCCCGCTCCGTGAATCTCATCCTCTTCGCCCCCTCCGAAACCGCCACCCCGCTCTCGCGCACCGACCCGCGCGCCGTGCACGTGCTCACCGTGCTCCGCCGCGCCGTCGGCGACACCTTCGATTGCGGTCTGATCAACGGCCCCCGCGGCAAAGCCACGCTCACCGCCCTCGCCCCCGCCGCCCTCACGCTCGCCTTCGCGTGGGACGCCACACCGCCGCCCGCGCCCGCGCCCATCACCCTCATCCTCGGTCTCCCCCGACCGCAAACCGCGCGCGACATCCTCCGCGACGCCACCTCGCTCGGCGTCGCCGCCCTCCACTTCGTCACCACCGAAAAAGGCGATCCCAACTACGCGCACAGCACGCTCTGGTCCTCCGGCGATTGGCGCCGCCACGTGATTATCGGGGCCGAACAGGCCTTCGACACCCGTCTCCCCGTCGTCACCCACGGCCGCCCCCTCGCCGAACTCATCGCCGCACCCCCCCCCGCCGTTCCCGCCACCCGCCTCGTCCTCGACAACTACGAATCCCCCGCCGCGCTCTCGTCGTGTAATATTTTGGATGATACTCCTGTCGTGCTCGCGCTCGGCCCCGAGCGCGGCTGGTCGGCCGCCGAGCGCGATCGGTTTCGCCACCACGCCTTCACCTTCGCCCACCTCGGCCCGCGCGTCCTCCGCACCGAAACCGCCGCCCTCGCCGCCCTCGCCCTCATCCGCGCCAAACTCGGCCTGCTGTAACCGCGAACCGGCGACCTTCGCACTCACCGCGGCCCGGCGGCGACCATCACCTCGCGGCCCACGTCGCGGCCGTTCACGCTGGACCGCGCCGAAACCTCGCCGCCCCGGCCGACGCGCCGTGCTCCGGCCACGACGTCGGCCGCGCTCCGCAGCTCAACCTTTTCTCCCGCGACCTCCGCGGTGACGGCGTTTCCGACGAGGGTCGCTTGCGCTTTCACCCCCTGAAATTTTTCCGCCCCTCGGCAAACGCCGCCGCGCCGATGCCGTCCCCCGCGCGCAGCCACACCGCGACCGTCCCCCGTCCGCGCGCCCTAGCGGCGCGCCCGCCCCGATCAGCCCCCACGCCTTCAACCCGAAAATAGTCGTCGCCTCGACCGTCACCCCGTGGCTCCGCCGGCCGGCGTCCGCCTCCACCCTGATTGCGTCGATCTGCGCCCGCGCGAGGTGCGACCTCAGCCCCGTCGCCTCGACGGCAAACCGCCGCACGCTACGGATCGGCATCGCGGGGTTCACCGCGGCGACCTCCGCCCACGGGGCCGCCCACTCCTGCGCCCCCAACCCGCGATCACCGTCCCCCACAGCGCCACCGCGCGCACCAGCGTCAGGAGCAGGGCAAAACCACCGGCGAAGCCCGGTTTCATCCCCTGCTCGGCAAAAATCACGCGCCACCGAAAACCTTCATCCGGTCCGCCGCAAGAAAGCCACGGTCGGCTGCCGCGCGCCCTTGCCCAGCCGCTTCAGCAGCGTCCAACCCGCCGGCGCCAAATCCAATTCGCCCGGCAACTCGAAGACCACGATCGCGTCCGGCTTGGGCGCGAGCACTTCGGCCAGTTTCGCGAACAAACCCGGCGCGACCTCGGCCACGATCTCATACGGCGGATCGATGAAAACCAGATCCGGCACCGCGCCGCCCCCCAACGGCACGCTGCGCGCATCCATGGGCACGACGCCGAGGTCGCGCGGCTCGCGGCCCAAGCTCTTGCACACGGCCTCGATGTTCTTCCGCACACACGCCACCGCCCGCGGGTTCTGTTCCACAAACACCCCGCCGACCGCGCCCCGGCTCAAAGCCTCGAGCCCATACGCACCGCTGCCCGCAAACAAATCCAGAAAACGCGCGCCCGGCACGACCGCGGCGAGACTCGAAAACACCGACTGCCGCATGCCGTCCGTCGCCGGCCGCGTCACCTCGCCTTTGGGCACCGCCAACATGATGCCCCGCGCGAGGCCGCCGCTTATGCGCACGATCCACCCTCCACCCGCCCCGGTTGCTCCGCCCCAGAATTCGTAGTCATCAGTGCCACGCCGCGATGACACCTGCGCTCCCCGCCCAACTCAACGGGAAAACCAATTCCGCTCCCGACCTGCGCAGCGGCGGGCGCCGCTTCGAGCTGCTCCGCTGGACGCTCACCGCGCGCCCCCGCCGCTGGCCCGCCCAGGTTCCGCTCCTCCGGTCGCCTCCTCCGCCGGCTCCGCGCGCCGGCGAAATCGTCGCCACCTGGGTCGGCCATTCCACGTTTCTCCTCCAAACCGCCTGCGGCAATCGTCTCACCGACCCGGTGTTCTCCGACCGCGCCAGTCCGCTGCAGTGGGCGGGCCCGCGCCGCGTGCATCCCCCCGGACTCGCCTTCGCTGCGCTCCCGCCCGTCCACCGCGTGCTGCTCAGCCACGATCACTCCGGCCAGTGCGACGAATCCACCCTGCGCCGCCTCTCCGCCCAAACCGATCCTCTCTTCGTCGCCCCCCTCCGCCCGGAGCCGCATCAATCACACTTTTCTGAAGAAATCCTTTTGTAACAGAGCGCACCGAGGTCCGAACCGAGGTCACGGAGCCAAGCACCTTGTCCACTCTGTGGCTGTGGGCTGGGCTCCGTGCCCTTGTGAAATGCATTTGGTCAGGTTGGGTGTGAAACATACCGGCTAGGCCTTGCTCACCGGCTTCGGCGCCCGTCGCCTGGTCAAACTGGACTGGCGGCAGTCGCACGTCATCGCGCCCGAGTTCCGAGTCACCCTCACGCCCGCCCGCCACTGGAGCAACCGGCTCGGCACTCCGCGCAATCACCGCCTCTGGAGCGGGTTTTCCCTCTCGCTCGGCTCGCCCGCCACCTCTGGTTTGCCGGTGACACCGGCGATGACGAAGAGCTGTTTTGCTCCATCGGCCGCCGCGCCGGCGCCCCCGACCTCGCGCTCGTGCCCATCGGCGCCGATGAGCCGCGCTGGTTCATGGCCCCGATGCACCTGAATCCCGCCGAAGCGGTGCGCTGCCATCAGGACACGGGGGCCCGCCGCAGCCTCGCCATGCACTGGGGCACCTTTCAACTCACCGCCGAGGGCCTCGATGACCCCGTCCATGCGCTCACCGCCGCCCGCACCGCCGCGGGCCTCGCCGACCATGCGTTCGAAGTCGTGGCACCCGGTGCCACCGTCACGGTCTGACCCGCGCATTCCCTGCGCCGACGGCCGGTCCACTTGAAACCCGGAAGCCGTTCGACCTTGGGCGCCGCCGCCGCGCCCGCACCGATTTTTCCTTCCCAGTCATCCCTCACATAAGATTTGCACCCCGCCCGAATCCTCTTTTGGTTAGGCCCCTAACTATCCACCGACCGCGCCGACGCTGACTCGTCGCCCCGCCCGAGGCAGCGCCACCACGCCGCTTCCAAGCAACCATGACCCTCCGCCTCCTCCTCTCCCTCGGTCTCACGACCCTGTTGGCGGCGCCTGCCGGCGCCGAGGAGCGCGAGCGGCACACGTGGGCGCTGGGGGTCGAGCGGACCGACGCCGCGGGTCGCATCACCGCCCAAACCGCCGCCGGTCCCCTGTTTTTCTCCAAAACCGCCCCCGACGGTGCCGTCACGAGCGGTTTCCGGCCGTTTTGGGTGCAAACGAAGGAACCCGGCGGCGACCTGCGCACGGGGTGGGGCCTCTACCCGCTCTTCACTTACCGCGCCGAAGCCGAGACCTACGCGTGGAGCTTGTTCGAACTCATCAAGCGCTCCGGGCGCAAAGCCGGTGCCCCGGCGCCGCAAAGCCTCCTCGAGTCCGGCGAAGCCTTCGACGTCTGGCCGTTTTGGTTTTCCCGCCGCGCGCAGGACCCCGCCGACAGCTACCGCGCCCTTTTTCCGGTCGCCGGCAACGTAAAGAGCCGCCTCGGCTACGACCGCCTCGCGTGGACGCTTTTCCCACTCCACGTCGAGTCCGAAAAACGCGGCGCCACGACCACCTCCACGCCGTGGCCCTTCATCCGCACCACCCGCGGCACCGCTCAGGGCTTTGCCTTGTGGCCCCTCTTCGGGTGGCAGGAACGCCCCGGCGAATCGCACCGCGCGTTTTATCTCTGGCCGCTCGGTTACCACCACACGCAGCAACCCGCCTCCGACGCCCCTGCCGGCACCGCCCCGTCTCGCCAGATCGGCGCACTCCCGTTTTACACGCGCGCCACCGCCCCGGGCTTCGTGAACGAGGATTTTCTCTGGCCTTTCTTCGGCTACACCGCGCGCACGGCCCCGTGGCCTTACCACGAAACGCGCTACTTCTGGCCGTTCTTCGTGCAGGGCCGCGGCGACGACCGACTGGTCAACCGCTGGGGTCCCTTTTACACGCACTCGGTCATCAAAGGCACCGACAAGACGTGGATCGCTTGGCCGTTTTTCCGCCAAGCGCGTTGGACAACCGGCACTATTGCTCAGACGAAAACCCAGTTTCTCTACGTCGTCTACTGGTCGCTCGAACAGCGCAGCGCGACCCAGCCCAACCTCGCCCCCGCCTCGGTCCGCCACGTCTGGCCGCTCTTCAGCACGTGGGACAACGGCGCGGGCCGCCGCCAAACCCTCGCGCTCAGCCCCTTCGAAGTCTTTTTTCCCGGCAACCCGAAGATCCGTGAAGTCTGGTCGCCGCTCTTCGCCCTCTACCGCTACGACCAGCGCTCCCCGGGCCACGCCCGCCATTCCCTCCTCTGGGACCTCGTCACGTGGGAAAACCGCCCGAACGCCGCGCCGACGGCCACCTCCGGCGCGACCATCGCCCCCGCTCCGGCCGCCGCGGCGCGCGAGGAACGGCTGGCGCTCGGCCGCGGCCTCTTCGGCCTCCGCCGCCCCGCCGGCGAACGCGCCTGGCGCCTCTTCTGGTTAGAATTTCCCTCGAAACCCGCGAGCGTGAGCCTCGCCTCCGTCCGCTGACATGAACCAACTCACCGCCATCCTCGAAGGCATCGGCAGCACCGTCCAGCTGCTGTTCCGCGCGGCCTCCTACACGCCGACCCTCTGGCGCCAACGCGCCCGCTTCATCGAGCAGTGCTTCCTGATCGGCTACACCACGCTGCCCATCGTCGCGATCCTCAGCTTCTTCATCGGCAGCGTGCTCGCCCTGCAGGCCGGTTACTCGATGTCGAATTTCGGCGCCAAACAGTTCATCGGCTCCCTCGTCGGTCTCTCCATGGCCCGCGAACTCGGCCCCGTCATGGCCGCCATCCTCCTCGCCGGCCGCGTCGGCTCCGCCATCGCCGCCGAACTCGCCTCCATGAAAGTCTACCAGGAGATCGACGCCCTCGAGACCATGGATATCCCGCCCGCCCGGATGCTCGTCCTCCCCCGCCTCGCCGCCGTCCTCGTGATGATGCCCGTGCTCGCCATCATCGCCGACCTCGTCGGCTGGTTCGGCGGCGCGCTCATCTCGAAATACACCCAGTCCATCGCCATCGAGCCCGAGGCCTACTTCTCCGTCCTCCGCCGTTTCATGGAATTCAAGGACGTCCTCAACGGCCTGATCAAGGCCGAGGTCTTCGGTTTCGCGATCGTCCTCGTATCCTGTAACATCGGCCTCAGCACCCGCGGCGGCCCGCGCGAAATCGGCGCCGCCGTCACCAAGGCCGTCGTCACCTCCCTCATTATGATCCTCGTGCTCGATTACTTCGTCACGAAAGCCCTGATGCACCTGCAGTCATGACCCGCCATCCCACCCGCAACCCTTTCACCCACTCGGAAACCGCCGCCGTCGGCGTTTCTGTCGAGGGCCTGTCGAAAAGTTTCGGCCGCTTCGAGGTGCTGAAAAACATCACGTTCGCCGTCCCGCCCGGCGAAATCTTCGTGCTCATGGGCCCCAGCGGCTCCGGCAAAAGCGTCCTCCTCAAACAGATCGTCGGCCTCGAACGCCCCTCCGCCGGCCGCGTCACCGTCGACGGTCGCGATGCCGCCTCCGAAACGACCCGCGGCCAGGTCCGCATGGCCCTCGTCTTCCAATCCGGCGCCCTCTTCAACTCCCTCAGCGTCTACGACAACCTCGCCCTCTATCCGCGCGAACACCAGATCGCCGACGAAGCCGCCATCCGCGAAAAAGTCATGCGCGCCCTCCAAATTCTCTCCCTCGAGGGCACCGCGAACCAATCCCC
Organism: Opitutia bacterium; assembly: GCA_947461205.1. Classification (GTDB taxonomy): domain Bacteria; phylum Verrucomicrobiota; class Verrucomicrobiia; order Opitutales; family Opitutaceae; genus GAS368. The sequence goes on from CANHJG010000041.1 coordinate 34,376, forward strand.
GTCCGAACTTTCCGGCGGCATGAAAAAACGCGTCGCCATCGCCCGCGGCCTCGTCATGGAGCCCCAGCTCATGCTCTACGACGAGCCCACCAGCGAGCTCGACCCCGTCATGTCCGCCACCATCGCCGAAATCATTGCGACCCTTAAGGAAGAATACCACGTCACCAGCATCGTCGTCTCCCACGACCGCGAACTCGCCCTCGGTATCGCCGACCGCGTCGGCATTCTGATGGGCGGCGAACTCGTCAGCCTCGGTACCCCGGCGGAACTCCGTAACCCGCCGGACCCCCGCGTCGCCGAATTCCTCAATCCCAAGATCGACCTGCAGCACCCCCGTTTCAAAAAACTGGAGACCTAAACCATGAACAACGCCCAGCAAACCGCCCGCGTCGGCCTCTTCTTCCTCCTCGGTCTCGCCCTCATTTGGGTCACCTTCGAGACCCTCAGCGACGGCAAGGTCTTCAAAGACCGCGGCTACACCCTCATCGCCGGCTTCGAAAGCCTGAAAGAACTCAAGCAGGGCGACGAAGTCCGCATGGCCGGCGTCAAAATCGGCTCGGTCGAGGACACCCACCTCTCGCCCTCCGGCCGCCGCGCCGAAGCCGTCCTCCGCATCGACCCGAAGGTCACCATCAAGGACAACGCCACCGCCTCCATCGTCATGGCCGGCCTCATCGGCACCAACTATATCGGGATCGAACTCGGCACCGCCGACGCCGCTGCCCTCAAGGACGGCGCCGAAATCCAGACCAAGGTCACGCCCGACATCAACGCCATCATGAGCGAACTCGGCAACCTCGGCAAAAAACTCGAGGACGCACTCAACAGCATCACGGGCGCCGTCAGCGGCGACGGGAAAACCCCCGGCCTGTTCCAGAAACTCGACAAGGTGGTCACCGACAACTCCGACAAGTTCACCGCGACGATGACGAATCTCCAGGACGTCACCGCCAAACTCAACCAAGGCGAAGGCACCCTCGGCCGGCTCATCAACGACCCGAAAGTGCACGACGAACTGGTCGCCAGCGTGCATGAAATCAAACGCGTCGCCTCCGACGCCCGCACCTTCGTCGCCAATGCCCAAGCTATTATCGATCAGGTCAAAACCGGCCAAGGTGCCCTCGGCGCACTCGTGTTTGACGAGAAAACCGCCACGGACCTCAAGAGCTCGGTCGCGAATCTCCGCGCGGTCTCCGACAAACTCGCCAAAGGCGAAGGCACCCTCGGCAAACTCCTCAACGACGACAGCATCCTCCGCGACGCGCAGGCCGTCTTGAAGAAAGCCAACACCGCCATCGACGGCCTCGGCGACTCCGGCCCCATCACCGCCCTCGGCATCGTGGCCAACTCGCTGTTCTGACGGAGCGGCCAACCCGCTGTTCTGACGGAGCGGCGGTTTCCCAACCGCCGTTTCCCCGGCGGAATTCCGGCCGGCGCTCTGCTCCCGCAGGTGCCGCCGCGCCGCGTGGCCGGGCCATCGCCGCGGGCCCCGGCCGCGCCGCCGATCAACGCGCCCGCCGCAAATCCGGCCGAGTTCAGCGGGATTCGCGGCGGTGCCGCCGACGTCGGACTCAGACCCACGTCACGGATGTTTCAGACTTTGCCTTTTTAGGGCCGCCCGATGGGCAGGCAACCCGGCCACCGGCCGGGCCTACAGTCGAAAAACCACCGAACGTTGGTCTCTGACCTTCGGGCCGCCCTGCGCGAGATTGCG
>CANHJG010000042.1 GCA_947461205.1 Opitutia bacterium
AGTGAAGCCGCGAAGCGTTCAACTCGACCAGCGCAATCAGGGGTCAATAGGGTCGCCGGCAGCGGTACAAAAAATATCCCTGGATCACAAGGATTGGCTATCTCCTTGTGATACAGGGACTTTGATTGGTGGAGGTGGTGGGAGTTGAACCCACGTGCCCCTGACCTTTGCACACCGCATCTACGTGTATAGCGTGATATTGATCTCGCCGTCACCAAGCGATCACACGCGCTCAGGTGCAGGCCAGTCCCCGGATGAAGATACAGCGCGCCGTCCGCGGACGGCTCCGCGCGCTATGCCTGCTGTCGACGTTCGTTCCGGCTAGCAGGTGTCGCCGGGCAAACGTGGCTGCCGATTAGGCTGCCAAGGGCATTTCTTCAGTGTTGCCTATTGTTTTTTTTGCAGGGGGTTTAACGAGAGACCCACAACTCTCGACAGGCAGCGGCGCACTCCAACCAAGGGTAGAATCCAGAACACCCCCGAAAGGGGAGGGCAGATTTGAAATCTGCGATTCGAGACGGACCGAGTGCTGACCAATCAAAGAACGGGAGGGGGACCATGCGCCGCACGGCGGGGATTGCAAGTGTGGCGTGGTGCGGTCCACGACGCGACGGGAGCGGCGGTAGCCCAATCGCCGGGCGGAGGGGGGCGCCTCCGCCGCGGTGGGCGGTTGGGAAAGCGCCCCTCCGTTCGGTCTGCGATTCGGCTTTGCCATGGTACGGGGGACGCGTGACAACTGCGGGCGCATGACCACCCCTTCGTCTGCGACCCCTGTCGGTGTTTCGCTGGTCGGTTCTCCGGCCCGCCTCGCTTCGCTCGATGCCTACCGCGGCTTCGTGATGTTGCTCATGATGGCGGAAGTGCTGCGGCTGAAACGCGTGGCGCAGGCGCTGCCCGACAGCGGGGTCTGGAGTTTTCTCGCGGCGCAGCAGTCGCACGTCGAATGGGTCGGGTGCTCGTTGCACGATCTCATCCAGCCGTCGTTCTCGTTTCTGGTTGGCGTGGCCTTGCCGTATTCGATCGCGAGCCGGCAGGCCCGGGGTCAGTCGACCGGCGTGATGATCGGGCACGCGGTCTGGCGTGCAGCGATCTTGATTTTGCTCGGGGTGTTTCTGCGGTCGACCGGGCGGACGCTGACGAACTGGACGTTTGAGGACACGCTCACGCAGATCGGTCTTGGCTATGGTTTTCTTTTTGCGCTGGGGTTTCGTCCGGTGCGCGAGCAATGGGCGGCGTTCGTGCTGATTGTGCTGGGCGTGTGGGCGGCGTTTGCGCTCTATCCGCTGCCGGCGGCGGGTTTCGACTACGCAAAGGTGGGCGTGGCGCAGAGTTGGTTGGAGACGAACGGGCTGTCGGGGTTCGCGGCCCATTGGCAGAAGAACACGAACCTTGCGGCGGCGTTCGAGACGTGGTGGCTCAATCTTTTTCCGCGCGAGAAACCGTTTCTTTTTCACAGCGGCGGCTACGCGTCGCTGAGCTTCGTGCCGACGCTGGCGACGATGATTCTCGGGCTGCTCGCGGGCAACGTGCTCCGCGGCGAACGCGCCCCGCGGGAGAAGCTCCGCTGGTTCGTGGTTGCGGGGGTGAGCGGGCTGGCGGCCGGCGCGCTGCTCGGCTGGCTCGGAGTGTGTCCGGTGGTGAAGCGCCTTTGGACGCCGAGCTGGGTGCTGTTCAGCGGCGGGTGGTGCTGCCTGCTCCTCGCGGGTTTTTACGCGGTGGTCGATGTGGCCCAGCGCGGACGGTGGGCGTTTCCCTTGATCGTAATCGGCGCCAACTCCATCGCGGCGTATCTGATCGCGCACCTGTTTGTGGACTTCATCCGCAAGGCGCTGACCACGCATTTTGGGGCGGAGATTTTTCGCCGGCTCGGAGCGGCCTATGAGCCGCTGGTGCTCGGGGGTGCGACGCTGGCCGTGATGTGGGCGCTGCTCTATGGGATGTATCGGCAGCGCTGGTTTTTGAAAATCTAGGCCAGGCCGCCGCCCGGGCTGCGCCGGCTGCCGCGATCGCGCTGAGCGGCGGGCGTACCTGGCATGGTCGGACGGGTGGGCGGCGGGCGGGCGGGCGCCGCCGGGGCGGTTACGTCGAAACGCCGAGTTCGCCGCGGGTGAGTTGGAAATCGACGAAGCCGGCGGCGGTGGCGGCGGGGAGGCGCTCGCGTTGGGCGACCGCGGTGATTTCCCGGATGAGCCAGCCGGCGTCGGCGACCGCGGCACCGGTGAGAAACAGGTCGAGGTCATCGGCCGCGATGCGGCCGCGCTGGGTGGGCTCGGCGACCTGAATTACGGGGAGAAGCGGATGGCCTTGGCGGGCGTGTTCGCTCACGACGGTGAGGACGAGGTGGGTGCCGCAGCCGCCCAGGCCCGTGAGATTTTCCACCCAGTGTTCGGTCTCGCTTGCGACGACGTGGAGCCCGGGGTGCGCGAACGGCTGGCCGTAGGCGAGGGTGGCGTGGGGCGTCCGGTCGCCGAGGAGCGCGGAGCGGAAGGTGGCGTGGGCGAGGAGGGCGTCGCTCTCGGGGAGCAGGACGGAGCCGCCGGCGCCGACGACCGCGAGGGCGACGGCGGCGAGGGCGGCGGCGGTGGATGCCGTGACGGGTGCGGTGCTCATGAGGCCGAGCGTGAGGGCGCCGAGGTGGGAGGGCACGGCGGGAGCGGACGGGAGCGCGGCGAATTTTTCGGCGAACCAGGCTTCGATTTTGCCGAGGGATTTTTCGATACCGCCGTCGAGCTGGACGCTGGCCCAGCCGAAACGGGTGAGCGGGATGCCGGCGTTTTCGAGTTGGCGGCGCATGACGTCGTTCGGGACTTTTTCGCAGCCGTGTTCGAGGAAGAGGGCGGCGGCGACGTTGGGGTGCGTGACGTAGCCGCGGTAGGTGCGGTGGAGGAGCTGGTGCATCGTCTCGCCGCCGAAGCCGCAGCCTTCGGTATGGGTGAGGGCGACGAAGCGCGCGATGCCGTGGGGCTGGCCGAAGTGTTTTTCGTTGAGCCGCTCGGCGGCGAGGCGCGCGATCTGGGCGGCACAGAGGCTGGTCGGCAGCACGAGGGCGACGCGTTCGGTGGCGGGACCGTGGTCGGTGGCGTAGATCGTGAGTGGAGGCGAAGAAAGCGCGTTGGGGTCAACGCGCTCCACCCGCAGAGGGACGCCGTCGGGGGCGGGACGGGCGCGGAGGGCGGCGAGGCGCGTGGTGTCGGTCTGGCGCCAGTTGCGCCAGAGGGAGACCTGGGAATGGCCGGCGTGTTCGCCCCGGGTACGGCGGCCGCCAGCGGTGGCGAGGAGGAGTTCGAAGTTTTCCGCGACGAGGGACTCGAAGTCCTCGCCGTCGAGGTAGCGGCCGGCATTGATGTCCATCTCGTGGATGAGGAGCTGGTGGCGCCGCGTGGTCGTGGTGATCTTGAGCGTGGGGACGAACGGAAAGTTGGTGATGGAGCCGTTGCCGGTGACGAAGAGAAACAAGTTGCAGCCGGCGGCGACCTGGCCGGCGATGCCCTCGAGGTCGTTGCCGGGGCTGTTCATGAAATGAAAGCCGGGGTGCGTCATCGGCTCGGCGTAATCGATCACGTGGTCGATGCGGGTGCGCGGATCTTTTTTGTGCGCGGCGCCGAGGGATTTGAGGACGATATTATAGAGGCCGCGAAATTTGTTGCCGGCGGAGGGATTGGCCTCAGCGGTGACGCCGTGCCACGCGAGGCGCGCGGTGAAGGAGGCGATTTTTTCGAGGAGGGCGCGGGCGGTGGCGACGTCGCGCGTGCGGCGGAGAAGGTAGGACTCGGCGCCGACGATCTCGTCGGTCTCGCAGAGGTTGCCCGCGCCGCCGTGGCGGATCACCTCGTGCACGAGGGCGCCGGCGAGGGGATTTCCGGATACGCCGGAAAACGCGTCGGAGCCGCCGCATTGGAGGGCGATGCGGAGGGCGGCGATCGGCTCGGCGGTGCGCGCCAGGGCGTGGGCGGCGGGGAGCCAGGCGCGGACGATGCGCTCGCCCTCGGCGAGACCCGCGGCAAGACCGCCGGAGAGCGTGAGGAAATGATGCGGGACGTCGGCGAGCGGATCGCCGCGTTTTGCCATGAAGTCGCGGAGCAGGGCGTTGGTGATGGGCTCGACGCCGTGGTCGACGGCGAGGACGGCCGCGACGTTCGGGTGCGTCATGAAACCGGCGAGACAGCGGAGGACTTCGGCGGTGTTGTGGGGCTGGTCGGGTCCGCCGCCCTCGGTGTGCGCGATGGCGACGATGCCGTCGAGGCCGGGGTGGACGCGGGCGAGCGGCTGGAGGCGGGCGGCGAGCTGGCGCGCGTAGCTGGCGGTGCGGGAGGTGGTGCCGAGGATGACGATGACGTTGCGCGTGCCAACGCCGCGGCGGCCGGGGCGCCGGTAGCCTTGGAACGTGCGCGGGGCGGCGAGGAGTTCGACGGGTGGCGTGGGGACGAAGGTGTGTTCGTCCAGCCGGAACGGATCGAGGACATCGGCGAAATTGGCGGCGGCGGGGAGCGCGAGGCCGTCGACGCGGCGGACGGCGAGGGCGGCGAGCATCGAGGCGTTGCACACGTAATCGCCGGGGGCTAGGTCGGTGAGGGCGGTGCCGAAGGGGAGGCCCCAGGAGAGCAGCGACGCGCCGGTCGCGATGGGGGCGACGGCGAAGCGGTGGCCTTCGAGCACGGTGTGGGCGAGGACGCGCGGGCCGGACGGGAGCGCGAGGACGGTGCCGGGATCGAGGCGGCGCGTGGCGATGGCGACGTTGTCGCCGGGGGCGGGGAGGCGGCTGACGGAGGAGAGAGCGAGAGGGGCGGGCGCCATGGTGGGGGAGTCCAAGCTGCGGCGGTCCGCGTGTCGAGCGCGGGGCGGGGCGGACGGCCCAGCGAGCGAAGCGCCGGCGGCGGCGGTGGAGGTCGGCCTCGAGTTTGCCGGGTGCGGCGGTCAGGCGCGGCGCGAGCGCGGCCGGGACGAGCCGGAGCGTTCAGGGAAAAACGGAGTCCAGGCCGGGCGCGCTTTGGACCTCGCTGGTTTCGCCCCTGAGCTGGACGAGGTGGGAACTGATCGCGCGCGCGAGGCCGGAGCCGCCGCAGCGGCGCGTGGTGGAGGAGTCGGCCTGGGTGAAGCGTTCGAAGATGCGGGGGGGCGTCGGCATCGATATCGGTGCCGGTGTCGCGCACTTCGCAGCGGACGGTGGCCGGTGCAGGGGCGCCGCGGGCGAGGTGCACGCGCCTGCGTTCGTTCCCGAGGGGCGACGAGGGAGGGGGGATCGGTCAGCGTGGCGGCGGGGTCGACAGAATGTTTTCCCGCACGAGCTGGCCGGCTTCGATCGGTGGGAAACCGAGGATGTCGCTGGGGAATTTGAGCCGGAGGTCGGCCGACTCCGCGGCGAGGCGGACGTGCTCGGCGGCGTCGGGCGGGAGATCAGGGCGCCGCCACCGCGGCTCACCATAATGCCCGGGCGGTTGGTGCTGGCCGTGGATTTGGTCGCGTGGCGCATCCGCAAAATCTGGCACTGCGACTGGGTGATCCGGGAGTTTCAGGAAAAACACCGTGGGCTGGCGGAACTGCCGAAATGAGTGTGCGGGGGCTCGGGGTGGTTTGGCGGAACTCAGCCAAACGGGATGCGCGCAATTCTGGAGCAGGGCGGACTGAAGTCCGCCCCACCTCGCAAAGGGCTCACCGCAGTCCGCGCGGCTCGATGGGTGCGAAGGGTCCGTCGGAGTGCTGAGCGGGCGCTGGACGGGGCCCGGGCAGGGGCCAGGGCAGGTTTGTTCGGAAACGTAAGGGCCGGGAGGGCGGGCGTAAAAAAGGCGGCCCCGCCTGCTGCGGGGCCGCCGGGAGAGGGTGGGCTCAGGTCTTATTCCTGGTTCTTCTTCTTTTTGCCCTTCTTGGGGGCTTCGCCGTTCAGCGCTTCGATTTCGGCGTCACTGAGTTTGCCGTCGCTGTCCTTGTCGAGGGCTTTGAGGTTGAGATCGGGCGAACCGGCGAAGTCTTTGCGGACGGTCTCGAGCTCGGCGCCGTCGATTTTGCCGTTGGCGTTGGCGTCGTATTTTTTGAGCAGCTCGGCATTGGCGGTGTTGCCTTTCTTGCGGTCGCCCTTGGCGGCGTAGGAGGCGGGGGCGAGGAGAAGGGAGCTGGCAGCGAGGACGAGGAGGAGGCGTTTCATGATGGGTTTTGGATGGTTTCGGGGATGGCAGTATGACGGATGGGCGGACCGGAGGTTACGGAGGACAGGGCCCGCGGAGGACGCGGGGGGCCGCCGGCCCGTAGGCCAAGACCCCATAGGATGTACCCGCGCGGTCGGCTACGATCACAGCCGACGACAATCGTCACCGCAAAATCCAATAATACCATGAAATCAAGCACGCACGACCAAGCTGCCGGCACGGCCAAAAAAATCACCGGCACCGTCAAGGAAGTCACCGGCAATCTGATCGGCAACCCCCGCTTGGAAGCCGAGGGAAAAGTCGAGAAGGCCGAAGGCCGGATCCAGAAGAAGGTCGGAGAAATCAAACAAGTCCTCGGAAAATAAACGCGCGCACGCCCATGAAAACATTTCAAATCTCTAAGTTCGCAACCCTCCTCGCCGTGATCGGCGCGCTCGCGGTGGGCGGTCTGGTCGGCGGTTGCGCCGCCACGGCCACGACCGAAAGCACCGGTCAGTTCGTCGACGACACGGTCATTACCACGAAGGTGAAGAGCGCGTTGCTCGGCGACGACGCGGTGAAGTCGTTCGCCATCAGCGTCGAGACGCTGAAGGGCGTGGTCCAGTTGAGCGGCTTTGTGGATACGGCGGCGCAGAAGGCCGCGGCCGCGCACGATGCCACGACGGTGCCCGGCGTGCGGGACGTGAAGAACAGCCTGATCGTCAAGTAGGCGTTCGCGCCCGGTCCCGACTCCCGGCGGACGATCATCCGCCGGTTTTTTCTGCCGGATTGTCGCGGGCCAGAAACGCCCGGCGGTTTCCACGCGGGCGGAGGGGAACGAGCACGATGACGGTAACGATGAACGAGGAAGAGGGGCCGCGGCTCAACCGAGGGCGCGGTGGAGGCGGGCGAGGAGGCGGGGGGCCTGGTTCGAGGGGCTCGCCTGCATCGGAAGCTTGCGGTGATGGGTCTGCCCTTACGGTGGCGACATGAGCATCGAGGTTCTCAAACAGGAATGAGCGGGCTTGGGCGCAGTGGAACAGAATTCGATTATGGCCTTCTTAGTGGCATTCTAGGACGAACGCACCTAGGGCTAGCGGGAGGCCTTGGCGCGGTGAATCGATGATCGGGATGCCGCAAAGTGGGTGAATCTCGACGAGTTCGACCGTCGGTGCGGCACTCCGACGGATCGGGTGCCGTAAATGAAACCGTTCCAGCTCCTGATCGCCCTCGATGCGGTCGAGTTTGTCGAACGCTGGTCGAGACTAGACCGGGTTTCCATCCGCGAGCAATTGACTCAATTGCGGGATTTTCCCGGCAATTATTCTGCCGATGCGGAGCGTGACAGCACCGGGCGATTGGTGGACATCAGCCTTTGCGGACGATTCGCGGTCAAACTTTAGGTCGATCATGCCGACCGGCAAATCAAGGTGCTGGACGTGCACGACGCGGACCGTCGCCTGTGATCGATCGCCCGTGGAGCGGGCAGCCGGGCCAGAACCAGGCGTCGACGAAGACGGCGAGGCGGTGCGGGCGGAAGACGAAGTCGGGTTTCACGCCGAAGGCCTTCAAGTTCGGCCCTTCGCCTTTCCGCCGGAGCGTGGCACCGCGGCGCCAGGCGGTGGCGTCGGCGAAGCCGCGCTGGCCGGCGAGGAATTGGCGAAGTTGCTCCACCAGCATTTCGGCGATCTCGATCTGGGCTGCGCCCTAGGTGGCATAGGTGTTAATGACGCCGTTTTCGTCGCGCTAGGTGGGCATCGTGCCTGGGACGACGGTGTCTTCTAGGATGGCGAAGGCGTGGCGGGTGGTAGGAGTGGGGCAGTCCATGCTCTTCGCTCGGGCGTGACAGGGAAGCATACCGCAGCGGAGGGCGGCTGACCACGGACGATATTAGTCCCATTTTACGTCATCCGGTGATGAGCAAACCGGGTTGGTGCCGGTCGCGGGCCAGTGGTGTGGAGCGTGGGCGAGCCCACGGCCGACGGAGCGCGAGCGAGCTCGCGGCCTACGCTTGGGAGCGATCCGGGGGCGATCCCGAACGCCGGTCGGCGCCCGGGCCTACACCGGTGCGGACTTGCGCGGCGCGTGATCGGAGGGGCGCAGAAGGAAGACGGGAGGAGACGGGAAGACTCGGGATGACGGTAAGAGGGTAGAGACGGGGGGCTGCGGGTCGCACGGACCCAGCGATGAGGCGGAAACACCACGGCGCATCCGCCCAGCGTCGGCCGTCGTCTTGTGGTGGAGCGGAGGGATTGCAGGGTACGCGAGGGGAGGGCAGGGTGGCGGGATGAAGCGAATTTTTTCCTGGGGCGGCGGGATGATGGCGGCGGGCTTGGTCTTCGGGCCGGCTGCGGGTGCCGCGGAGACGCGCGTGACCGTGGCGCCCGAGGTGAGCGGGGCATGGGCCGTGCCGGAGGCGCAGTGGGACGGGCGGGCGGTGCTGCTGTTGCACGGATTTGCCGACGACATGGATGGGGCGGGCGATTTGACGAAGCGGTTGGCGGGCGGGCTCGCGGCGCGGGGGATCGCGAGTTTGCGGATCAATTTTCGCGGGGAGGGAGACCGGTTGCGGACCCAGATCGAGTCGACGCTGGCGATGCGCGTGGCGGACACGGAGGCGGCGCGGGCGTGGGTCGTGCGACAACCGGGCGTCAAGGCGGCGCGGCTGGGCGTGATGGGCTGGAGCCTTGGGGCGACGACGGCGATCGTGGTCGGGAGCGCGCGGCCGGCCTGGTTTCGGACGATGGTGCTCTGGTCGAGTCCGAGTGGCGATCAGTTCACGCAGCTAGCGGGGAGCGAGACGGCGCAGCGGGCATTGCGCGACGGTGTGGCGACGGAGGTGGTGCCGGGATGGAAATCGATCACGACGAAGCGGGCGTTTTACGAGAGCTTTCGCGGGGTGGAGCTCGATGCGGCGTTGGCGAAGTATCCCGGGGCGTTTTTATCGGTGCGGGGCTCGGGGGATTTTTTGCCGGCGCACGAGGCGGAGTTCATGAAGATCGCGCCGGGGCGGCCGGCAGAGGCGGTGTTGCTCGCCGGGGCGGACCATATTTTCAACGTGTTTCAACCGGAGCTCGGGCACGCGCCCCGGGTGGTGGAGCTGACAGTGGCGTGGTTGGAGCGGACGCTGTAGGAGCGGAGTTGAGCGCGGAGAGTTGGGGGTGGAGTGGCGGGGCTTGCGCTTGGGGGGTGGGCGCTTTGCCTCTCGGTGATGGTGCCGAGGCCGCTCGTGCAGAAACCGCCCGAAGGTCAGCACGGCGTGGGGCGCGTGGGCGCGCACGCTCGCCGCGGAGGCGCCGTTGGGGTCGCTGGCGACGGCCCTCAGCTGGCCTCGGCTCTGCTGGAACCGCCGCCAGCACTCCCCCAGCGCGTCGCCACCGCGTCCGTCGCCCCACACCCCGGCTCAGGCCCGGAGAAAAGCGAAAGTGACGAAACTTTCCGGAAGAACCCCGGGTCGTTCGGCTCGGGATTTCTGGTTCAATGGGCCGTAGTGGCGCGTATCCACCGGAAGACGTCCGGGAAAACTCGCCGCTGGCGTCCAGCCCTCCCCTCGGAAAAAACGCAGTCACGGCGGATTTCAGTGGGATTCCTCCTCTCAAATCATCGATTAGCGCCGCCGCGGTTCGCGGTAAACTCCCGCCGCCTCTGCCATTTTTTCCCAGTTCAACCGCCGCGCGGCCCGGGACTGGGTTGGAGCCGGCGCAGGTCGGAGCCGTCGATGCGTGATCAGCCGCGCTGGAACGCGGGTGCGGTGATCCTGTTGCCGTCCGGGGGGCGTCGGAAGTTTTTCGAAAACCGTCTTGCGCGACGGAGGGCGCAGGGCAACTCTACGGGCGATTTTATCTCCCGCCGCATCCTTCCCACCATGGTCACCTCCAACAACGAACTCGCCTACAACAGCAAGATAGAGGGGGAGGTCGTCGTGACCCGGGCCGACGCGGTCATTAACTGGATCCGCACGAATTCCATGTGGCCGATGCCCATGGGCCTCGCCTGCTGCGCCATCGAGCTGATGGGCACGGCGTCCAGCCGGTTCGACATCGCGCGCTTCGGGGCGGAGGTCATGCGGTTTTCGCCGCGCCAGTCCGATTGCATGATCGTGGCGGGCACCGTCACGTACAAGATGGCGAGCGTGGTCCGCCGCATTTACGACCAGATGGCGGAGCCCAAATGGGTCATCGCGATGGGGGCCTGCGCCAGTACGGGCGGCATGTATCGCAGCTACGCGACGCTTCAGGGGGTCGATCGGATCATCCCGGTGGACGTCTATATCAGCGGTTGCCCGCCGCGGCCCGAAGCCCTGATCGATGCGCTCATGAAGCTCCAAGCCAAGGTCCGCACGGAGCCTTCAGCCAATAAGCTCCTGTCCGCCTGATCGCGCCGCCGGTTTTTTCGCCCGCCGACCAACGCTTTTTCCCCCTCACCGCACCTTTCATGTTCGCCACCGCCGACGTCACGACCGCTCTCAAGGGAAAATTTCCTCAGGTGAGCGACCGCCCCAGTTCCGACCTCCCGGCGTTCAACGTGCCGGTGGGCGAGGTGCTCGCCGTGTTGGCTTACCTGCGTGACGAGGGCGGGTTCGATATGTTGGTGGATTTGACCGCGATCGACTGGGCCGAGGGCGCCTCGCCGCGGTTCACGGTCGTGTATCACCTGCTGGCCACGACCCGCGGCGCCTACGTCCGGATTGCCACGAACTGCCCGAGCGACGCCGTGCCCGCGGTCCCCAGTGCGGTCGGCCTCTGGCCCGGCGCCAACTGGCATGAGCGAGAGTGCTTCGACCTGTTCGGTATCACGTTTGCCGGCCACCCCGACCTGCGCCGGATTTTGATGTGGGACGGCTATCCCTATCACCCGCTGCGCAAGGAATTCCCGTTGGCCGGCATCGAGACGGTGCTCCCCGACGTCGAAGTCGCCGCGGAGACGAAGGCCAAGGTCATCGCTGCGCCGATGGCCGGCGGACCGTTTGTCGCCTCGGTGGGGGAAATGAACCTGACGGACGCCGAGCCGCGCGCCAAAGACGAGAGCTGGAACGAGCGGAAGGAGAAACCGGAATAAGCGCTCCGCTTCGTCCGCCGACTTTCAACCACGATGGCTACTGAATTCGCTTTTCCCGACAGCGCCGCCAAAGCCGCGGGCGCTCCGCCGGAGTTCCAGACCGAAAAAATGTCGCTCTCGATGGGCCCGTCGCATCCGTCGACCCACGGGGTGCTCCGTCTGCAAATGGAACTCGACGGTGAGATCCTGACCAAGTGCGACCCGGTCCTCGGCTACCTGCACCGCGGCGACGAGAAGATCGCGGAGAACATGACTTACAACCAGTTCGTGCCCTACACGGACCGGTTGGATTACCTCGCCCCGCTCGCGAATAATATGGCCTACGCCATCGCGGTCGAGCGCCTCGCCAAACTCGAGGTGCCGGCGCGCTGCCAGGCGATCCGCGTCATCACCGCCGAGCTCGCGCGCGTTTCCTCGCACCTCATGGGCCTCGGCGCCTTCGGTATCGATACGGGCGCTTGGACGGTATTCATGTACTGTTTCACCGAGCGCGAGAAACTCTACAAGCTGTTCGAGGAACTCACCGGCGCGCGCTTCACCACGAGCTATGCCCGCATCGGCGGCCTCCAGCGCGATGTGCCCGAGGGCTGGACGAAGAACGTCAACGCGTTCTGCGACCAGTTTCTCCCGATTCTCGACGAGATTCTCGGGCTCCTGACGCGCAATAAGATCTTCATGGACCGCTCGGTCGACATCGGCGTGATTTCGAAGGCGGACGCGATCGCCTACGGGCTCACCGGCCCGAATCTCCGCGGTTCCGGCGTCGGCCTCGATCTCCGCAAAGACAAACCTTACTCCGGCTACGAGCAGTATGAGTTCGACGTTCCTGTCGGCACGAAGGGCGACTGCTACGACCGCTATCTCGTCCGCGGAGAGGAGATGAAGCAGTCGGTCCGCATCATCAAACAGGCCGTCGCGAAATTTCCGGGCGGCGACTGGTATGCAAAGGACGCGCGGAAAATCTTCGCGCCGCCGAAGGACAAGATCCTCACGTCGATGGAGGAGTTGATCCAGAATTTCATGATTGTGACCGAGGGCCCGCAGATGCCAGCCGGAGAGGTCTACTTCGAGGCCGAAAACCCGAAGGGCGCGCTCGGTTTCTACGTCGTGAGCAAGGGCGGCGGCGTACCGTGGCGCCTGAAGATCCGCTCCCCCTCGTTCTGCAATCTCTCGATTCTTCCCAAGGTCTGCGTCGGCGCCCTGATTTCCGACGTCGTCTCCATTCTCGGCTCGTTCGACTTCGTGATGGGCGAGTGCGACCGCTAATTATTTCCCGCGACCCGCGACGATGAATCTCAAGCCCACCACGCTCACGCAGATCGACGAGGTAATCACACATTACCCGACGAAACGCAGCGCCACGCTCCCGCTCCTGCACCTCATCCAGGAGGATGTCGGCTACATTCCCGAGGGCGCCATCGAGTGGATCGCCACGAAGCTCGAGCTCGAGCCGATCAACGTTTACGAGGTCGTGACCTTTTATCCGATGTTCCGGCAGAAGCCCATCGGCCGCCGCCACATCAAGGTCTGCCGCACGCTCTCCTGCGCACTCTTGGGCGGCTACAAGACCTGCGAGCAGTTCGAAAAGGAATTTAACACGCACCGCGGCGAGGTCTCGCCCGACGGCGAGGTCACGGTCGACTTCGTCGAGTGCCTCGCCAGCTGCGGCACCGCGCCCGTCGTCCTGATCGACGACGACCTGCACGAGAAGGTCGATTGCGCGAAGGCGAAACAGCTCAGCGCCCAGATCAAAGCCGAAGCGAAGAAACGCTAACCACCATGGCCGCTCCGACCCAACGCCGCATCATTTTCCAGCACATCGACGAGCCCGGTTACTCGAACGATCTCGCCTGCTATGTCCGCCACGGCGGCTACGACGTCCTCAAAAAGGCCGTCACGCGTCCGCCCGCGGAGCTCATCGACGAGGTAAAAAAATCCGGCTTGCGCGGCCGCGGCGGTGCGGGTTTTCCCTGCGGCGTGAAGTGGGGCCTGGTCGACCGCAAGAGCGGCAAACCGATTTACCTGATCGTCAACGCCGACGAGTCCGAGCCGGGCACCTTCAAGGACCGCTATATCATGCATCAGGACCCGCACCAGTTGATCGAGGGCACGATGATCTCGTGCTTCGCGAACAACGTGAAGCAGGCCTACATTTATATCCGCGGTGAGATGCCCCACGGCGCGCGCATCCTAGAAAAAGCCATCGCCGAGGCCCGGGCGGCCGGCTTCGTCGGAAAAAACATCCTCGGGACGACCTACTCCTGCGACATCTTTGTACACCGCGGCGCCGGCGCCTACATCTGCGGCGAGGAGACCGGCCTGATCGAGTCGCTCGAAGGCAAGCGCGCCAACCCGCGCATCAAGCCTCCCTACTTCCCGGCCGTCCTCGGGCTCTACCAGTGCCCGACGATCGTGAACAACGTCGAGACGCTCTGCCACGTGAAACACATCGTCGAATTTGGCGGCGACGCTTTCACGAAAATCGGCACGCCCAACAACACCGGCACGCGCATTTTCTGCGTCAGCGGCCACGTGCAACGCCCCGGCTACTACGAGTTCGAGGCCGGTAAGATCACAATGGGCCAGCTCCTCCACGAGGTCTGCGGCGGACCGCTCCCCGGCCGTACGTTCAAGGCTGTCATCCCCGGCGGCTCGTCGGCGAAAATTCTTCGTTTCGGCGAACGCTTCAAAGGCAAACGCAAGGTCGGCGCTGAGATGGTCGACTACGACTGGGGCGTCGAGGATGTGCCCATGGATTTCGATTCGCTCGGCATGATTGGTACGATGGGCGGCTCTGGCGGCGTGATCGTGATGGACGACACGGTCAACATGGTCGAGGCCCTCGCCAACATCAACGCCTTCTACTCCCACGAAAGCTGCGGCCAGTGCACCCCCTGCCGCGAAGGTTCGTTGTGGATGAAAAAAATCACTACCCGCATGGTCCACGGCCAAGCCCGCAGCGAGGACGCCGCACTCCTCAAGAGCGTCGCCGACCAGATTCCCGGCCGCACGATCTGCGCCTTCGGCGAAGCCTGCTCGTGGCCGACCCAGAGCTTCATCGCGAAGTTCGGCGACGAGTTTAAGCACTACCCCGAGACCAAGAAAACCGCGAAGCCCGCCGGCGCGCCCGAACTCGTCTAACCTTTTCCTGCTCCGATGATCGCTCCGCCCAAACCCGACCTCGTCACCGTCAACATCGACGGCCGGGAGATCGCCGTGCCCAAAGGCACCAACGTCATCGAGGCCGCCCGCCTCGTGAACGTTGACGTGCCGCACTACTGCTACCATCCGAAGCTCACCATCGTGGGCAATTGCCGGATGTGTCTCATCGAAATGGGCATGCCCGCCGTCGATCCCGCCACCAAGGCGCCGATTATGGATCCGGCCACCGGCAAACAGAAAATCAACTGGATCCCGCGCCCTCAGATCGGCTGCGGCACCAACGTCTCGCCCGGCCTCCACGTCAAGACGACGTCTCCCATGGTCAAGGACGCCCGCGAGGGCGTGATGGAGTTCCTCCTGATCAACCACCCGCTCGACTGCCCGATCTGCGACCAGGCCGGCGAGTGCAAACTCCAGGAACAGTCCACCGGCTACGGCCGCGGCTACTCGCGCTTCGTCGAACAGAAGAACGTGAAGCCCAAGCGCACCCAGCTCGGGCCGCGCGTCACCCTCGACGACGAGCGCTGCATCCTCTGCTCGCGCTGCATCCGCTTCTCGAAGGAAATCGCGAAGGACGACGTCCTCGGGTTCATCGACCGCGGCAGCTATTCGACGCTCACCTGCTTCCCCGGCAAGCAGCTCACGAACAACTACTCGCTCAACACGGTCGACATCTGCCCCGTCGGTGCGCTTACCAGCACGGATTTCCGTTTCAAGATGCGGGTCTGGTTTCTCAAGCAGACCAACAGCCTCGACACCGAATCCTCCGTCGGCGCCAACACCGTCGTCTGGTCCCGCGAGGGCCAGATCTACCGCATTACGCCCCGCCGCAACGACGAGGTGAACGACACGTGGATGGCCGACTCCGGTCGCGAACTCTTCAAGACCCTCCGCGCCGCCGACCGCCTCACCGCAGTCAAGGTCAACGGCGCCGACAGCGGCCTCGACCTCGCCGCGAATGCCGCCGCCGATCTGTTCAAGGCCTATGCCGGCGCCATCGCCGTCGTCGGTTCCGCCCGCAGCACCGTCGAGGAACAATTTCTCACGAAGAAACTCGCCGTCGCGCTCAACGCGCCGACGCAGCTCGTCAGCCGGGTGGGGCCGGGGGACACGCTCCTCATCTCTGCCGACCGCAACCCGAACGTCCGCGGCGCCCTCGTCACCGGCCTCATCGCCGCGTTGCCGGCGCAGACCCTCCCCGCGCTCGCCGCGTCCGTCGACGCCGGCAAAACCAGGGTGATCGTCTCGGTCGGCGAAGACCTCGCCGCCGCGGGCCTCACCGCCGCGCAGCTCGCGAAAGTTGCCGTGGTCTATCTCGGCACGCACGCCAACGCCACGAGCGCCGTCGCGAAAGTGGTCCTCCCGACCCTCGCCGTTTTCGAGAAGAACGGCACGCTGGTGAACCAGCAGTTCCGTCTCCAGAAATTCGCGAAAGCCGTCCCCGCGCCCGCGGGAGCGACCGACGACCTGATCGTTCTTGCTAAGCTGGCTGCCGCGGCCGGTGCTTCGGTTCCGTCCGACCTCGGTTCGCTCTGGAAACTCCTCGCTGCCGAGGTGCCCGGCCTCGGTCCGATCACCTACGCGAACCTGCCCGAGACCGGTCTCCTCCTCGACGCGACGCCCTTTGCCGCGTTGCCCTTCGTCGAGGGCGAAACGCTCCACTACAAACCCGTTGCTCCCGCGGTCGCCGTCGCGACTGCCTAACCCCACGTCGCCCGCACCATGAGCCGTTCCACGCCCATCTTTGCCCTCGGTCTCGTTTTCGTGTTTGCCGGCCTAGCGTTCGTGGCGTTCACGCTGCGTAAGGCCGCCGCGGCGCCCGGCGCGCCCGCCCCGCGCAAATCCGACCAACGCGCGCTCGCCGTCGAGCAAAAGAACGCCGTGAAACTGCGCATCGCCGGCGGCGTGATCGCCGCCTTCGGCGCCGCCCTCGTGCTGATTTCCTGACATGTTCGATTTCTTCTTCCAGTTGCATCCGGTCATTCAGGGCCTCGCGAAGGGCCTGGCGGTCATTATGGTGATCTTCCCGCTCGCGGGCGCATGCTCGCTCGCCGAGCGCAAGGTCTCCGCCTGGATGCAGGGCCGCCCCGGTCCCAACCGCGCCATCGTGCCGTGGATCGCGTGGATTCCGTTGCTCGGCGTGTTTCTCCAGAAACTCGGCGTGTTTCATCTGATGTCCGACGGCGGCAAGTTGCTCTTCAAAGAGGAACCCGTCCCCGGCCACGTGAACAAATTCTACTTCATCCTCGCGCCCGCCCTCGCGATCATGCCCGCGTTTACGACCGTCACCGTCGTTCCGTTCGGCGCCTACTTCGACGCCGCCGGTGCCGCCATTCCGCTGGTCCTCGCCGATGTCGACATCGGCCTGCTCGCCGTGTTTGCCGTCTCCTCGCTCGGCATCTACTCGCTCATCCTCGCCGGCTGGGCCTCCAATTCCAAATACCCCTTCCTAGGCGGCGTCCGCGCCTCGGCGCAGCTCATCTCCTACGAACTGGCGATGACGATGTCGGTGATCCCGGTGTTTCTCTGGATCAACGCCCCCGGCCAGCCCGGCACGATGAGCCTGGCGAAGGCGGTCGAGTTCCAGAGCCTCCCGGGCTTCTGGGGTGGCTCGTGGTTCATTTTGCTGATGCCGCTCTCGGCCCTGATCTTCCTCATTTCGCTCTTCGCCGAGACCAACCGCCACCCGTTCGACATGGCCGAGTCCGAGTCCGACCTCGTCGGTGGCTTCCACACCGAATACGGCGCCTTCAAGTGGTCGCTCTTCTTCGTCGCGGAATACTCGCACATGATCATCGGTTCGGGCGTGTTCGTGCTGCTCTTCCTCGGCGGCTGGAATCCGCTCCCGTGGGTCCCCCTCTCCACCGCTGCGCAGCTGCTCGGCGTCGCCGGTCTGCCGCTCGTGGTCGGCGTGCTCTCGATCGTCATCTTCCTCGCGAAGGTCGTCGCGATGGTCTTTTTCTTCATGTGGGTGCGCTGGACGGTGCCGCGCTTCCGCTACGACCAGATCATGAAGCTCGGCTGGCAGAAACTGCTGCCGCTCTCCATCGCCAACCTGCTCTTCTACGCGATCGCCATCGCGGTGATTCAGAAATAACCGCCCACCACTCCCGCGCTATGGCCGTCATCCCTCTCGAACGCAAACCGCTCACCTTCGCCGAGCGCACCTACCTCCCGCAGATCGCGAGCGGGCTGTGGACGACGTTCAAGCGCATCTTTCAGCCGCAGGTCACGCTCTCCTATCCCGAGCAGCGGCCCGCGATCCCGCCCGGCTACCGCGGCGTGCCGACGCTCGTGCGCGACCCCAACGGCCGCGAGAAATGCGTCTCCTGCCAGCTCTGCGAATTCGTCTGCCCACCCAAGGCCATCCGCATCACGCCCGGCGAAATTCCCGCCGACCAGGCCGACCGCGCCCACGTCGAAAAGGCCCCGCAGGCCTTCGACATCGACATGCTCCGCTGCATTTACTGCGGCCTCTGCCAGGAAGTCTGCCCGGAGGAGGCGATCTTCCTGCAGAACCAATATTCGCTGTCCGGTTACACCCGTGAGGAGATGGTCAACCACAAGGATAAGCTCTACGAACTCGGTGGCACGATCCCCGATCAGCACTACAAGTGGGACCAAAAGAAAACCGCCGCCGAGCACGGCAACACGCACTGATGAGCACGAAGAAAAGTGGCGAGCTGCGAGTAGGGAAGAGCGAGCATGACGCTCGCTCCGACTCGTCGCGCCCCCTGCCGGCTACCCGCTACCCGCTACTCGCTACTCGCGACTGATCTGCCATGGCTCAAATCCTCTTCTACGCCTTCGCCCTCTTCACCCTCGCCTGCGCGGTGGGGGTCGTCGTGAACAAGAACGCCGTCAACGCCGCGATGTGCCTCCTGCTCTCGCTGGTCGGCGTCGCCGGCCTCTTCGTGCAGCTCGACGCCTACCTGCTGGCATTCCTCCTCCTCCTCGTCTACGCGGGCGCGGTCGTCGCCTTGTTCCTCTTCATCGTCATGCTCCTCGACATGAAGGACACCGCAGCGCACGGCTTCCGGAAAATCTCCGGCTTCGCCTCGGTCTTCGCCCTCGGCCTCCTCGTGACCGGCGTCAGCACCTTCGTCGTGCGCGGCCGGCTCACTACGCCGAATCCGAACCTCGCGGCCGCCGTCGGCACCGACCTGAAGCACTACGCCTACCAGCTCTTCACGACCTATCTCCTGCCGGTGCAGGTCATCGGTTTCCTTCTGCTCATCGCCATGCTCGGCGTCATCGTCCTCAGCAAACGCTGGGAAGGCCTCGACGACATCAAATGACCCCCGCGACCCTCAACGACTACGTCCTCATCAGCGCGGTGCTCTTCGCCATCGGGTTCTTTGGCGTGCTCCTGCGCCGTAACACGCTCGTGATCTTCATGAGCCTGGAGCTCATGCTCGTCGCCTCGACCCTCGCCCTCGTCGCGTTCTCGCGCTTCAACGGCACGATGGACGGCAACGTCTTCGTCTTCTTCATCCTCACCGTCGCCGCCGCCGAAGTCGCGGTCGGCCTCGCCATCATCGTCGCGCTCTTCCGTAAGCGCCACACCGTCCAGGTGGACGAGCTGAACACGCTGAAGAACTGACGCCGATGACCACGACGACCGTCGCTTACTTTCCCACGATCTTGCTGGTGCCGTTGATCTCGGCCGCCGTGATCGCGCTCTTCCTGCGCCGCCAGGGCAACGCTGCCGCGGCCGTCTCGCTGGCCGCCGCCGCGTTCGTCGCTTTCGACGGCCTCCGCCTGGCCTTGGGCGGCGGCCGCTTCGAGTCCGCCACTGAATGGCTCCGCCTCGGCGACCTCGCGATCTCCCTCGGCTTCAAGTTCGACGATCTCGCCGCCCTTATGCTCGTGATCGTCGGCCTCGTCGGCCTCTGCGTCCACGTCTTCTCGCTCGGCTACATGGCGGACGACACGGCCAAGGCCCGCTATTTCGGCGGCCTCTCGATCTTCATGTTTTCGATGCTCGGGATCGTTTTCGCCGACAATCTTTTCATGATGTTTATCTTTTGGGAGCTGGTCGGTTTCAGCTCCTACGTACTCATCAACCACTGGCACGAGAAACAGTCCGCCGCCGACGCCTCGAAGAAGGCCTTCATCGCGAATCGGGTCGGCGACTTCGGTTTCCTCCTCGGCATCGTGATGTGCTATTGGCTCAACGGCACCGTCAACCTCACCGAGCTCGCCGCTAAGGGCGAGGCCCACACGCTCGTCGTCAGCACGCTGCTCCCGCTCCTCCTTTTCTGCGGCGCCGTCGGCAAGTCCGCCCAGCTGCCCCTCCACGTCTGGCTCCCCGACGCGATGGAAGGCCCGACACCCGTCTCCGCCCTGATCCACGCCGCGACGATGGTCGCCGCCGGTATCTACATGCTTTGCCGCATCAACGTCCTGATGGTGCCGGACGCGCTCACCGTCATCCTGTGGACCGGCACCGCCACCGCGCTCTATGCCGCCCTCTGTGCGATTACGCAGAGCGACATCAAGAAAGTCCTGGCCTACTCGACGCTCTCCCAACTCGGCTACATGGTCGCCGCCTTCGGCCTCGGTTCGATGAGCGAAACCGACGCGCACAACGGCGTGACGCACACGCATGTCTACGCGGTCGGCGTCGGTGCCGCGATGTTCCATCTGACCACGCACGCCTTCTTCAAGGCACTGATGTTCCTCGGCTCCGGCGCCGTCATCCACGGCTGCCATCACGAGCAGGACATTTTGAAAATGGGCGGCCTGCGCACGCGGATGCCGGTGACTTTCTGGACCTTCACCATCGGCGTCGCCGCCATCATTGGCTTCCCCTATCTTGCCGGCTTCTTCTCGAAAGACGCGATCCTCTACCTCGCGTTCGCCAAGAACACGCCGGTCTTCGTGCTGCTCGCGCTGACCGCCGTGCTCACCTCTCTCTACATGGTGCGCCTCTGGAAACTCACCTTCCTCGGCGCACCCCGCAGCGACCACGCCGCCCATGCGCACGAGGGCGGTCTCACGCTTACGCTGCCGCTCGTACTCCTCGCGGCCCTTTCCCTCGTCGCCGGCTACCACACCCACTACCCGGCCGTGTTCGCGGGCGTGTTCGACCTCATCCCCGAGGCGCATGGCACCGAGCATACGATCATCTTCGCCACCAGCCTCGCGGTCATGCTCGTCGGCGGGTCGATCGCCTGGTTCTTCTACCGGTCCACGCCGACCGACACCCTGGCCGACAAAGCCCCCGGTCTCTTCGCCGCGCTCGCCGCGCTGAAGCACTCGTTCGACCGCGCCTACGATTATTACGTCGCAAAGATCCAGCAGCGCTTCGCCCTGTTCGTTAATTTCTTCGAGCAAATCTTCCTCGCCGGCCTGATCGTGCGCGGCCTCGCCGGTTTCGTCGGTCTCTTCGGCCTCGGTGCCCGCGCCCTCCATGTCGGTAACCTGAACGCCTACGTCTACTGGTTCCTCCTCGGCCTCGTCGGTTTGTGGCTGTTTGCGACCGGTCTGGTGACCCTCTGATTTTGCGATGAGCCAACTGCCTTTCGATCCTCTGCTCCTTTCCATCGCGGCTCCGCTCGCGCTGGCGCTCGCCATCGCGCTCGGTCTGCCGAAGCGCTGGTCGGTGCTCCTCGCCTACGGGGCCTTCGCGATTCCCGTGCTCATGGCGCTGCATGTCTGGTTCTATTTCGGCGACGTCGCCAAGGACCACGGCTACGCCTTCCTCACGCGCTACTCGACCGGTCTCGACGGTCTCGGGATCGGCCTGAAACTCGGCCTCAACGGCATCTCGCTCCCGCTCTTCGTCCTCGCCGCCCTCGTCGGTCTCGCTGCCGGTCTCTACGCGATCCAGTCCGGGGCCGAGCGGCTCAAGATCTACCTCATGCTGCTGCTCATCATGCAGGGCGGCCTGATGGGCGTGTTCGCCAGCGTCGACGTTTTCTTTTTCTACTTCTTCCACGAACTCGCGCTGATCCCGACCTTCATTATGGTCGGCGTCTGGGGCGGACGCGACCGCAGCTACGCGGCGATGAAGCTGACCATCTACCTCACGTTGGGCGCGATGGTCTCCCTCCTCGGTCTGATCATGCTTTACGTGAAGAGCGGGGCGCAAACGTTCGACCTCATCGCCCTCCGCGACCACCTCGCCGCCCATCCGCTCGGCGCCACGCTGCAGCACAACATCGCCGGTCTTCTGCTCTTCGGTCTCGGCGTCCTCGTCTCGCTCTGGCCCCTGCACACCTGGGCGCCCCTCGGCTACGGCGCTGCGCCCAGCTCCGCCGCGATGCTTCACGCCGGGGTGCTGAAAAAATTCGGCCTCTATGGCCTGGTCCAAATCGCCCTGCCGCTGCTGCCTGACGGCCTCGCCCACTGGTCCCACCCGCTCGCCTGGCTCGCCGTCATCGGTAACGTCCTCGTGGTCGGCCTCATCACCATTGCCCAGCGGGATCTCAAGCAGATGATCGGTTACAGTTCGGTCATGCATATGGGCTACGCGTTCCTCGGCATCGCCGCCGGCGGCATCATCGGCCCGGGCGGCGTCGTCCTGCTCATGGTCGCCCACGGGCTCTCCGTCGCTCTCCTCTTTCTCCTCGCGACCGCGATCTACCACCGCACGCAGACCTTCGCGATGGATGAAATGGGCGGTCTCGCCCAGAAGACTCCCGTCCTCGCGGCGTTCTTCGTCGCCGCGACGCTCGCCAGCATCGGCCTGCCGGGCTTCGCCAATTTCTGGGGCGAACTCGCGATCTTCGTCGCCCTCTGGAAATTCTCCCCGCTCATCACCGCCCTCGCGGTCGCCGGCGTCGTCCTCTCCGCCGTCTATGGTCTGCGTTCCGCCGCCCGGGTGTTCTTCGGCCCGTCGACCGAGGCCCTCGCCAAAGTCACCGCCGCGCACCCGCCCGCTGATCTCAGCTGGCAGGAAAAAATTCCCGCGCTCATTCTCCTCGCGGCGCTCCTCTTCGTCGGCTTCTGGCCGAAGTCGCTCACCGGGCCGATCAACGCCGC
This sequence comes from Opitutia bacterium, assembly GCA_947461205.1. Lineage (GTDB taxonomy): Bacteria > Verrucomicrobiota > Verrucomicrobiia > Opitutales > Opitutaceae > GAS368. Next base: position 22,329 of record CANHJG010000042.1, read on the forward strand.
ACTGACACCCGCCGCCGCTGCACCTGCCCGCGTGGTTCCGTCCGCTCCCTCCCTCTAACGCTTTCCCCCTGCGATGAATCTCGAAGTCGTCAAACTCGCCGCGGCGGACAACCAGTGGGGGGCCATTTTCCCCGAGCTGATGCTCGCCTGTATCGCGCTCGCGCTGCTTGCGCTCGAAATCGTGCTGCCGAAAAAGCTCCACGCCTACATCCCCGATTTCGCCCTGTCCGGTCTCGTCGGCACGCTGGCCGGTCTGCTCTTCAACTTCCGTTCGGCCGCCCTCGGTCACGACACGTTCAACGGGCTGCTCCACCACAGTGAGGCCGGCCAGGTGATGCGGGCGTTTTTCCTGCTCGTGGCGATCCTCGTGTGCGTGCTCGCCCGCGTGAGCCTCGCGAAGCAGAAGATGCCGCGCATCGAGTTTTATCACCTCGTGCTGATTGTCACCGGGGCGATGATGCTCCTCGCGCAGAGCAACCACTTCGTGATGCTCTTTGTGGCCCTCGAGACCGTCACGATTGGGTTCTACATTCTCGTCAGCTATTTCCGCACGAGCACCGCCTCCCTCGAGGCCGGCCTGAAATACCTCGTGATGGGTGCGCTCAGCTCGGGCCTGCTGCTCTTCGGGATCGTCCTGCTCTACGGTGTCGCCGGCAACCCCGACCTGCCCGCTCATACGGCCAGCGCCATGAACTTCAAGGCTCTCGCCCAGTTCCTCGCCGCCAACCCGCACCACTTTCTCGCCAGCGCCGGCATCGTCCTCGTCCTCGCGGGCGTCGCCTTCAAGATCGGGGCGTTCCCCTTCCAAATCTGGGTGCCCGACGTTTACCAAGGGGCGCCGACGCCCGTCACCGCGTTCCTCGCGGTCGGCTCCAAGGCCGCGGGTTTTGCCGTCCTCCTGATTCTCGCCCGCGACGTCTTCGCCGCCTACGCGTGGCTGGTCACGCCGGTGCTCATTGCGATGGCCGCGGCCACGATCATTTTCGGCAACCTCGCCGCGCTGACGCAGCACAACGTCAAACGCCTGATCGGTCTCTCCGGTGTTTCGCATGCCGGTTTCCTCCTGCTCGGCGTCGTCGCGGCCGCGACCGTGCCGATGGCGCAGGGGGCGATCTATTTTTACCTGTTTGCCTACCTCATCGCGTCCTTTGCGGTGTTCGGCGTGATGACCCATGTCGCGGGCGCCAACGACTCCGACCAGGATCTCGACCACTACGCGGGTCTTGCGAAAGAGAGTCCGTTCCTCGCCGCCGTGCTCGCGATCGGCCTCGGCTCGCTCGCCGGCATCCCGCCGCTGGCGGGTTTCATGGGCAAGCTCTTTATTTTCATCTCGGCCTTTCAGGGCGGCGCCCGCTGGCTCCTCGCCCTCGCCGCCGCTGGCGTCGTGATCTCGATCTACTATTACTTCGGTTGGATTAAAGCCGCCTTCTTCGAGCAATGGATGCCGCCTGCCGACACCGCGGACCCGCGCCCCGCGCGCACGCCGGTCAGTTTTGTGAGCGGCCTCACCCTCGGCAGCCTCGCCCTCGCGAGCGTCCTCCTCGGCTTCTACCAAGGCCCGCTCGGCCAGTGGTTGACGATGAAGTGAGGGCGGTCTGCGCGCGCTGATTTCACGGAGGGGAAGTCGCGAGATTTTCTCCACCCAAGTCGGTTTCCCGCGATCCAATCGCGGGGAGCGCAGCTCGTGATACAGCGACGCGCACGGCGGTTTCGTCCCGGCTCATGATTCTTCCCGTCTCGGCCTAGGTGCGCCAAACATCGGGACACACGTCGTAGCTGGTGGGCCAATTCAAAACGCCGTGAGCGATGAACGCCTAGGCGAAGAAGCGCTCCTCGCCCAGTGGTTCGACGATCGGCCCGCGTCGAGCGTTCAGGTAGTCCGAAAGCTCAGAGCGGCCGGTTGGAGAGGACGACGTCGTCCACGAACAGCGTCTGCGTCTGGCTGCGGCCGCTGCTGGCCGTGAGTCCGACCTGCATCCGGTCGTAGACCGTGCGGGCGCGCGGCAACGTTTTGCCGGTTTCGTCGAGCACCTTGACGCCGTCCTGCCAGACTTGCATCTGGCCGTCCGCTCCGTCGGAGAGGCGCAGGTGGATTTTTACCTCGACCCACTGGTTCTTGGGGAACTTCGGCGCACCGCCGACCGCGCGGAATTTTTTCGCCGTCCACCACTTGCCCAGATCGGAGGCGACCATTTCGCCGTTCTGCAGAAAGAGCCGGCGGCCGGGGGCGTTGCGCAGCGACGTCGACTCCAGATCCCAGAGAAAAATCGAGGACGATTCCGTGCCGCCTTCCAGCCAAAACCAAGCGCTGAACCACACCTCGTCGCCCTTCACGAAGCGCAGGCCTTCCCGTTCGATATCCGCTTCCGACGCCCGCCGGCCGTCGAACGGGGCCGCAACGCATTTCAGGGCGTTGGTGCCCGAGTGAACCCGTTCGGTGGTCAGCGTCACCGCATTGGACGCGAGACCCGTCTCGGAATGGATTTCCAAGCCCTGCCACCGGCTCGAATCCGCGGGAAACAGATCTTCGGTCTTCGCGGTACCTTCGAACCCGTCGCGAAAGACGAACGGCGGTGCCGGGGCCGGCAGCGGTCGCGCCACCCAAAACCACCACGCCGCCCCCGCACTCACGGCCAAGGCGGAAAACGCTCCTCCGGCGATCAGCCAGCTCACCCAGCGGGGCGCGGCTCGCGGACTCGGGAAGGGCGGAGGGGTCGGCGTCATGAGGGGAGAGGGGTCCGAAGAGCAAAAGCGCTGGGCGGAAAATCGCAACAAGTGTTCTGCGGACCTTCGCAGCTCTTTCTGTTTTCCCGGCTTGCGCCGCCCGCGGCTCTTTGCGGCCATGTCTCTCGTATGAGAATCACCGGACTCGCCCTCGTTCCGCCGCCGACCGCCGCCGACCTCCCGAAGGTCACTCCCGAGCTCCTCGCGTCCGTCCTCGCCCGTTACTCCCGCAGCAATCAGGGCATCGCCGCCATCCTGTCTAAGGTCGATCTCGCTAACCCCGACGCTTCGATCGACCGCATCCTCAGTTTCGTCGACTACGGGCATGCGTCCATCGGCGGCCTCACCGGCGGTCTCGCGGTGGCCCTTGACGATGTGTCGATGTGGCTGGCCTACAAAATTTTTGAAATTGCCACCATGGCCGACGGCCAGGAATCGAGCACCCGCTACATCACGATGGACGCGGCCAACCTGCCGACCGCCGCGGAGTTGGGTATCCCCGAAGATCTCGCGGCGCGCTGGTCCGCCGTGATGGCCAAGGCCTTCGCCGCCTACCACGCGGAGTATACCCGGCTCGATGCCCTCGCGACCGCCAACCCCGGCCTCGTCCGCCTCCCGCCGGACGCCAAACCCGCCGTCGTCACGCGCCTCCGCAAGAACTACGCGCTCGACCGCGCCCGCTACTTCATCCCGCTCGCCACGCGCACCAATGTGGGCCTCGTGCAGTCCTCGCGCATGTGGGCGATGACGGTGAAGCACCTCGATTCGCTGCCGCACCCCGAGGCCCGGACGGCCGCGCGGCTGATCCGCGACGAACTGCTGAAGCTTTCCCCGCGGCTCATGCGCCACAGTTCGGCGGAAAATTCCTACACGGCCCAGGCCGCCCAAGAGCTGGCGACCTCGTGCGCGCTCGGGCTGGACCGCCTGTCCGCCGCGCCCTTGGCCGACGCGGTTTGGGTGCACGTCGACCGCGCCGCCCCGCCGTGGCTGCCCGCGACGCAGCCGGTCGCCGAAGCGCTCCGCCACCGCGCCAACCGCTACGGCTACCAAGGTACGGCCACGCGCCGTATGCGGGTGACCTTCGCGTGGAACAACCTGGCGCTAGCCGAACTCCGCGACCTCAACCGCCATCGCACCGGTCACCGCACGACGCCGTTGATTCAGGCGGGTTTCTACCTTCCCCCCGAGATCGCGCACTCGGCGCACGCCACGCTGCTGGCCGAGCAACTCGCGCTCACGCGCGAACTGCTGCAGCGGGGCTCGCCCGCCTATGTGTATTCGCTGCTCCTCGGGGCGCAGACGCCCTTCGAGCATAGCACGCACGGGGACAAATTCATCTACGAGGCCGAGCTGCGCACGGGCATGGGCGCGCATTTCCGTTACGCCGAGCACCTCAGCGCGGCGCTTCGGGAGTTTTGGCAACAGGTGCCCGAGGCTCGCGCGCACGTCGTCGAGGGCACGGCCGAACCCGAGTGAGGCCGGGCGGGGTGTCGCGGGTCGCGGCGGGACGCGATTAGGTTCGGCGCGTGGTTCAACGCCGACGGTTCTTTTCTCACGGCGGGCTTGAACCATTCCCTTCCGCCCGCACTGTCGGGTTTCCTCCCACACCGCCCCGGCGCCCCTCCCTGCCGGTGCATCTTTCCTTCCTCTTTTGAGCGCCGCCCCGTCCACCCCCTCCACCCCCTCGCCGCTAGATCGCGCCCGCCGCAAGGCCTATTGGCGGCTCATTCCGCTGCTGTTTGTCGCCTATGTCATCGCGTTCGTCGATCGCGCCAATGTCGCGTTCGCGAAGCTCACCATGGTGAAGGACCTACCGGGTTTCGACAACTCGGTCATCGGCTTCGGTGCGGGCGTTTTTTTCCTCGGCTACTTCCTGCTCGAAATTCCCGGCTCGCTGATTGTCGAGCGCTGGAGCGCGCGGCTCTGGCTCTCCCGCATCATGATTACGTGGGGGATCATGGCCGCGATGACGGCCTTCGTGCAGGTGCGCATCCCGGGTTTTACTCATGTCGCCGAGCTGATCAAGGCAGCCATCGTGGCGGGATTTAGCCCGCTGGCCGGCCTCGACGTCAGCTGGCTGTCGTGGCTCGCCACGCTCGCCCGCAACCTCGTCACGGAACTCGACGGGCCCAATGGTCTGTCGATTTTTCAATTTTATCTGGTGCGTTTTCTTCTCGGTTTGGCGGAGGCCGGCTTCTTCCCGGGGGTGGTGGTGTATCTCTCTCACTGGTTCCCGGCGAGGGACCGCGGGCGGGCGCTCGCCCTGTTTTTTGTCGCGACCCCCGTGGCGCAAATCATCGGACCTGTCCTCTCGGCGCTGATGTTGAAAGTCGGCACGACCGAGATCGTTAACGGTGTCGCCATCAGCCATCCCCTCGTGATGGGCCTGACGGGGTGGCAGTGGATCTATGTCGTGTGGGGCGTGCCCGCCGTGGTGATTGGCCTTGTGATTCTTTTCATGCTACCGGACCGGCCCCACCAGGCGCGGTGGTTGAAGCCAGAGGAGCGCGAGGCCCTGGAGGCCGAACTCGCCGGCGACAAAGCCGCGGCTAAGCAGCACGTTTCAATGTGGGCCGGGCTCAAGCATCCCAAGGTGCTCGCGCTCGCGTTCGCGTATTTCTGCACCGTCACCGGGAGCTACGGCGTGGTGTTTTTCCTGCCGAGCATTCTCGACAGCTGGTATAGCCTGAAATACTCGCAGCTCGCTTGGCTCACGACGCTGCCGGCTCTGATGGCTCTGGGCGGCCAGCTCTTTATTGGTTGGAATTCGGATCGCACGAAAGAGCGACGCTGGCACACCGTGCTCCCGATCCTGATCGGAGCCGTCGCCATCGCGGTTGCGCCGCTGACGCGCGGAAACCTCCCGTTGACGATCATCTGCTTCATGCTAGCGCTGGGGGGACTCAAGGCGTACCTGCCCGCTTTTTGGACGCTGCCCTATGTTTTCCTCACCAGTTCCGCCGCCGCCGCGAGTATCGGCTTGATCAACTCGGTCGGTAATCTTGGCGGCCAGCTCGGCCCGTATGTGCTGGGCAAAGTCGAGCACGTCACGGGTTCGTATGTCGGCGGGCTGTATTTTCTGGCCGGCTCGATGACGGTGTGCGCGCTGATCGTGTTTTTTCTCGGCCTTGGTCGCAAGGCCCCCTGATCGGCACCCGGCTCGGCAGACGAACAATTGGTTTGCCGCAAACGGCGGGCAACGCATCCTTCCAGCTCTGGCTTTATGAAGTTACCCGGCCTCATCGTTTTCGCGGTTTTGCCTTTTGCCGGGGTGCTGATGGCGCGGGCCGCCGACGCCACCAGCCCGGTCGATTACGCCCAGCGCAACACCCCGTTTGCACCCGCGGCGACGGTCGCGCCGGCCAAGCAGGCGCCCGAGACCAACGCCACCGTGCAGGAAAAGCGGGTGGACAAGACCATCGTCGACAAGAAACCCGCGGCCGTCAGCGAACGCCGGGCGGCGATCGAGGTGCGGGAGGCGCGCGAGAAAACCATCCGCGACAAAGATTCGCATCGCCCGGAAAAGCTCGAGCAGCCGATGAGCGCTCTGAATCATCGCGAGGCGTCGATGTCCACGGCAGCCGATTCGAACCGACCCCAGCTGATCACGAAATATCAGGACGGTCTCACGTCGGCCAGTGCCGCCAACATGGCGCGCTTCCCCGCGCTGGATCGCGCGACGGGCGCGAAGATCAACCGGTTTGTCTTTCGCAAGAACGCCCCCGACACCGCGGTTGCGCTGGACGGTGCCGCGGTCACCCCGGCCGCGGGCGGAGCCACGGTGCAGAAACAATAGACCGACGCCCGCCCCCTTGTCGCCGATGAGCAGCTTCCGCGTTCTTCAATTCAACATGCAGTTCGGTCAGGTCTGGGACGGCGCAAACCCGGACCAGGCGCCGATCCGGCTGGAGGCCGCGCTGGAGGAAATCCGGGCGCACGATGCGGACATCATTCTGTTGCAGGAGGTCGAACACGCGCTGCCGGGCGGCGTGCAGGTCCAGCCTCCGCCCAACTACACACGCCTTCAGGCCGCGCTCGCCGGCTACGATAGCTGGTTCTCCTACCCGAAGGCCGATCCGCGCGAGCTGCCCTTCGGGGTCGGCCTCGCGATTTTTTCGCGCACGCCGCTGCGCGACCGGATGCGGCTCGACCTGCCGTCGCCGCCGATCGAGTTTGAATTTCTGGGCCGGAAGACCACTCCCGCCGACCGGGTGCTGATCGGGACGACGACGACCATTGCGGGGCACACGGTGCGGTTGCTCAACGTGCACCTGCTGGCGTTTTTCATGCTCGGTTCGAGCAGTTCGGTGCATTCCGGTCAGCGCGACCTCGTCGCCGGGCTGCTGGCCGCCGCGCGCGGTCCGCTGATCCTCACGGGCGATTTCAACGTCAGCCAACACCAGAGCTTGGTGGCGCAGTTTTCCGACCGCGGCTTTTCCACGGTGCAGCAGAAGGAGATCACCTGGCGTCGCCAGCCGTTCGTGCTCGACCACATTTTTTACAACGCCCCGCTGCGTCCGCTCGCGCACCGCGTCGTGCCCACGCGGGCCAGCGACCACCACGCGCTGGTGGCGGATTTTGAGTTCGTCTGAGCCGGGCGGTCGGCTGGGGGTGGGCCGCCGTCGGTGAACGGGGGGGCGGCTTATTTGGCGCGCCGGACGCGCTCTTTTTCCGTTTCGCGCTCTTCGTCGAGGCGCGCCCGCTCGCTCGCGAGCTGTTTTTTGATCTTGTCGACCTCCTCGGCGTTCTGCGCCGCCCAGGCGTCGTCGAGCTGTTTCTTCAGGAAGATTTCCCGTTCGGCCAGCTTGCCCTTGAATACGCGGTCGATCTCCGCGAGGCGGCCTTTTTGCTCGGCCGTGAGCGGTTTGCCGGCCGTCGGGTCGGATTGGGTGAGACGCTCCATCGCAAGGTCGTAGGCGCTTTTCATGGGAACCAAACCTGCCCGGGGAACCGGCGGAAGACACGGAAAATTTTCGGGCAAGGGACTTGGGGCGCGCCGGCCGGCGGGTCCTAACCGAACTTGACGCCGAACAACAGGGTCGCCGCGACGACCGCGAAGGGCGGCCACCAGCCGCCGCGTTCACGTTGCCAGTTGTTCGCATAGCCGGCGACGAGCGTCGCCATGAGGAGCGCGAGGGCCACAGGGCCGACCCACTCGGCGGCAAACCGCGCGGGCAAGAAGGCCCCCGGCAGCCGCACGCTCAGCCGCACCGCTTCCACGATTAGCCAAAGCACGAGCGCGGCCCCGTGGTTGCAGAGCACGACGCCCGGGCCGAAGCCGACGAGGCCGCACAACAACGACGCAAATCCGCCGAGCGTCGCCAACATCGCGGCCGGAATGAGCACGAGATTTGAGGCGAGCGCGCCGGGAGTGAGCAGCCGGAAAAACTGTACGCCGGTCAGCAGGCTGACGAGCGTCGTCGCCACGCCGATAGCCAGGGCGGTCGCCGTCGCCTGCCATGCGCCGCCCACCGCCCGCTGCCACCACGACCAGGTCACCCGCGGCAGATCGCGCCACGGTTTCCAGCGCTCGAGGGAGGCGTCGCCCAGCGGCAGGCCGAGCACCAGGAGCGCGGCCACGATCGCATAGCTCATCAGAAAACTCGCGCTGAAGAGTTGCAGCGGCGCCACCAGCAGCACGACCAGGGCGGAGGCGACGAGCGCCGCGAGCGGATTTGCCGGCCGGTGGAGTACAAACGCCGCCTGTAAAAACACGGCCATGACGAACGAGCGCACCGCCGACGGGGACGCCCCGGTGATGTCGACGAACAGCCACAGCAGCACCACGCCGGCGCCAAAGCGGATCCAGGCCGGTAGCCGCCCGAGCAAGAGGATGGCCTGCAGCGCCGCCGCAATCACCCCGATGTTCAGGCCGCTGATCGCAAAGAGGTGCATCGTGCCGCTCTGCATGAACAAGGCGTGCTGTTCGTCGCTCAGTTCGTGCGTCTCGCCGAGCATCATGGCGCGTAACAAGCCCGCCAGCGCCGGCCGCTTGTCGGCGATGCCGCGGCCCAGGATTTCCTTGAAGCGGGCCGCCGCGCCGTCGCAGAACTGATAATACGCTGACGCCGCCTGCTCAACCGCGACCACTTGCCCGCGCTTCAGGCGGAAGTTCATGCCCGCGCCCGCGAGGTAACCGTCGAAGGAGTCCGCCGGGGGATTCCGCGGGAGCGTCTCCAGTACGCCCACCGCCGTCACCACGGCGCTGCGCACGGGCGGGGGCTCGGTTTTTTTCAGTCCGACGGAAAAATAGAGCCGCTGACCGACGAGGTCGCGCAGGTGCGGTTCGGCCCGCACGACGGTGGCGAGCCCGCTCACCCGCCGGGGATCTTTGGCGGCAAACACGCGGTCAACCTGCAGCGCCAGCCGGGCCTCGCGCGGGGGCAGCGCCTCCCAAGCGGGCAACCGGGCGCGGTGCAGCGCGTAACTTGCATGGCCGGCCAAAAACATCGCGACTGCGAGCGCCGGCGCCCACCGCAGGCGAGGCCGCTCGCCCAGAGCCATCGCGGTAGCGGCGAGGGCCGCGACGAGGGCAGCGCCGAGGAGCCAGCCGACCGGGGCGAACACCGCGATCTGGCCCACGGCGAGCCCGGCCATCAACGGCAGCACCAGCCAGAGCAACGGCGCCCGGTGTCCGAGACTGCGACGGGTCATGCTTCTGGGTTATCGGCGATTTTTCGCGAATCGACGCTAAACTGAAATGCCTTTTCATTCGCGCCGATTCGCGGAGATTGGGGGTGAGAATGTCCGCCGCCGACCAACCCGATCTTTTTGCCGCCGAGTCCCCGCCGCCGGCGGGCCCCGCCGGGGAAAAGCGTGCGTCCGGCCATCAACCGCTCGCCGCCCGGATGCGCCCGCGCAGTCTCGCCGAAGTCGTGGGGCAGGAGCATATCCTCAAGGCGGGCAGCCTGCTCCCGCGGCTGGTCGCGCAAAACCGGTTCGGTTCGCTCCTGTTTTACGGACCGCCGGGATGCGGCAAGACGAGCATCGCGGAGGCTATCGCCCGCGAGACGCAGAGCCGTTTTGTGCGCATCAACGCCGTGATGTCGAACGTCGCCGAACTGCGCGAAATCCTCGCGGCCGCGCGCCGGCGCCCCGAAGCCGCGACGATCCTGTTCATCGACGAACTGCATCGCTTCAACAAATCGCAGCAGGACCTGCTCCTGCCGGACGTCGAGGAGGGGAACGTGCGGCTGATCGGGGCAACGACGCACAATCCGGGCTTTTACGTCAACCCGCCGCTGCTCTCGCGCAGCCATCTGTTCCGCCTTGAGCCGCTGGCGACCGCGGCAGTCGCCGGCGTGTTGAAGCAGGCGCTGGCCGACGTGGAGCGCGGCCTCGGGGCGCGGCGCGCGACCGCTGAGGAAAAAATTTTGGCGGACCTCGCCGTGCTCTGCGACGGCGACCTGCGCCGCGCATTGAACGCGCTGGAGGTGCTGGTGCTGGGCCTGGCCGAGGGCGCGCCGATCACGGCGGCGGAGCTGGAGGTGTTCGCGCGCGAGCGGCGCATCCGTTACGACGCGGACGAGGACGAGCATTACGATACGATTTCCGCGTTTATCAAGAGCTGCCGGGGGAGCGACCCGGATGCGGCGATGTATTGGCTGGCGAAGATGCTGGCGGGCGGGGAAGACCCCCGGTTTATCGCGCGCCGGCTCGTGATCCTCGCGAGCGAAGACGTGGGCCTCGCGGACCCGCAGGCGCTGCCGCTCACGGTGGCGGCCCATCATGCGTGCGACTTTATTGGACTGCCCGAGGCCGAACTCACGCTGGCGCATGCGACGCTTTACATTGCGACGGCGCCGAAGAGCAATTCCGCGACGCTGGCCCTCGGCGAGGCGCACCGGGTGTTGAAGGAGCAGCCGGTGCAACTGGTGCCGCTGCCGTTGCGCGACAAAAGTGGCAAGGCGAGCAAGGAAAACGGCCACGGCAAGGGCTACCGCTATTCCCACGACTATCCGGAGAATATATCGGGCCAGGATTTTCTCGAAAAGCCGCTCGCGCTCTACACGCCGAAGACGGCGGGCTGGGAAGCCAAGATCGCCGACCGGCTGGCGCGGTGGCAGGTGCTGAAGGCGCAGCAGCGCGGGCCGCGTGAGGTCTCTGGATGCGGACCGCCGGGTGCGAAGCCGCAGTAAAAACCGCGCGGGGCCGGCTCGCGGCTTGCGCGGACGGCCCGCGAGTTTACGATGGTCTGATGAAATCCAAATCGTGGGTGGCCGCGGGCCTAGTGCTGGCCTGGGTCGGGTCGGGCTGGGCCCAGCCCGCCGGGTCGACCGACCCGAAAAAGGCCGCACCGAAGACGGTCCCGACGGCTCTGGAAAAAAAGGACGACAAAAAGAAAAAAGAGGAAGCGCCGGGGAAAATCGAGGGGATGGAAATTGGGCGGGGCGAGGGTTTCCTCGGAATCCAACTCGTGAAAGGGTCCTTTAAGCTTACGGCCTATAACGCGAAGAAGAAGCCCGTGGCGGCGGATTTCACTCGGGTGGGGCTGCGGTGGCAGCCGGCGAACCAGAAGGGCCCGGAGCGCACGATGCTGCTGCCGGGCGGGGGCGTCGGCGTGTTTACCTCGGAGAGAATCGTCAAGCCGCCGCTGCGCTTCCGATTGTTTATCACGCTCATTAAGGGAGACGGTGATGATGCGCCCGTGGAGCACCTCACCGTGGAGTTTCAGGGTTAGGCGGCGGGGCGGGATGGCCCGGGATCGGCGACGGGAACCGGCGGCCGAAAAAAAAGCGGATTTTTGATTGGCGATTGCCGAGGGGCTCGGGTTCGCTGCTCGGTTTCGAACGTTGAACCCTCTATGAGTCTCGCCGCTCCCACTGTCCCTGTCGTCGCCGGCGCCGCTTTCCGCGTCGCAGTGGTCGCGGCGCGCTACAACGAGGAACTCGCCGACGGACTGCTCGCCCGCGTGCTGGCTGGCCTCCGGGCGGCGGGCGTGAAGGAGAAGAATCTTACCGTGGCCCGCGTGCCGGGTTCGCACGAGGTGCCGGTGGCGGCGGCGTGGCTGGCGGCGAAGACCGAGGCGGACGTCGTGGTGGGGCTCGGGGTCCTGATCGGCGGCGACACCAATCACCACGAGATGGTCGGGCAGAGTGTCTCGCAGGCGTTGCAGACGCTGGCGTTGGCGAGCGGCACGCCGATCATCAACGGTGTGATCGTGGCCGACACGCCGGCGCAGGCGCGCGCGCGGTGTGTGGGCAAGATCGACCGGGGTGCGGAGTTTGCGCAGGCGGCGTTGGAGATGGCGGCGTTGAAGCGGAAATTTTCTTCATGAGCAGCAACAAAGCCCTGTTTGCCCAGCGCCGTGACGGCCGGGTGGTCGCCCTGCAATTTCTTTACGCGTGGAGCATGAACACCCCCGCAAATTTGGCGAACGACCTCGTGACGTTTTTTGAGAACTGCGAGCAGCCGCGGGAGCACTACGCGTTTGGCGAGGAGCTGATCCATGGGGTGATCGAGCACAGCGCGGACATCGACTCGCGCATCAAGGGGCTGGCGCACAACTGGGAGTTCGAGCGCATCGCGAAGATCGATCTGGCGATTTTGCGGCTCGCGATCTTCGAAATGGTCTACCGGAAGGACATCCCGCCGGTGGTCTCGATCAACGAGGCGATCGATCTCTCCAAGCAGTTTTCCAACATCGATGCGAAGCGTTTCATCAACGGCATCCTCGACCGTTTGAAGGACCAGCTGGGGCGCGACGCGCGCAAGGCGGAGTAATTTCTGGCCCACGGAGCACGCGGATGACCCCGGATCGATTCCCCCGTCATCCGGGCCCGGCGAAGTGAGCCGCCGTTAATTTTCCCGATGTTCGGTCTATTCAAAAAATTCAAAGAAGGGTTCGCGAAGACGGTTTCGGCGATCGCGGCGAAGACCGCCGCGATTTTCGGTGCGAAGCCCATCGATGCGTCGTCGCTCGAGACGCTGGAGGAGGCGCTCTACACGGCGGACTTTGGGGTGGAGACGACCGAGGAAATTCTCGCGGAGATCAAGGCCGCGTACAAGCAGGACAAGACCCTGCACGGCCAGGAAGCGGCGAAGATCGGCGCGGCGGTGTTGAAGCGCGTGTTGGCGGGCGCGGAGGGGGCGTTGGACGTGGCGGCGAAGACGGCAAATCCGGTCGTGATCGCGATGATCGGGGTCAACGGTTCGGGGAAGACGACGACGTCGGCCAAGCTGGCGTGGAAACTGAAGGAGGACGGGAAGACGGTCACGCTCGCGGCGTGCGACACGTTCCGCGCGGCGGCGGTGGAGCAGCTCAAGGCGTGGGCGACGCGGCTGAATTTGGAAATCATCGCGAGCCACACGGGCGCGGATTCGGCGGCGGTGGCGTTTGATGCGTGGCAGGCGGCGAAGTCGCGCGGGCGCGATTTTCTGATCGTGGACACCGCAGGGCGGCTGCACACGAAGTCCAATCTGATGGAGGAGTTGGCGAAGATCCGCCGCGTGCTTCAGAAAAACGATCCGACGGCGCCGCAACACCGCTGGCTCGTGGTGGACGGTTCGCTCGGCAGCAACTCGATCGAACAGGCGAAGGTATTTCACCAGAGTTTCGGGCTCACGGGGCTGGTCGTGACGAAGCTCGACGGCACGAGCCGCGGCGGCGCGCTCGTGGGGATTTACCGGCAGCTCAAGATTCCGATTTATTTTCTCGGGCTCGGGGAGAAAGCGGAGGACCTGCAGCCCTTCAGCGTGGACAACTACGTGAAGGCGGTTTTCGGGCTTGAGGGTTAGGGCGCGGGCGTGGCGCTGGCGCGGGCGAGGGCGGAGCGGACCTGGTCGCGGAGCGGCGCGTCGGCGGGTTGGTCCAGGCGGAGGAGGCTTGCCTCGAGGACGGCGCGCGACGGTTTGCGGAGGCGGAGAAACTTGGGGAGGTTTTCGGCGAGTTTCACGCGGTTGCCAGCTTCCGCGTCGATGCGCACGAGTTCCCCGAGGGCG
>CANHJG010000043.1 GCA_947461205.1 Opitutia bacterium
AGTGCGCCTGGACGCAGCCGGTGGTGAATGGGGCCCGGTAGGGGGCTTCGCTGGCTGCCAGGCGGACTTCAGTCGGCCCGACTTGGCCAATCACTCACCACAGCTGCGCCGCGCGTTGGGCCTCGACCGGTTGCTCCGCCCCATCGTCGAGCTCGCCGAGGAAATCCAGGCCGGTGCGGCGTTGGATTTCGTCGATGCGCGTGAGGTAGCGTTCCGGATCCGCGTCGGGCGGCGCCTCCTGCGGTAAGATGAAGGCCAGCGTGCGCAGCTTCCCTTCGTGCTCGTCGATCACGATCAGGAAAAACGCCTCCGGCACCGCCACCCCGCCGCGGAGTTTTTTTGGCGTCGCGCCGAACAGCGGGCCCGTGATCACCCACACCTCGGCGTAGCGCGCCGGATAACTCGTCGCGATTTTCTGTTCCAGTTCCTGCCAGAGTCCGGCGTTGAGCGCGTGGAGCTGCGGCGTGATGTTCGACATCAGGAACGTCTCGCGCTGCGCCGTCGCGCCGTAGCGGGTCGCGATGGCGTAGTTCGGCGCCAGGTGCCCGCGGTCGTAGCCGCTGGCCGCGTAGTCCCCGGGCGCCACGCGCGCGGCCGTCCGCCGGTCTGTTTCGAATTTGTCCGGACGCGCCCCCGGGGTCGGCAGACGGGCCAGATCGCGCACGTGGTAGGCGGCCCAAACGGGATTGCCGACGGCATCGCTGTAGCCGACGGCATAGCCCTGGTTCGTCAGGATCCGGAAACTCGCCGCGTGGGCGCCGGTGCCCGGCCGCGGAGCGCCGCCCCTAGACCAGTGTTTTGTCGCCGCTGGCGATGTGCCCCGTCGCGCTGTCGGCGTAGTAGAGTTGCCAAAGATCCCACGCGACGTCGAGGGCGGTGACGCGTTTGTCGCGCTCAAACGTAGTCTCCACCAGCCGCCGCACCTCACGTTGGCGCGACGACGGTTGCGCCCCAAACCAACCGCCCAACACGACCGCTACCGCGAGATTCAGCGCGAGAAAAAATCGCGCCGCGCCGCGGGGCACGGGGAAACGGAGAGGTTTGGCGCGACGCGGCATGTCGCGAGGAAGGTTTCCATTTGTCGCGCTCGCACCAGCGCGGCTTCGTCGTTTTCCTCCCGGCCCGCGGATTCGCGCCGTACGCTCCCCCGATCTCTCCTTCCCATGAAATTTCTTCTGCTCTGTGCCGCTCTGCTCGCCGCTGTCGTGACCCGCGCCGCCGAGCTCACCGCTATCCGCGTGCGCGATGCCGCCGAATTCCGCGCCGCGCTCGCCACGGCGAAGCCCGGCACGCGTCTCCTGCTCGCTGGCGGGGCCTATGGCGGCGGATTTCAGCGCACGAATCTCCGCGGCGAACCCGGTCGGCCGATCGTGATCGCCGCCGCCGATCCGCAGAACCCGCCCGTTTTCTCAAACGCCAAGACCGGCCTGCAGCTCTCGAATCCGGCGCACGTCGAATTGTACGGACTCGTCTTCGAAAAACTCTCCGACAACGGCCTGAACATCGACGACGGCGGGAGCTTCACCGAAGGAGACGCCGGTGCGCACCACGTCGTCCTGCGCGGACTGGTCGCCCGTGACGTCGGCACGGCCGGCAATCAAGACGGGATCAAGCTCTCCGGCCTCCGCGATTTTCGCGTCGAGGGCTGCACCATCGAACGCTGGGGCACAGGCGGTGGCTCCGCGATCGACCTGGTCGGTTGCCATCGGGGCGTCGTGATCGACTGCGTCATCCGCCACCGTGAACCCGAGCCACCCAACTGCACCGGCGTGCAGTGCAAAGGTGGCACGAGTGATATCGCGATTCTGCGCAACCGCTTCGAGCACGCCGGCGGTCGCGCGGTGAATATCGGCGGCAGCACCGGCCGACCGTTTTTCCGTCCGCCCCTCGTGGCGGGCGCGGCGCCGGGCACTTCGGCCGAAGCACGCGCGATCCGCGTCGAGGGCAATACGTTTGTCGGCGGCGTGGCGACGATGGCCTTCGTCGGCGTCGACGGTGCCGTCGTGCGCTTCAATACGATCGAGCGGCCTGGCCGCTGGGCGCTGCGCATTTTGCAGGAGAATCGCGCGCCCGATTTCATCGCCTGCCGCAACGGGATTTTTTCCGACAACGTGATCATCTTCGATTCCGCCGCGTGGGCTTCCGGCGGCGTCAATGTCGGCCCGGGCACCGCACCCGAGACGTTTTCGTTTGCGCGCAATTGGTGGTGGTGCCGCGACCAACCCGACCGCAGTCGCCCGACGCTGCCGACGCCGGAGATCGACGGTGTCTACGCCCGCGATCCCGTGGAGGCGAAGGACCAAGCCGGGGCCGCCGCATGGCCCGGCGGAAAATCGTAGGTCGCTCGTTCGGAATCAGGCTGGAGCCGTCGCGCGGACCTGTCACTTTCGCGGCACTATGCGTCTGCTTTCCCTCCCCTTGTTGCTTGTCGCCGCGCTGGTCTCGCTGCGCGCGGCCTCGGCCACCACCTCCGCCGATGTCGTCATCTACGGAGGCACGTCATCCGGCGTCGCCGCCGCCCTCCAGACCGCACGCATGGGGAAAACCGCCGTGCTCATCGAGCCGACGCAATTTCTCGGCGGCCTCACGACCGGCGGCCTCGGCGCAACGGACATCGGCAACAAACGCGCCATCGGCGGCATTGCCCGTGAATTTTACGGCCGCATCTGGCAGCACTATCAGAATCCCGCCGCGTGGACGCGCCAGACTTCGCAAGACTACTTCGACCGCCGGAACAAAACTACGGGCGCCGACGAGCAGACGATGTGGACCTTCGAGCCGCACGTCGCGACGAAGGTTTACGACGACCTGCTGCGCGAAGCGGGCGCCCAGATCACGGTGGTGCGCGGCGAGCGCCTTGATCTCGCGCCGGGCAAGGGCGTCATCAAAGACGGGGCGCGCATCGTGCGCATCGTCATGGAAAGCGGCCGCGCCTTCGCCGCGCCCATGTTCATCGATACGACCTACGAGGGCGATTTGCTCGCGAAGGCCGGCGTCAGCTATCACGTCGGCCGCGAAGCCAATGCCGTTTACGGCGAAACCATCAACGGCGTGCAGGTCGCGCACACCGTCAGCCACCAGTTCACCAAAAAGGTTGATCCCTACGTGAAGCCCGGCGACCCGACGAGCGGTCTGCTGCCCGGCATCAACGGCGCCGGCCCCGGCGAGGAGTTTTCCGGCGACCGCAAGGTGCAGGCCTACAATTTCCGGATGACGACGACCGACGTGCCGGAAAACCGCCGCGCGTGGGAAAAACCCGCCAACTACGATCCGCGCTGGTTCGAGCTGGCGCTGCGCAATGTCGAGGCCGGCGACCACCGCATTTCGTGGAATCCCGTCTGGATGCCGAACCGCAAGACCGACACGAACAACAATTTTGCGATCAGCACCGATTTTATCGGGCAGAATTGGGATTACCCCGAGGCCGACTACACCGCGCGTGCGAAAATCGTGCAGGCGCACGTCAATTGGCAGAAAGGCCTCCTCTGGACCTACGCGCACCATCCCCGGGTCCCGGAAAAAATCCGCGCGGAATTCCAGCGGCTCGGGCTCGCGAAGGATGAGTTCACCGACAACAACAACTGGCCGCGGCAAATGTACGTGCGCGAGGCCCGCCGCATGATCAGCGACTACGTGATGACCGAGAAGAACTGCACGCGGGCGGAGGTCGTCGCCGACAGTGTCGGCATGGGCGCCTACAACATGGATTCGCACAACATCCAGCGCTTCGTGACGGCCGAGGGTTTTGTGCGCAACGAGGGCGACGTGCAGGTGCGCGTGCGCCCCTACCCGATCAGCTACCGCAGCCTGCGTCCGCGAGCCTCTGAGTGCACCAATCTCCTTGCGCCGACGTGCCTCAGTTCCTCGCATATCGCCTTTGGCAGCATCCGCATGGAGCCGGTGTTCATGGTGCTTGGGCAGAGTGCCGCCACGGCGGCCGTCCACGCCATCGACGAGCGGACCACGGTGCAGAAAATCGATCCGAAGAAGCTCGAAGCCCGCCTGCTCAAGGACGGGCAGATGCTGGATTTCGTGAGCGATCCATTGCCGCCGCGCACCGGCCCGAAACACGTGAATCCTCCGGGCATCGTGGTCGACGACGACGCGGCGCAGTTGAAAGGCTTCCGCTCCTCCAGCGGCGCCAACGCCCCCTTCGTCGGCCACGGCTATCTCCACGATGCGAATACGGACAAAGGCGAGCAGACCGCCCGCTTCACGCCCGAACTCCCGCAGGACGGCCGTTACACCGTCGCGATTGCCTATCCGGTAAACGCGAACCGCGCCTCCAACGTGCCGGTCACGATCCGCCACGCCGACGGCGAGACCAAGGTCGTGCTCGACCAAAAGAAGAAGCCCGCCGTCGACGGCCTCCTCCAGCCCGTGGGCACGTTCCGGTTTACCAAAGGCAAGTCCGGCTATGTGGAAATCGCCAACGCCGGCACCGAAGGCTACGTCGTGATCGACGCCGTGCAGTGGCTGGAAGCCAAACCGTAACAGCGACTATTTCTTCGCCTCCGTCTGCGCCGGCAGCTTCACCCCGCACTCCGGATCGATCGGTGTGGGCGTACCGACTTGGTCGATCGGGTGCGTGAAGAGGTATTTCCACACCGCTTCGTGGAGGAATTCGCCCCGGGCATTTTTGCCCGCCGCGGCGCCCGGTTGGACGGAACTGTGGGCGCGCTTCGCATCGCCCTTCACGTCGAATTTCGTGATGAGCCGGCGCGAGTTTCCGAAGGGCGCCTCCGTCGCGTCCACGTCCGTGATCGGGCCGAACGCGGGCAGGCCGAGCATCTGCCACGAGCGGCAGTAGTGGTCGCCGGTCCAGCCGCTGTCGAGGACGTGGCTGAAGCCGAAGAAGCGGTTCGCCGGTGTGGCGGACGGAAATCCCTGCCAGCTCTCCAATTGGTCGCGGGGGCCGCACAACAGGACGACCCGGTCGACGCGTTGGTGCACCGCGAAACGCGCGGCGGAGGTCGCGCCGTGCGAGGCGCCCGCGACGATGATCTTGGTCCAATCCAAACCCGCGCCGTCGGCGGCGAGGAACTGTTCCCAGCGCCCCTGCGGATGGGCCCTCGTGAGATAGTTCACGAACTGAAACCCCCGCTCCCTCATGCCGTCGGGCTTGGGGATCACGCAGAGCGGGGAGAAATCTTCGCCGGTCGTGGCCTCGAGGCGCATTTTTCCGAGGCTCGTGCCGTCGTCCCGGGCCTGGGTCGGAATGAGCCCGAACCATTTGTTGGCATAGCTGACCTGGATCGCGTGCAGCCCGTAGTCGCCGAGGCGGTCGAACAGCGGGGCGTTGTAGTTCATGAGCCAGAGCACGAGCCGCCCGCGCGGGGCCACGCGCGTGTCAACGACCGCGTGTTCGGTATCCTGCGGTTTGCCCGCCTTGTCTTTGAACACGAAGTCGATCTCCGGATGTTCGCGGGTGCGGGGGTCGATTTCGCTGGCTCGTTGGGTGAGGTGATAGCGCTGGGGAGCCGGATCGGCGTAGGCGCGGGCGGTGGTCTCGGCGGCGCTTCCGGCGGCGCAAAGCAAGGAGGCGAGAAAGAGGAGTCGGCGCATAGGATGAAGCAAGGAACGGGTTATTTCGCCGCGGACATTTTGGCCTTCCCCACGACGTAGTTCAGGAACAGGCCCCATTCGCGCGGGCCGAGGGGCGCGGTGCCGCGGCGGAATTGCTCGGAGACGAGCTGGCCCAGGGCGTCGAGGGCTTCGGCAGAGCGGGATTCGCGCAGGAACGCCGCGTCGTCGGCAAAAGCGCGGTTCACAATCACGAGCGCTTCCATGGCCTTGTCCTTGTTGGCCGCACCGCGGCCGAGGATTTCCTCGTTGCGCGCTTTCAGGCCCAGCGTGAGTGCGCGCATGATTTCGGGGCGCGCGGCGGCGTCTTTCGGCATCACGGCCGCGAGCTGCGCGAGCGCGCGCATCATGAGATAGTGGTAGGCGGGCCGCGCATTGTGCGCGTCCACCCAACGGCCGGCGTGCGGTCCGTCGAGGAGTTGGCCGGGAAGGACCCCGAGGAGCGTCTTGCGCACGGCCGCATCGAAATAGCGACGTTCGCCGGTGACGCGAAACGCCTCGGCCAACAGGGAGACGCTGAAACTGTTGTAATTCCAATTGCGCGCGATCGGGCGTTTTTCCGCCCAGTCCGCGGCCCATTGGGCCGACGTCAGATAGGTTTTCTCCCGGGTTGCTTCGTAGAGCTCGAACATCGCGACGCCGGCCTCGCCGTGGTCGAATTGGAGGCCGCCGTCAGCCCTGTCGTCCACGGCCCAGCCGTTACGCACCACGTCGGCGAGGCGGCCCTCGCGTTCGGCTTGGGCGAGGAACCGGTCCGCGGCCACGAAGGCTTTGTCGCGGGTCACGCCGCGCACGACGGGAAACGGAAACACTCCTGTGCCACCCTGGGACTGTGCCCAGACGAGAAAATCGCCGGCTTCCCGGGCATACGCCAGCGAGCGCGGCGCCCCGTCGAGGCCGGCGCGCACGGCATGCACGCAACCGGAGACGATGGCCGCCGGCTCGCGCAGGGCGTGTTCGAGCGTGGCGGGATCGAGCCCGATTTTCCACCAGCGTAGCTGCTCCAGTTTCCCGTGCATCTTGGCAAACGCGCCCTGCGCCTCCGCCGTCGTGAGCCAAGCCGCGCTTTTCGGGATCGGGATAAACGTGTCGGCGACCTCGGGCACACCGGCTTTATCTCCGACCTTCCGGCGGTAGGCGGCCACCTCCGTGCGGATGGCAGCGAGTTCCTGCGCGGTAGGCCGGTCGGCGGCGGGCGGGGCTGCTTCGCCGGCGCCACGGCTCGCACCGAGCAGGGCGACGAGGACGAATCGGAGTCCGAGGAGGGGCGCAAAACGCAAAGGAGTCACGAGGGACGGAGGCTGGGGCAGGTTCGGCCCAACGGCGAGCGCCGGTGCAGCGGTCAGCTTGACGCCGCTTCGGTCACTGCGAGCTGGCCGCAGCCGGCGGCGATATCGATGCCACGGCGTTGGCGCACCGTGCTCGGGATTTGGAATTCGGCGGAGAGGATGTGTTGGAACGTTCTCGCGGGGGCGGCGTGCGTCGGCAGGCCGGCGTAGCCGGACGTGGGGTTGAGCGGGATGAGGTTGACCTGCGCCGGCAGGCCGCGGAGCAGCTCGCCGACGGCGCGGGCGTGGTCGGGCGTGTCGTTTTTTCCCTCGATGAGGGTCCACTCGTAGAAGATCCGGCGGCCGGTGGCGGCGCTGTAGGTGCGACACGCGGCCATGAGTTCGTCGAGCGGCCATTTTTTCGCGGCGGGCACGAGGGCGGCGCGTTCGGTCTGGTTCGCGGCGTGGAGGGAAACCGCGAGGTGGAGCGGGCGCTTTTCGGCGGCGAGGCGGAGGATGCCGGGGACGACCCCGACGGTGCTGAGCGTGATGCGCTCGGCGCCGAGGGCGAGTCCGTTGGGATCGCGCAGGATGTCGATGGCGTGCATGACCGCGTCGTAGTTGTGGAGCGGCTCGCCCATGCCCATGAGCACGAGGTTGCGCAGACGTTCACGGGCGGATCTGTCACGTATTACGTGACACTTTTCAAGAGGTGGCTCCGAGCCAGTGTCACGTATTACGTGACACTTTGCGGGGGCGGTGGTGCGGAGGGCGCGGGCGACGTGGACGGCTTGGGCGACGATTTCGCCGGGCGTGAGGTGGCGCGTGTAGCCCATCTGGCCGGTGGCGCAAAACACGCAGCCCATCGCGCAGCCGACCTGGCTGCTGATGCAGGCCGTGACGCGGCCGGTGTAGCGCATGAGGACGGTCTCGATGCGTTCGGCGTCGGCGAGGGTGAGGAGGTATTTATGGGTGAAGCCGTCGCGCGAGGCAGTTTCGAGGGCGGTGGGCAACACGCCGAGGTGGGTGTGGGCGGCGAGGCGCGCGCGGAGTTTCGGCGGCAACTCCGGCATGGCGTCGAGCGACGCGGCGAGTTCGATGTAGAGATAGTTCCAGAGCCGGGCGACGTGGACCGGGTTGAGGTCCCAGCGCACGAGCTGCAGGCGGAGCTGCTCGCGCGTGAGGTCGTAGAGGTTAAACGGCGGGGCGGACATCAGCGGACGCGACTCAGCGCAGCGACGCGAGGGCGGCGGGGATGGGGACGGTCTGGCGGCGGCGGTCGAGGAAGAAGCTGATTTCGGTGTAGCCGGCTTCTTGCAGGGTGCCGAGGGCGAGGGCGTAGCCGTCGGCGACGCGCGTGGGGCGGTGGGCGTCGGAGCCGAGCACGACCGGGATGCCGCGGGCGTGCATGAGGCGGAGGATCGTCGGGCTCGGGTTGATTTCGCGGATGGCTTTGTTCACGCCGCTGGTGTTGAGCTCCATGGCGACGCCGGTTTGGGCGATGCGGTCGAGGGCGCGTTCGATGAAGGGCAAGATGCGGGCGAAATCCCAGTCGGCGGGCGACTCGTTTTTGATGAGGTCGGGATGCGCGAGCGTGTCGTAGAGGCCGGTTTCGGCGGAGCGGGCGAGATGGTCGAAGTAGGTTTGTTGATATTCGAACCAGTGGCCACGGAAATACTGGGCGCGGTAGTCGGGCACCTGCGGGTGGACGGAGCCGAGCACGTGGTGGAGGGGCACGCGGGCGTGGAGTTTTTCCAGCCACGGTTCGACGCCGGGGTAGTAGTCGCTTTCGAGGCCGAGGCGCACGTCGAGGCGGCCGGCGTAGAGTGCGCGGGTGGCGGCGATGAGGCCGACGTAGTGCTCGTATTGCTCGGGCGTCATGCGCACGGCGTGCGAGATACGCTCGGGGAGCGGACAGTGGCAGGTGAAGATGATGCCCTTCAGGCCGCGGGCGAGGGCCTCGGCGGCATACTCCGCAGGTTCGCCGTGCGCGTGCTTGCAGAGCGGCGTGTGGCAGTGGGATTCGTAGAGGAGCGGGGTGGGCACGGGTGGGCGCGGATTCCGGAAAATCGTTCCTCGTTCTCGTCATCGTTCCTCGTTCTCTCGATCCGAAGGGCGGAAGAGAGAAAGATGACGAGAACGAGGAACGAGAACGATTGGTCAGAAGAAGGTGGAGTATTTTCCCTCGGACAGGCGCTGGATCAGGAGCGCGAGCTCCATGGCGTGGTAGTCGCCCCACATCGAGGATTCGCCGTTGGGGACCTGCTGGCCCTTCGCGACGTGGTCCCAGCCGTTCGGACGGTGGTAGACGCTGTGGAGGAGGAGGCCCTGGTGTTTGGGGGAGGTGGAAAGATAGGGTTCGTCGAAGAGCGTGTCGGCGATGGTGAGACCGGCTTGGAAGTATTTCTGGCCGGCGGCTTTTTCGCCTTTCGCGACAAGGTAGGTGCCGAGGCGGAGGAAGCCCTGGGCGGCGATGGCGGCGGCGGAGCTGTCGACCGGTTCGTGGGCGTTGTAGGGGTCGGCGTTCTTCTTGGTGATGTCGCCGAGCTTGTGGCTGTGGAGCGCCATCGAATCCCAGTAGGGCACGCCGTCTTTCGCGGAGTAGCCGTCGATGTAATAGTCGCTCGTGGCGCGGGCGGTTTCGAGGAAGAGATCGGTGACGGCGCGACGGCCGCCGACGGCGTCGAGGTCAGAACCTTTCACGGTATCAAGAAATTCGAGCTGCTCGGCGTAGCCGGCGATGATCCAGGCGGCGCCACGCGTCCACGTGGTGAAGGGCGAGTAGCCCTGCTGCGAGGACGGGCAGCGGAACTGGCCATCGTTGCGGTTGAAGACGGATTCGTGGGCGACGCGGCCGCGGACATCGTAGCTGTCGCGACCCTGGCCGAAGAACACGTTGAAGCGGGCGGTGGTGGCGGCGTGTTCGATGGCGCGGTGGAGGAGATTGGTGGGCTTGTCGCCCTCGCCCATCAGCACGTGGCCGAGTTGGTGGGCGACGACGAGGGAGCGCATCGAGCGGATGGTGTCGGCGAAGAGGGATTGCGGGCCGTTGAAGGAGTAGATGTAGCCGCTGGGGGCGACGCCGGGGGAACCGGCGACGGGGGACCACGGGGCCTTCGCGTGGGTGGTGGCGTAGCGGGCGGCCTGCACGGCGCCGGAGACTTTCAGGGCGAGCTCGAGGAAATTGAGCTCGTCGGGGTTGTGCGGGACTTTGCCCTCGAGCATGAGGCGGCGGAGGTTGCCGTAGGTGGAGACGTTGTTGAAACCGTGGTCGTGGACGCCGATGTGCGAGACGTGCGACGCCATGAATTTCACGGTCTTCGCGCGGGCGAGTTGGAGCGACGCGGCGTCGCCGGTGGCGTCGAAATGGAGGAAGCCCAGGCCGAACTGGAAGCCCTGAGTCCACTCGGTCCAGCCGCGGGAGGTGTAGCGGCCGGCGACGGTGAAGACGGGGGTACCCTTCGCGGGGTCCCAGGCGGCGTCGAGGGCGCGGATTTTCTGGCCGGCGAGTTCGAAGACGCGGGTGGTTTTCTTGACGAGGCGCTGGGGCGTGAGCGAGGCGTTGATTTTCATGGGCGAAAGGGGGAGGGAACCACGAAATGGACGAAACACACGAAAGAATTTGGGGCGGGGCCGGCTGAGGGGTGCATCGCACTTTTCTGCCAGCACCGCCTGGGGGTGGGCCGGCGCTCCGCGGACGGCGGAGTGGAGCGAGAGGCGTGGCCGGCGGAGCCGCGCGCGGAGCGCACGGCCCACCCGGGGCCACCGGACCCGGCACGAAACGGAGCCGCGCGCCGGCGGAGGCTTGCGCACGGGGCGGGCGGGCGGGAGACTCCCGCCATGCCGCCGCTGTTGGAGAGTTTTCTGAAGGCTTTTATCCCGCTCTTTGTGGCGATCGACCCGATCGGATTGGCGGCCATTTTCCTGGCGATGGGGGCGGGCGTGCCGGAGGCGACCAAGAAGAAGATCGCGACGCAGGCCACGTGGACGGGGGGCGCGGTGGCGCTGTTGTTTTTGTTTCTGGGCCAGACGATTTTCTCTGCGCTGGGGATCACGCCGAGCGATTTCCAGATCGCGGGCGGGTTGATCCTGTTTATTCTCGCGGCGCGCGATCTGGTGCATTCGGCGGCGGAGGAGCCGGCGAAGCTGGCGGCCGATTTCGGGGTAGTGCCGCTCGGGATGCCGCTGATCGCGGGGCCGGCGTCGATCACGACGCTCATTCTGCTCGCGCAGACGCTCGGCGTGGGGGTGACGTTTGCGGCGCTGGTGGCGAACCTCGGGCTGGTCGTGCTGGCGTTTGCGTTCAGCGAACGGATCGGGCGGATCATCCGCCCGACGGGCATGCGCGCGATTTCGAAGATTGTGTCGCTTCTGCTGGCCGCGATCGCAGTGAACATGATCCGGCAGGGACTGAAGTAGTCCGCCGAGCGGGCGGCTCAGGCCCATTGGCGATCACGTTGCGCCAAATCTGCCAGAAGGTCGGAGCCTGCTTGCCGACGATTCAGCTCAGCGCCATCGCCGGCGAGCAGGCTCCGACCCATCGCATGAATCTCATCTCGAGGGCAAACTGGAATCAGCCGGCAAAGGTCGCGAGGAGTTCGGCGTAGATCTTGGCACTGGCGAGCAATTCCTTCACCCGGGCGCGCTCGTTGACGGCGTGGTAGTCTTCGCCGCCGGGGCCGTAGCCGAGGGTGGGGATTTTCAGGTGGTGGGCGAAAAAATGCATGTCGTTGAAACCGGTCGACACGTTGAAGACCGCGGGCTGGCGGCGCACGCGGGTCACACAGCCGGCCATCGCGGTGAAGAACGGATGGGTCGGCGGGGAGAAGCAGGAGAAATTCTCGGAGATTTTGGCGACGGAGATTTTGCACTGCGGGATCTGGCGCGCGGCGGCGGCGAGGAAGGCGCGGAGGTCGCGTTCGGCGGCGCGCTGGTCTTCGGCGGCGAGAACGCGGCGGTCGATGGTGAAGCGCGCGAGGGCGGGCACGGTATTGATCTTGCCGCCGGGGCCGGAGGAGAACTCGCCGCCGAGGTTGAGGGTGGGGCGCATGGTTTTGCCCTCGGGCGTGACGAACGTGCGGCGGGCGAGGCGGCGCGAGTAGTCGCCGAGGGCGAGGACGAGCGCGGCCATTTTTTCGAGGGCGTTGATGCCGCGCTCGGGCATCGAGCCGTGGGCGGCGCGACCGTGGACGGTGACTTCGAGCCAGAGCGTGCCGTTGTGGCCGCAGCAGACCTGGTTGAGTTCGCCTCCCTCCATGACGATGGCGTAGTCGGGTTTGATCGGCGCGTGGGTGACGAGCCAGCCGGTGCCGAGGACGGAATCGGTCTCCTCGTCGGCGGTGAACGAGACCTCGACGTTGAGGCGGGGGACGGTGGCGGTGGCGCGGAGGGCCTGGAGGGCGAGGAGGAGGCTCGCGATGGAGCCCTTCATGTCGGACGTGCCGCGGCCATAGATCCAGCCGGCGTCGACGGTGCCGCTGAACGGGCTGCCGTGTCGCCAGGTGCCGGAGACGGGGACGACGTCGTAGTGGGCGTTGAAGTGGAGGGTTTTTTTTGCGCCGGGGGCGGCGAGTTGGCCGAGGACGTTGTAGCGCGGGAAGGCGTGCTGCGCGGGCGGGAGGGTTTGGCGGAGGAGCGACCGCGGAATCGGGAAGCGGCGGGTGCGCAGGCCGAGGGCGGTGAGGTCGCGGGTGAGCTCGGCCGTGATCGCGTCGTAGTTTTCCCCCGGCGGATTGACGGTGGAGATCCCGACGAGCCGCCGGAGGCGGGCGAGGAGGTCGGCGGAGTGGAGGTCGATGTAGGCCGCAGGAGTCACGACGCGAAGGGTGTTCCCGGAACGCACGGAAGACACGGAAATTTTCTGCGCTTCGCTCCGGCGGCGAAACGGTGTTGGGTGGCGGGATGAACACCGAGGCGCAAGCGATCATCACACGGCTGGGGCTGGCGCCGTTGCCGAACGAGGGCGGGTGGTTTCGGCAGACATGGGTGAGCGGGGCGCGGTTGGCCGACGGGCGCGCGGCGGGGTCCGCGATCACTTTTCTGGTCACGCCGGAGGATTTTTCGGCGCTCCACCGGTTGAAGACGGACGAGGTGTGGTTTTTTCAGGCGGGCGACGCACTGGAGCACGTGAGGCTCGAGCCGGGTGGCGGGGCGGCGCGCGTGACGCGGCTGGGTGGCGACGTGCTGGCGGGCGAGGTGCCGCAGCTGGTGGTGCCGGGCGGGGTGTGGCAGGGGGCGCGGTTGGCCGCGGGAGGCCGGTGCGGCTGGGCGTTGGTCGGGTGCACGATGGCGCCGGCGTGGGACGCAGGGGAGTTCGAGCTCGGGAGCCGCGGCGGGCTGGCGGGCGAGTTTCCGGGGGCGCGGGCCGAAATTGACGCCTTGACGAGATGATTTTTGACAGCGGCGTGCGTCCGCGGCAGGATGGCGGACATGTTGCTGGCCGATCTCCGCAAAGACTACTCCCTCGCCGGGCTCGCCGAGCAAGATCTCGCGCGGGATCCGTTTCGGCAGTTCGAGAAGTGGTTTCAGGAAGCGGAGGCGGCGAAGATTCCCGAGCCGAACGCGATGACGCTGGCGACCGCGGCGCGGGACGGCCGGCCGTCGGCGCGCACGGTCTTGCTGAAGGGCGTGGACGGGCGCGGGTTTGTGTTTTACACGAACTACGAGAGCCGCAAGGGGCGGGAGCTGGAGGCGAATCCGCGCGTGACGCTGTTGTTTCCGTGGATTGCGATTGAGCGTCAGGTGACGATCGAGGGGGCGGTGACGAAGGTGGCGCGGGAGGAGAGCGAGGCGTATTTTCAATCGCGGCCGCGGGCGAGCCAGCTCGGGGCGTGGGTGGCGCAGCAGAGCGCGATTATTGCGGGGCGCGCGGTGTTGGAGGACGCCATGAAGGCGCTGGAAAAGAAATATGCGGGGCAGGACGTGCCGACACCGCCGAACTGGGGCGGGTGGCGCGTGGCGCCGGAGACGGTGGAATTTTGGCAGGGCCGACGTAGCCGGCTGCATGACCGGTTGCGCTTTCGCCGGGGGAAAGACGGCAGCTGGGCGGTCGAGCGCCTCGCCCCATGAAAAAAAAGGCCCCAGGCGGGCGGCGGGCGGCGGCCCGGCCGGCGCCGGCGGCGCTGTTGGCGGCGGCGTTGCGGGCGCAGAGCGAGGGCGTGTTCATTGCCGAGTGCAAATGCGGGGCGCTGGGCATCAAGATCCTGTTTGCGAACGATCGTTTTTGCGCGATGACGGGCTACAGCGCGCGGGAGTTGGTGAACCGGGCGCACGGCTTTTTGCACGTGGAGCGGGTGGACCTCGAGCGGTTACGGCACTGGCTGCCGAAGGCGCAGCCGGGCCAGCCGCTGGTGGGCGAAGGGTCTTTGCGGCGGGCGGACGGCCGTTTGGCCAGCGCGGCGTGGAGCTTCGGTCCGTTGTGCAACCGGCGCGGCCGGATGACGCACCTCGTTGCCACGTATCGCGACCAGACGGAGAAGCGCCGGCTGCAGGAGGCGCTGGTGCATGCGCAACGGCTCGATGCGGTGGGCCGGCTGGCGGGCGGCGTGGCGCACGATTTCAACAACCTGCTCTCGGTGATCAACGGCTACTGCGAAATCCTGGCCGCGCATGTGGGGGCGAATCCGCAGGCGATGCGGGAGGTGGCGGAGATCCATCACGCGGGGCGCAAGGCGGCGACGCTGACGCAGCAGCTCCTGGCGTTCAGCCGCCGGCAGCCGTGGAACGCACGGGTGATCCATCTCAACGACCTGGTGAAGGCCAACGCAGAGATTGTGCGGCGGCTGGTCGGAGCCGCGGGCAAGCTGGAACTCGCGCTGGGGGAGACCGTGGCGAACGTGAAGACGGATCCGGCGCAGTTTCAGCAGGTGTTGCTCAATCTGGTGTTGAACGCGCGCGATGCGTTGCGCGCCCGCGGGCGGATCGTGGTGACGACGGAGAACCGGGAGATCAAGGCGGGCCTGGATTACCGGCCATTGGATGCGCCGCCCGGGCGGTATGTGGCGATCACGGTGGCGGACAACGGCACGGGGATGTCCGCCGACACGCGGAAGCATTTGTTTGAGCCGTTTTTCACGACCAAGCCCGAGGGCAAGGGCACGGGGCTCGGGCTGGCGCTGGTCTACGGAGTGGTGCAGCAGAGCGGCGGGTGGATCTCGGTGCGGAGCGCGCGGCGCGTGGGCTCGACGTTCGAGATTTTGCTGCCGGCAGTCCGCGAGGCCGTCGAGGAGCCGCCGGCGGCGGTCGCGCCGCTGCCGACGACGCGCGGGACGGAGACGGTGCTGCTGATCGAGGAGGACGAGGTCGTGCGCAAGATGGTGGCGGGGATTCTGGCGGCGGACGGCTACCGGGTGATCGCGGCGGAGTCGGCGGGGGCAGCGCGGCGCGACCTGCGGGAGCTGGCGCGGCCGGTGCAGCTGCTGATCGCAAACCTGAGGGCCGACGGCGGGACGTTTGGGCGAAAGCTGTTGGCGGAGCACCGCGGGCTACGGGTGTTGTGCACGGGGGGTCCGGAAGCCGCGGCGGCCACCGCGTGGCTGCCGCCCGGGCGGCTCGTGCGGCTGAGCAAACCTTACGCGTTGAGCGAGCTGTTGAAGGCCGCGCGGAAGCTGCTGGATGCGTGACGCGCGCGGGGCGGCGGAGGCGGACAGGGGCGCAAAGAACCGCTGGCGGTCGGTGCGGTTTCACCTTTCAACTGTGACGCGATGAATATTTTTCTCACCGGTGCGTCGGGGTTGGTCGGCTCGGTATTTGCCCGCGCGGCAGCGCGGCGCGGGCACCGGGTGACGGGCGTGGTGGGGACCTATGCGGGCGAACTGGAGGGATTGGCCGTGAAACGGGCGGTCGATCTGACCGACGAGGTGGCGACGACCACGGCGGTGCTCGAGGCGTTTCCGGACGCGATCGTGAATTGTGCGGCGGTGTCGGTGCCGGAGCAGTGCGAGGCCGATCCGGCGCGGTCGCAGGCGATGAACGTGGCGTTGCCGGCAATGCTGGCGCGGCTGGCGCACCACGTGAGCGCGCGCTGCGTGCATCTTTCCTCCGAGCAGGTGTTCGACGGAACGCGCACGGTCCCGTATAGAGCGGACGACGCGGTGTCGCCGATCAATCTTTACGCGCGGCAAAAAGCGGAGAGCGAACGGGCGGTGCGGGCGGCAGCGCCGGGGTTCGCGATCACGCTGCGCGTGCCGCTGCTGATGGGGGACAGTCCGGGCGGAAAGCGGAGTCTGCACGAGCGCCTGCTGGCGGACTGGGCGGCGGGGAGGACGCCGCGGTTGTATACGGATGAATTCCGCCAGCCGTGCACTGCGGAGAATCTGGCGGAGGTGCTGGTGGAGCTGTGCGAGCGGCGCGATGGGTGCGGCGTGTGGCATTGGGCGGGGACGGAGCTGCTGTCGCGGCATGCGCTCGGCGGGAAAATCCGGGAGCGTTTCCGGCTGACGGAAACGCAGGCGCCGATCGCGGCGGTGACGCGCGCGGAGACGCCGGAGGCGGCGAAGAAGCGGCAGGCCTGCCTGGCGTTGGACAGTGCGCCGCTGGCCGCGCTACTGAAAACGCGGCCGCAGGCGGTGGCGGAGCAGGTCGAGGGGTTAAAGGTGCCGGGGCCGGTGCGCGAGTGGTATTGGCGGCAGAGCGGAGACGCGCGCCCATGAATCTGGACCTCCTGCCCACCCGCACTGCCGGCGCCGCCGAGAACATGGCGACGGACTTTCTGCTCTTGCAGCGCTATCCGCGTGCCGGGGTGTCACGGTTTCGGCACTACGGGTGGCGGGGCCCGGCGTTTACGTTCGGCTATGGGCAGAAGATCGCCGTGGTGCGCGCAGCGCTGGCGGCGGTGGAGCCGCCGTATGAGCTGGGCCGGCGGGCGACGGGCGGCGGAATCGTCGACCATCGCGAGGACTGGACGTATGCGTTGGTGATTCCGCGGGGGCACCCGCTGGAGGAGTTGCGGGCGACGCAGAGTTACCGCGCGGTGCACGAGGCGCTCGCCGCGGCGCTGCGGGAGCAGGGCGTGGCGGCGGTGACGAAACCGTGCGGTGCGATGGCGGCGGGCGACGACGCCCCGGCGGGACCGGCGGGCGTGTGTTTTCAGCGCGCAGAGGTGTACGATGTGGTGCACGAACGCACCGGCGAAAAGATCGCGGGAGCGGCGCAGAAACGGAACAAGCGCGGCCTGTTGTGCCAGGGCTCCGTCTGGCGGCCGGCCGCGGGCGCGGGCGGAGCGGCCGTGGACTGGGACCGGTTTGAGGCCGACTTCGTCGCCCGGTTGGCGCTGATGCTGGGGGCGGAGGCGCAGGCGACGCCGTGGCCGGATCTCAACGAGGACGAAGTGAGCGGCCTCGTCGAGCAGTATGCGTCGGCGGAGTGGACGGAGTATCGGTGAACAACGGCTCCGGCCGGCGACGTTATTTCTTGGGGTCGGCGGACGTGGACGCCGCCGGGGCCGCGGCGGCGGTCGGTGTCAGTGGGGCGCTCTGCCAGAAGTAATGGCCGCGTTGGGTACGGTCCCAGCGGAGCCAGATCGCGAGGGCGGCGAGGAGCGCGAGCACGAGGAAGCAGGTGGCGCGGCGCGCTTGGCGGGCGGCGTCTTTGTCCTCGTAGGGATCTTCGAGGGAGCGGTGGGAGCCGGGCGGGAGTTTCGCCATTTCGGTGAGGGCGCTGCCGAAGGGAAGGTTGATCTTCACGCGGCCGTTGACGGCCCAGCCGTTGCCTTCGAGCAGGGGCCCGAGGGTGCGCTGGCGGAGTTTGAGCCAGGCGATGACCATCGACGGGAGCGAGATGGCGAGCATGAGTCCGAGGAAGATGAGGGGCAGTTTCCAGAAAGGGACTTCGACGAATTTCGCGAAAACCAACGAGGCGAAGGTACCGATGGAGCCGATGGCGACGCCGATTCCGGTAATGACGGCGAGGTCAAGTTTCTTGGGCGCCTCGGGTTTTGCCTGGTCGGCGTGGGCGGTCTTTTCGGCAGCGGCGGCGAGTTTGCCCGTGGCTTCGGCATCGGCGGCGGCGGCGCGTTTTGCGATCTGCTCCTCGATGAAGCGGATGAATTTTTTGTAGGGCGACCAGAACGCCTGACGGATGCTGATGGGATTGTCGGCGATGCTGGTGATGACGGTGTCCCAATCGCGGCCGGCGCGGTCGTAGAACACGCCGTGGCGGCCGACGAAGAGGTAGTCGCTATCGCCTTGGGTGAAGCAGGCGGCGATGACCATAGGCGGGCTGCCGGCGCGCGTGCAGGTGCAGTAGGCGATGTAGGCCTTGCTCATGGCGGCGAGGGGATTGGGCCCGTCGACCCGGAGGCAGAGCTCGGTGGAGCGGCTATCGAGGAAGAGCGTGCCGGCTTGGAAGACGGCGGAGCGGTCGCGCGAATAGAAATCGGCGAAGTTGACGAAATTGAGGAGGAGGGTGCGGAGGTCGCGGTGGTAGCGGGCGAGGCGTTCGACGTCGCTGATGGCCTTGAACTCGGGCTCGAGGGCCTTGTCCTGCGCGACGAGCGGGGCCAGGGCGGCGCGGCCGGGGCCGGCGAGGATTTCGCGGATGCGGGCGAGGCCGAGTTTTTCGACGGTGCCGCCGGCTTTGCCGCCGAGCCAGGTTTCGTAGCCGGCGAACCGAGCGTTGAGGGCGGCCCATTCGGCGGCAGTGAGCGTGGTTTGGGCGGCGCCGACTACGGGGGCGACGGCGGCGGCGTACAGCGTGGTGAGCGCGCCCGCCCAGGCGGGGTTGACGTGCTCGAGAAGCGGGAGGGCTTTGCCGGCCTCGATCCGGGAGAGCGGGAAGCCGGCGACTTCCTCGGCGGAGATTTTCAGGTCCTTGGCGGCGAGGGCGAGATACTCGGTCTCGGAGCGGTTGAGGGCGGAGAGCGCGCGGGAATCGAAGGCGGCAAGGCGCGTGCGGGCGAAGTAGTCTTCGACTTTGGCGCGGACGGCCCTGAGCGCGGCGCAGGCGGCGGCGGTGGCATCGCCGAGGATGGCGATGTCCTTGAGGGCGCTCTGCTCGACCCAGGCCACGTGGGCGGCGAGGTCGGCGAAGAAGGTGTCGATTTGGGCGGCGGTGACGCCGATCGAACCGGTGCGGTCGGGCGTGCCGCCGGTGCAGGCGACGATGTCTTTGATGAGGGCCTGGAGCGCGGCGTCAGACGTGGCCTCGGGCGGGATGACCCCGTCGCCGTTGAGCGGGCTGGCGGAGAAGATTTTCGCGGTGTTGGCGGCGTCGGCGACGGAGAGCGTGGTGGCGTCTTTTTTGCCGAGGTTGACGAGGATTTGTTTCGCGGAGGAGAGGAGCAGTTTGCCGTCCGCGGTGGCGGTGTTGATTGAGGCGAGCGGGAGGGCGTCGTTGGCGCGGAGGATATCGGCGGGGTCAGTGAGGCGCGCGCTGGCCCACTTCACCGCGGCGAGGAGCTCGGGAACGCGGATACGGCCATCCCCATCGGTGTCGATCAGAGCGAGGGTTTTTTCATCGAGTTCGAGGCCTTTGACGGGACAGGCGAGCGCGACCCAGAGTTTTTGGTCGAGTTGGTGGAGGGCGAGGAGGTCGGCGCCGGTGGTCAGGGCCACTTGGTCAAGGCCACCGGTGCGAAAGAAATTCCACGTATGGGGAGAGCTCGAGCTGGACATAGGAAAAAGCAGACCCGCGTATATGGGTGTTTTACCCTAGCAATCAATCCCGATTAATGGCTTTGAGGCCATCGGTGCGAGCGAGCGGTCGGTTAGCGCGGCGGGCCGAAGTCTTCGAGAAAGTGTTCGACGAGGGTGTGGAGGGGCGGTGGTGAGGGCAAGCCGAGGGCGAGGGCGCGGGAGGCGTCGATGACGACGGGCCAGTTGCTCACGATGCCTTGGATGCGGGCGTCGGGGGCATCGACGATGGGACCGAGCGCGAGGTGGTGGGTGGAGGCGACGGCCCGGAGGGTGGATTCGGCGAGGGCGGGAGTGACGGTGTGCGCGGGGAGGACGTAGGCGCGGTCGTCGCCGAGGGCGGAGGCGGGGACTTCGTGCAGGGCGATGAAGGAGTCGATCACCGTGCGATAACCGGTCATGGGGTGGCCTTGGTCGCGGCGCACGGGGAGCGCGCAGGGCTGGCCGTGGAGGGGCTCGCGAAACATGCCGCTGGCCCAGCTCGAGGCGGCGGCGTTGGGCTGGCCGGGGCGGATGATGACCGTGGGGAGGCGGGCGGTGCGGCCGTCGAAGTGGCCTTTGCGGGAGTGGTCGTTGAGGAGGAGTTCGCAAATGGCCTTCGTCATGCCGTAGGTGGTGCGCGGCGTGAGTTTGGTGGTGTCGGAGTTGACGGGGGAAACGGACTCGCCGCTGTAGCAGGCGATGCTGCTGGCGAAGACGACGCGGGGGCGGAGCCCCGTGGCGGCCGTGAGCGCGCGGGCGGCTTCGAAGACGTGGCGGCCGCCGTCGAGGTTGACGCGCAGGGCGTCGTCGAAGCGCTGTTCGCACTCGCCGCTAACCATGGAGGCGAGATGGAAGATCGATGAGACGGGCGTCGCGGGTGCGGAGAGGCCAGCGGCGGCGAAGACGGTGGCGCGGTCGGAGATGTCGCCGGCGAGCTGGGTGACGCGGATGGTGGGGTGCGTGAGCGCGGGGCGGTGAAACGCGGCGTCGAGGAGGACGATTTCGCGCAGGGGCTCGGGGGCGCCGGACGAGCCGGTGAGGGTGCCGCGACGGAGCAGGTTTTGACAGAGCTGCGAGCCGAGGAAGCCGCCGCCGCCGGTGATGAGAATGCGCATGTCGGAGGGAGGGAAAGGGAAAGTGACAGTGAAAGTGCCGGTGAGAGGGAAAGGGAGACGGGGACGCGGGACGGGACTTCAGGAATGCATAACTTGGCCGCCGTCGATGTTGAGGGTTTGGCCGGTGATATTTGTCGCGTGGGGCGAGGCGAGGTAGGTGGCCATGGCGGCGAATTCGGCGGGGGTTTGCCAGCGG
This sequence comes from Opitutia bacterium, assembly GCA_947461205.1. Classification (GTDB taxonomy): domain Bacteria; phylum Verrucomicrobiota; class Verrucomicrobiia; order Opitutales; family Opitutaceae; genus GAS368. The sequence goes on from CANHJG010000043.1 coordinate 20,774, forward strand.
CCGAGCGGGGAGATTTTGCGGATTTTTTCGGCGGCCCAGTCGGCGTAGGGCTGGCGAGCGGACGCGGGAAGCGTAGCCTGGCCGGCGGCCCAGACGGACTCGTTGAGGGCGGTCTGCACCATGCCGGGGGAGAGGGCGTTGACGCGGACGTTGTGGGGGGCGAAGTCCTTCGCGGCGCACTGCATAAAGTTGATCAGGCCGGCCTTCGCGGCGCTGTAAGGTGGGTCGGTCTGCGAGCCGATCTGGCCGGCGACAGAGGTGAACACGAGGAGCGAACCGGCGCCGCGCGCGAGGAGGCCGGGGGCGAAGGCGTGCGCGACGTTGACGGCGCCGATGAGGTTGAGGTCGAGGACGCGCGCCCAATCGGAGGGGGCGAGATTCCAGAACGGAAAGCCGAATTTTCCGGAGCCGACGCCGACGGTAAAGACGACGTGGTCGATGGCGCCGAAGGTGGCGGCGAAGGCTTGGAGGGCGGGAAACGAGGTGACGTCGCCGAGGGTGGTCTCGAAGGGCGCGGTGGCCGCGGGGAGCGCGCGGTCGAAGCCGCGGACGGTGCAGCCTTCGGCGACGAACGCTTCGGCGACGGCGCGACCGATGCCTTGCGAGGAGCCGACGACGGCGACGGTTTGGCCGGTGAGGTGGAGGTGCATGGGAGGGGCAGTCGGAGCGTTGGCGCCGCACGTCTCAGCCAAACTTTACGTCGTGGCCGGCGTTTTGATCAGCGTCAGCACGCACTCGAGGTGGCGGGTTTGGGGGAAAAGGTCGAAGGGTTGGGCGGCGGTGAGGGCGTAGCCGGCGGCGAGGAAGGCCTTGAGGTCGCGCATCTGCGTCGCGGGGTCGCAGCTGACGTAGACGACGGCGCGAGGGCCGTAGGCGAAGAGTTGGGACAGGAAATTTTCATCACAGCCTTTGCGCGGCGGATCGATGATCACGGCGGTGGTGGTGGCGGCGAACGCACCGGGATCGGCGGGCGTCGCGAGCGACGGGAGGCCAGCGAAGATCTGCGCGGCGTCGCCGGCCTGGAAGGTGACGTTGGCGAGCTGGTTGGCGGTGGCGTTTTCGCGGGCGAAGCGGATAGAGGATTCGCTGAGCTCGATGCCGGCGACGCGGGTAAACGAAGGCGCGGCGCTGAGGGCGAAAAGGCCGCTGCCGCAGTAGGCGTCGACGAGGTAGCGGGCGCCGCTGGCGGCGGCCTGGGCGCGCACGTAGCCGGTGAAGGCGGGGAGGATGAAGGGATTGTTTTGAAAGAAATCGCGGGCGAGGAAACGCAGCTTCAGCGGCGTCGCCGCTGAAGCTGCGAGTTGGAAGTCGGAAGGTGAAAGTTGAAGGCCGGAACCGGGTGGCAGAGATGACGGCGAAACTGGTGGGGTAATCGTCTCGGTGATGATGGCGTCGTAGTCGGTGATGACCTGGCCGCTGGCTTCGCGGAGGAGGAGGGTGGCGGCGCGTTCATACTCGCCGGCGGCGGCGCGGGCGTGGACGCGGGCGCGGACCTCGGGGAGTTTGGCGTTGATGGCCTCGGTCGCGATGGGGCAGCGCGGGACGTCGATGATGTCGAAGCGGGTGCCTTGGCGGAGAAACCCGATGGGCGGCGGGACGGCGGGGTCGCGCGGGGGATTGAAGTGCGGGGTGATTTTCGAGCGGTAGCCGAGCTCGCGGGGAGACGGGACGACGGGGGCGACGGCGAACTCGATGCCGGCCATGTGGCGGAGGAGTTCGGTGACTTGGCGCTGTTTCCAGAGGAGCTGTTCGCCGTAGGCGAGGTGCTGGTATTGGCAGCCGCCGCAGCGGGCGAAGAGCGGGCACGTTGCGGCGACGCGGTGGGGCGAAGGCGTGAGGACGGCGACGAGGTCGGCTTCGGAGAAATTCTTCTGGTTGCGGAAGACGCGGACGCGGACGCGTTCGCCGGGGAGGGTGAAGGGGACCATGACAACCCAGCCGCCGGCTTTCGCCGGCGGAAGGTCCACGCTCGAAGCGCCCACCGCCAAATTCTCCGGAAGCTGCACGCGGCCGAGGCCGGAGCCGAGGTTGGTGAGCGTGGTGATCTCCAGTTCGATCTCCTGATGATAGGCGAATGGGGTGTCTGAGAATTTTTTGTTTTTGCCCACGACAGACACGGAACACACGGAATTCCCCGGGGCGAGGAAAAGGATTTTGTCTTTTGTCCGGTTTCCGTGTCTTCCGTGGGGTCCGTGGGCCCACCTCCTGAAAAAATCTCCAGTCTCCAGAATCCGCGCGTGAAGCAATTGGTGAAGTTGCGCGACCGGCGTCCGCGGGACGAGGCGGGGGTGTTTTTGGTGGAGGGTTACCGCGAAATCCGGCGGGCGTTGGAGAAAAACGTGACGTTGGTGGAGCTATATTTTTCGCCGGAGTGGTTTTTGGGGGAGAACGAGCCGGCGCTGATCGAACAGGCGCGGGCGGCGGGGGCCCAAGTATTCGAATTATCAAAGGACGCCTTCGCGAAGGTCGCGTATCGCGAACGGCCGGACGGGTTACTGGCGGTGGCGCCGCAGTGGCGGCGGGCGCTGGGCGATCTGGATGCGGTGGTGGCGGGCGGGGCGAAGACGCCGTTTTTCCTCGTGGTGGAGGCGATCGAGAAGCCGGGAAATCTCGGGACGATTCTGCGGAGCGCGGATGCGGCGGGGTGCGATGCGGTGATCGTGTGCGATCCGGTGACGGATATTTTTAATCCGAATGTCGTGCGGGCATCGACGGGGGTGCTGTTCTCCGTGCCCCTCGTGGTCGAGGAGAGCACGCGGGTGCAGGCGTGGTTGAAGGAGAAAGGGGTGCGGACGGTGGCGACGACGCCGGCGGCGGAGAAAATTTACTCGGACGTCGATCTGCGCGGCCCGCTCGCGATTGTGATGGGGAGCGAGCAATATGGGCTCAGTCAATTTTGGCTGGAAAACTGCGATGTGCCGGTGCGCATCCCGATGGCGGGTCAGGCGGACTCGCTGAATGTGGCGATGGCGACGATCATCACGCTGTTCGAAGCGGTGCGGCAGCGGGGCGGGAAGCTGTAAGCGATCAGCGTTAAGCTGAAAGCTGCGGGTGCTTCACGCGCGGGCAGAGGGGGCGCTGGCGGTGAGGCGGGTGACGAGGACGCGGTAGGGCGGGAGGAGGGCGAGGGCCATGCAGAGTTTTACGCCGAGGTCGCCGGCGGCGAGGGGGAGCCAGGCGATGGCCGAACCGGCGAAGGCGACGCCGAAGAAAATTGTGGTGTCGACGACGGAGGCGGCCGCGGAACCGAAGAGCGGGGCTTTCCACCAGGACTGTTGGCGGAGGCGGTTGAAGACGGCGACGTCGAGGAGTTGGGAGACGATGAAGGCCGTGCCCGAGGCGAAGGCGACGCGCGCGGGAGCGAAAACGACGGAGAGGATCAGGCCGACGGCAAAGCCGACCCAGGCGACGCGGCGGGCGGCGGCGGGGCCGGAGGTACGGTTGCAGACGTCGGTCACGAAGTAGGCGATCGGATACGAGAACGCGCCCCAGGTGAGCCAGGCGTTGATCGGGAACTGCACGAGCACGTTCGAGAGCAGCACGATGGCGGACATCGCGAGCGCGGGCGGGAGAATTTGGCGGGGCGTCATGGAGCGGAGGCGGGGTTGGCCGGGCGCGCGGCGCGCAGCGAGGCGACGAGGGCGGCGGTGCCCTCGGCCATGGTGACGCGGGGTTCGTAGCCGAGGTCGCGGCGGGCAGCGGCGAGGTTGAACCAGTGGTCTTTGGCGAGTTCGGCGGCGATGAAACGGGTCATGGGAGGCTCGGTGTTGACGGGGAGCAGGCGCCAGAGGGTTTCGCAGACGGCGCCGAGGGCGCTCGCGGTGGAGAGCGAGAGGCGGCGGGTGACGGGCGGCTCGCCGAGGGCGCGGAGGAGGTCATTGATCCACTCCCAGAGGAGGACGGGCTCGCCGTTGGTGATGAAGTAAGGCCGGCCGCAAGCGGCCGGCAGCTGAGCGTTGAGCGTGGAGAGCTGAGCGCCCGAGAGGGCGCGCTCGGCGAGGAGGTGGGCGTCGACGGCGTTTTCGACGTGGACCAGGTCGACCTTATTTTGACCGTCGCCGACGATGCGGAGGCGGCCGGCGCGGGCGCGGGCAAGCACGCGGGGAACGAGATGGGGGTCGCCGACGCCCCAAATGAGGTGGGGGCGGAGGGCGATCGTACGGAGCGTGGTGGCGTTGGCGGCGAGGACCTCGCGTTCGGCGATGGCCTTGGTCAGCGGATACGGGCTCGGGCAGGCGGTGGTGAGCGGGAGGGATTCGTCGGCGTTGGCGAGATTTTGGCCGTGGTAGACGACGCTCGGGGTCGAGGTGTAGACGAGGCGCGCGACGCCGTGGGCCTGGCAGCCGGCGAGGAGGGCGCGGGTGCCGAGGACGTTGGTGCGGAAAAAATCGTCGTAGCGGCCCCAGACGCCGACCTTGGCGGCGGTATGAAAGACGGTGCCGTGGCCGACGCAAGCGGCGGTGACGGCCGCGGCGTCGTCGAGGGCGGCGGTGATGAAGCGGACGCCGCGGGCGGCGAGCGCGGGGTCGGTGCGGCGGGCGAGGACGGTGACGGGGCGGCCGGCGGCGAGGAGGCGTTCGACGAGGCGGCGGCCGAGGAAGCCGGTGCCGCCGGTGACGAGAGTGGAAGAGGAGTTGCCGGCGAGAAACACGGAAGAGGAGGGCTACGGGGAGCGAGTAAAAACTAGCGGAGCGTGGCGTGGCGAGGAGGGCGGGTCAGAGACCCTGCCCTACTTTTTCGGGTCGGACTCGTAGCCCTTGGCGGTGAGGGCCCACTGCGCGAGGGCGAGGCGGTGAATTTTGGCGTTGTGGCGGACGTCGACGGGGAACTGCGGGTGGAAGTAGAAGAGTTTGATCGCCGCCGTGGGTTGGTGCGCGAGGGCGAGGGCGCGGAGTTCGCGGGCGAAGGGGCGGGCGACGCCAGAGTCGGAGACGAGGGCTTCGACGACGAGGGCGGGGCGTTGGCGGCCGGGTTCGCCGAAGCCGACGAGCGCGCAGCGGGTGACGCGCGGGTGGGCGCGGAAGACCTGTTCGCAGGGCTCGGTGTAGAGGGTGCCGTGCGGGGTTTCGACGCGCTCGGCTTTGCGGCCGCAGAACCAGAGGCGGCCGTCGGCGTCGAGGTAGCCGCAGTCGCCCATGCGGTGCCAGGCGGCGGCGGACGGTGCGGAAGCTCCAAGCTCCAGCCTCCCAGCTCCCGGGGAAGGATCGCCGATTTTCGCGAGAGCAGTGGCGGCCGGGAGAGCGTCGTAGGTTTGGGTGACGACGGGGCCGCGGACGATGATTTCGCCGATTTCACCGGCGGGGAGCGCGCGGGTGTCGGCGAGGGTGGCGAGGGGGCCGTCGGTGAGGGCGATGATGCGGACGGCGATGCCGGGGATGGGGCGGCCGACGCAGGCGCCGCGCGTGGAGGCGGGGTCCACCTCGGTGGCGGAGACCGTGGCGACGGGGAGGGCTTCGGTGGCGCCGTAGGGGCTGTGGAGTTGGCCGTTGGGGAGAAAGGCGGCGGAGTTTTTCCAGAGGGCGGCGGGGACGGGGGCGCCGGCGCAAAGGACGCGGCGGAGAGACGGGAGGGTGATGTTTTTGGCGAGGCAGTGGTCGCCGATTTTTTCCCAGAGCGTGGGCGAGCCGAAGGAGTTGGTGACGGATTCCTGCCGGATGGCTTGGGCGATTTTGGCGGGGTCGACGTCGGCGGGGCGACGGGGATCGATCTCGGGGACGATGGTCGTCAGGCCGAGGGCGGGGTTGAAGAGGGCGAAGATGGGGAGGAGCGGGAGGTCGATTTCGCCGGGCTGGATGGCGTAGGTCTCGCGGAGGAGACGGACCTGGGCTTCGAACATGCCGTGTTCGTAGCAGACGCCTTTGGGGGCGCCGGTGGAGCCGGAGGTGAAGAGGATGGCGGCAAGGTCGGACGCCGCCGCGACGGCGGCGAGCGGCGAGTTGAGGGCTGGGAGCGGAGAACCGGACGCGGAATCGGTGAGGCGGGCGGTGAGGGAACCGCGGGCGGTGACGCGGTGGCGGACGGAGCGGAAGGTGGGCCGGAAGAGGTGGCTAAGGAGTTGGGCGAAAGGAATGCCGACGAGCGCGGTGGGGCGGGAGCGGGCGACGCAGCTGAGGAAATTTTTCCGGCCCATGCCGGGATCGATGACGACGGGGACGGCGCCGAGGCGGAAGAGGGCGAAGGCGGAGGCGATGAGGGGGAGGCCTTGGCGCACCATGAGGAGGGTGCGGTCGCCGCGGGCGATACCGGCAGCGGAGAGGCGCGCGCACCAGGCGGAGACTTCGGCGTCGAGTTCGGCGAACGAAAGGGCGAGGTAGTCGATATCGCCGGCGCGGGTGCGGCCGCGCGGGATTTTGAGGGCGGCGCGGGCCGGGTGTGCGGCGGCCATGAGGGCGAGGTGGCGCGCGATGTTGGCGTTGGCGACGGGAGGGAGCACGAGGAGCGGCGAAGCTCGGACGAGGGGCGGCTGGGGGCAAAGAAAAACCCCGCGGGCGGTGGCCGGCGGGGTGCGGTGAGGCGGGGAGTTTCTCGCGGCAAGGCGGCGAGAGGGCGCGTTCGGCGGGGTGAGACCGCCGTTGCGCCGATCAATAATCGTGGAGGGTGATGAGGCCCCAGAAGAGGGTGGTTTTCTTGCCGGTGGGGTTGCCGGCGCTGGCGAGTTTCGAGGTATCGGTATCGATGGTCGCGGAGGCGGTCGGCTCGAAGGAATTAGTGGCGACGGTGAGGGCGCCGCCGAGGAGGTTGGTTTCACGTCCGCCGCTCGCGGTGGTGCGCGTGGCGCAACCGGAGGCGAACAGGAGGGGGGCGAGTGCGGCGGCGAGGAGGAGCTTCGATTTCATGGGGGGCGGGAGAGGCGGAGGGAGGGACGCTGGTCAGCGGCGGAAGTTTCGCAAGATTTGGGTGGGACTGGGAGGGAACGAGGCGGTACGGCTAGGTTTTGAGGGACGGTTCGTGCCGGAGGAGGGCGGCCTGCCAGGGGAGGAGCTGGTCGTCGATTTTCCGGGGGGCGCGGGCGATCTGGGCCAATTGAGAGCGGTTGGCGATGAGGGTGGACTCGATGCCGAGTTTTTGGGCGACGCGGTCGCGGTCGGCCTTGATGCGGTCCTGGAGTTCGATTTCGGCCTGGGAGAGTGAAACGTGGTTGGGATCGCGGCCGGGGCGGCGCGGGAGGGTCTTGGGGTCGCGGGCGAGGCCGGCGCGGAGGGCGTCGGCGAGCGACGGGAAGAGGCGGGTGTGGCGTTTGCCGAGGTCGACGCGTTCGAGGATGGAGGCCTCGGAGTCGCCCTGTTCGGCGGCTTCGGCGATTTGGAGGACGAGGGTGTTGCCGCAGACTTTGAAGGGGGGCGTGTCGAGGCGTTGAGCCTGCTCCTCGCGCCAATGCCAGATGGCGTGGAGGACGCCGAGGCCGGCGCCACGGAGGCGTTCGCTGCGGCCGATGCGCCAATCGATGTCAGTCGCGGGGGCGAAGCCGGTGGAGCCGGACTCGATTTGGGCGCGGCACTGTTGTTCGAGCCAGTCGAGGCGGCCGGTTTTAGTGAGATCGCGCTGGAGGATATCGCGGAGGGCGGGGAGGTGCCAGACGTCGAGGGCCGCGTAGGTGAGGAGCTTCGGGGTGATGGGGCGCTGGGACCAGTTGGCTTTCTGGCCGGATTTGTCGACGGCGACGCCGAAGTGTTCCTCGAGGAGGCCGGCGAGGCCGACGCGTTCGCGGCCGAGGAGTTGGGCGGCGAGCATCGTGTCGAAAATGCTTTTCGGGCGGAAGCCGCAGAGGTCGTGAAGGAGGCGGAGATCGAAATCGCTGCCGTGCATCACGAGGTGTTTCTTCGCGAGGAGGGTGAGGAGCGGTTCGACTTTCAGCCCGGGGGCGAGGACGTCGACGAGGAAGATCTCGTCGTCCACGAGCAGCTGGAAGAGGCAGACGCGGGTTTTGTAGTGATACATGTTGTCCGCCTCGGTATCGAGGAAGACTTCGTCGACGCGGCCGAGGGCGGCGAGCAGCGGCGCGAGGGAGCCGGGCTGGTCGAGGAGTTGGTAGGCGGGCGGGCGGGTGGTCACTTTGACGCCGAGCAAACGGCGAACTTTCAGAGGAAGGAAGCGGGAAATCATGCGTCGGGCGTGGCGGGAAGCAGAGCTTAGGGCTGGTTGTCCCACGCAAACAGGAAGGCTTCAACCAACAAAGGGAGGTCGTCGCTATAGCCGCCTTCGAGAACGGCGGCGGCGGGAATGGCGTCGCGAACGCGGATTTCCGCGAGCCAGCGGCCGAGGGTGGCGAAGTCGTCGCGCTCGAGGGTCATCGCGGTGATCGGGTCGCGGGCGTAGGCGTCGAAGCCGGCTGAGACGAGAAGGAGGTCGGGTTGCCAGGCGACGACGGCGTCGAGGGAGGCGCGGAGCGCGGCCAGGTGTGCGGCGCGAGGGGTGTGGGGGGCGACGGGCCAGTTGCGGAGGCGCGGGCCGAGGTCGTGGGTGCCGGTGCCGGGGTAGCCGGGGTGTTGGTGGACGGAGGCGAAGAAAAGGTGCGACGCGGACGGGTGTGCGTGGAAGATGGACTCGGTGCCGTTGCCGTGGTGGGCGTCGAAATCCCAGACAGCGACGCGGCGGACGGGGGCGGCAGCGGGTGTGCCAGTGGAGGGAAAATCGTGCGCGGCGTGGAGCGCGGCGAGGGCGATTTGGTTGAGATAACAGAAGCCCATGGCCTGGCCGGCGGAGGCGTGGTGGCCGGGCGGGCGCAGGAGCGAGAAAGCGGGGGTGCGGTGGGCGAGGGCGTGGTGCGCGGCGGCGAAGGCGCCAGAGACGGCGCGGCGGGCGTGGTCGCCGATGCCGGAGAAAAAAGGCGTGTCGGCGTCGAAGTCGCGGGGTTGGGCGAGGCGTTTGAGGTGCGCGGGGGTGTGGGCGAGGAGGAGCGCCGCGTCGGCGACGGCGGTGGCGGGCGGCGGGACGGCGAAGGTCCACGCGGGGTGGGTGGCGCGGAGGTGGGCGGCGGTGCGGACGACGCGCGCAGGCTGCTCGGGGCGCAGGGAGGAGCCGTAGTCGGCGCACTGCGGATCGTAGAAAAGGAGCATGGGAGGAGTGAAAGGGAAAGTGAGCGTGAAAGGGAAGCAGGGAGGGCGGTCACTTGCATTCACTGGCGCTTTCCCCTCACTTTCCCTGTTATGAACGTCGTGGTGCTTTGTTCCGGGGGAATGGATTCGGTGGCGGCGCTCCATTGGGCGCGGCGGGCGCATGCCGTGGCGGCGGTGATGAGTTTCGATTACGGGGCGAAGCACAATCATCGCGAACTTCCGTTCGCCGCGGAGCACGCGGCGCTCGTGGGTGCGCGGCATGAAATCGTGCGGCTGGACTTTGTGGAGCGGCTGTTTGCGTCGGATTTGTTGAAGAGCGGGGGCGAGATACCCGAAGGGCACTATGAGGCGGAAAACATGAAGCAGACGGTCGTACCGTTTCGGAATGCGATCATGCTGTCGGTCGCGTGCGGGTTTGCCGAGAGTGTGGGCGCGGAGGGTCTGGTGATCGCGGCGCACGGCGGCGACCATGCGATCTACCCGGATTGCCGGGAGGATTTCATGCGGGCGATGGGCGACGCGATGCGGCTGGGCACCTATGCCGGCGTGCAGCTGTTGCGACCGTTTATCGCGATGACCAAGGGAGAAATCGCGGCGGCGGGAGCGAAGCTCGGGGTGGATTTCGCGCGGACGTGGTCGTGCTACAAAGGCGGCGAAATCCACTGCGGCAAATGCGGCACGTGCGTCGAGCGGCGGGAGGCGTTTGCGCTCGCCGGGGTGAAGGATCCGACGGTGTATGCGTCAAACGAAACGCTGCCGGCCAAACCATCATGCTGATTTCCGAAATTTTTTATTCGATCCAAGGCGAGGGCGAGCTGACCGGCGTGCCGTCTGTGTTCGTGCGCACGAGCGGGTGCAATCTGCGGTGCGCGTGGTGCGACACGCCCTATGCGTCGTGGAATCCGGAAGGGGACCTGCGCACCGTGCCGCAGATTCTGGCGGAGGTGCAAACGTTTCAGGCGGCGCGCCATGTCGTGCTCACGGGAGGCGAGCCGATGATCGCGAAAGAGGTGCGCGTGCTCGCGAAAGAGATCCAGGCGCTCGGGCATCACCTCACGATCGAGACGGCGGCGACGGTGGCGCCGGAGGGCATCGTGTGCGACCTGGCTTCGTTGTCGCCGAAACTGCTGAATTCCGCGCCGGACGCGCAGGCGCACGGGGCCTGGCGGAAGAAACACGAGGCGACCCGCTGGCAGCCGGACGTGGTGCGGGCCTGGGTGGACGCGTATCCGTATCAGTTCAAGTTTGTCGTCGCGCGGCCGGAGGATGTGGACGAGCTGGAACATATGCTGGCGGCGCTGCATCGGGAGATCCCGCGGCACAAGGTACTGCTCATGCCCGAGGCGACGACGTTGGAGAAAATGCGGGGGCGGGCGGGGTGGCTGGGCGAGTTGTGCAAGGCGCGGGGCTACCGGTATGCGCACCGGCTGCACATCGAACTTTACGGCAACAAGCGCGGGACGTGACGGTCGGGTTGGTTGGCCCATGAATCTCCCCCTGCCCACCGGGCCCGATCCGCTGCGGAAATTGTCGGAGGAGCTGCACGCGCTGGCGGAAGAGTTTCGCGAGCGGAAGGTGACCTTGCAGGAAGTGATGGGGGCCTTGGGCGGACGCGCCTCAGGGTTGATGATTGTCATCTTGGCGCTGCCGTTTTGTTCGCCGATCTCGATCCCGGGGCTGTCGGTGCCGTTTGGGGCGGTGATTTTCGTGCTCGGCGCGTGTTTTGTGGTCGGCCGGCCCCCGTGGCTGCCGCGACGGTTGCTCGCGGTGCAACTGCCGCCGAAATTTTTCCGCGCCGTGCTGGAAGGTGCGAGCAAGTTCATCGGCTGGATCGAGCGCCGGCTGCATCCGCGCTGGCCGTGGGTGACCGGTTCGACGGCGATCATGCGGGTCCACGGGCTGCTGGTGTGCGCCGGCGCGGCGGTGCTGTTGCTACCGCTCGGGGGGATTCCGTTTACCAACATGTTTCCGGCGCTGGTCGTGGTGGTCGGAACGTTGGGGATGATGGAACGCGACGGGGTGGCGGTCGCGGCGGCGTATGGGATCTTCGGCGCAACCTTGGTCTATTTCGCGACGTTTGCCGGGGTCGTGATCGAGCTGTTTGCGAAACTCACCCAGTGGATCGCGGGATGATGACGGCGGTGGCGCGCGGAGGCAGGGCGAGCGAGACAGCGACGGCGGCGGTCAGGAGTGTGCCGATGATGCCGAGCGACCAGGTGACCGGGAATTTTCCGCCGAAGGCTTCGTTGAGCCAGACCATTTTGAGCCCGACGAAGACGAGGATCAGGCCGAGACCGTATTTCAGGAAGCGGAACTTGTGCATCACGCCGGCGAGCAGGAAGAACAGGGCCCGCAGCCCGAGGATCGCGAAGACGTTCGAGGTGAAAACGATCAACGGCTCCTTCGTGAGGGCGAAGATTGCAGGCACAGAGTCGACGGCGAAGACGATGTCGGTGACCTCGAGGAACACGAGGCAGACGAAGAGCGGGGTGGCGTGGAGCACGCCGGCGTGGCGCACAAAGAAATTCTGGCCCTCGAGCGTGGGGGTGACCGGAATGATTTTGCGGAGCAGGCGGATGATCAGATTTTTCTCGGGGTCGATGGGTTTTTCCGGGGCGAAGAGAATCTTCACGCCGGTGAGGATCAGGAAAATTCCGAAAATCCAGATAACCCAGTGGAGCTGCATGAGCGCGGCCCCGAGCGCGATGAAGATGATGCGGAAGACCAGCGCGCCGAGGATCCCGAAGAAGAGCACGCGGTGCTGATACTTCGCGGGCACGGCGAAGTAGGAAAACACGACGACGAAGACGAAGACGTTGTCGACCGAGAGGGATTTCTCGACGACGTAGCCGGTCAGAAATTCGAGCGCCGTCTGGTTGGCGAGCGTGGTGGCCTGGAGGGCGGTCACCCCGGCGGCGAGGAGGCGGGGATCGGTCGGGAGTTTCCACTGGGCGTAGTGCCAGAAGCCGAAGCAAAAGAGCAGAGCGAGGGCGATCCACGCGATACTCCAGCCGAGCGCTTCCTTGAATTTGACCTCGTGGGCCGCGCGATGGAAGACCCCCAGGTCGAGGGCGAGCATCCCCAGCACGAAGAGTGTAAAGCCGGCGTAGAACCACCAGTAGTCGGCAAACGGAAAGAGAATCAGGGAAGCGTCCATGGGAAACAGCAACCGTGAGGGAACGGGGAGGGCCGCCACAAGGTGAACCGGTCTGGAAACCCGCGGGCTTATTTCCAGAGTGAGAATCGATCCGTTTCCCAGACCCAGCGAATAGCCCATGAGCCCGCTCTCCGCTCCCCTGCCCCACGCTGTGTCGGACATCGGCCAGATAGCGATCACCGGAGCGATGTGGCTCAGGCCACGGTGTTCGATCGCGGCGTGCTCGGCCTGAAATTTCTGTTTCCAGCCGGACCGACCCTCGCGTTCCTCGCGGTCGGCGCGGTGCGCTTCAGGGGAGCGGTGAAGTCGGGAAAAACTCGATCTTGTATTTCAAAGTCAAGGCCGTGGTGGGGATGGACGCGGCGATGGTCGCGCGCGGGGCCGCCCCGAGCGCGCGCCGCAGCTGACGGCGAAAATGCCGGACCACGAGCCGGGGATCGGCTTTGAGCGCGATCCGGACGGCAACCGGGTCGGTCTGATGGAAGAGAAGCGCTCACGGGGGAGGCCCGGGTCGAACGCCACCGGTGTGGAGCAAGGAGCCGTCAGGCCGCCGGGAGCAGGGTGCATTTCGCCGGGGCCCCGTCTTCTCGTCTCCGGAATGCAGGCCGCGGGTCGTCGCGGTGCCCTTCGCCGGGCTGGCGCACGACCGTTGCGGCAGGACGGGCGCCCCTGCGGGCCGCCGCGCGGTCACTTCGCGAGTTCGGGCGATGCGGCGAGACGCTTGCGGTGGAAGCCCTCCCACTCCGTTCCGAGTCGCTGGGAACAGATCGGCGACCCGTGCGCGCCGCCGGGCACGACTTCGTCGTCGTGCAGGAGGGCAAGCTCCGGGAGCCGTTCGGGGAGTTTCCGGTTGTCCGGCAGCAAGCCATCCTCCGAGCCGCACCCGACGCGGATGTCCGTGGTGCGAGGCGGGTCGGCATGCCCGGGGCAGGTCGGGGCGCGAGCGCGGCTCCGTGCGCCGAGGGCGCAGGAAAACGGAACACCCCGCGGCCCCGGGATGAAAAGGGCCGTGACCGGACGCGAGATTTTTGGCGGCGGAGCAGTCCGCCGCGCCTGGGGCTCGCGGCAGGGATGGGGAACCCGGGGGCGCAGAAGAGCTGGTCGCTTGCCGGCGCGGGTCGGCTGTGCAGCGTGGGCGGTCACCATGAGCCACGAAAGCACCGCCCGGGACGGCAGGAAAATGCACTACGCGTGGGTCGTGGCGGGCGTGACGTTTGTGACGCTGCTGGCGGCGGCGGGCGCGCGGGCGACGCCGGGCGTGACGCTGTTGCCGTTGGGCAACGAGTTCCAGTGGAGCCGGGCGAAGGTCTCCGCGATCATCTCCCTCAATATTTTTCTCTACGGCCTGATCGGGCCGTTTGCGGCGGCGCTGTATCAGCGCTTTGGATTACGGCGCTGCATGCTGGCGGGGATGGCGCTGCTCAGCGGGGGTTACGCGCTCTCGATGGCGGCGACGGCGTATTGGCAATTTGTGGTACTGTGGGGTTTCGTCGTGGGGGCGGGATCGGGGTTGGCGGCGACGGTGCTCGGGGCCGCGGTGGCGAACCGGTGGTTCACGGAGCGGCGCGGGCTCGTGATGGGCCTGCTGACGGCGAGCACGGCGACGGGGCAATTGGTCTTTCTCCCGTGGATGGCCGCGGCGGTGACGGCCCAGGGCTGGCGGGCGGCGCCGTTGATCGTGGCGTTGGCGACGGTGGCGGTGATGCCGGTGATCTGGTTTTTTATGCGCGACGATCCGCGTGAGGCGGGCGGGCGGCCGTATGGGGAGAAGGGCCTTGAAAGTGAAAGGGAAAGGGAGAGTGAAAGGGA
>CANHJG010000044.1 GCA_947461205.1 Opitutia bacterium
TCGGCGACGACCTGCATCATGAGGTCTTCGTCGATGGCCACGCGCTTTTCGTCGCGGGACTTCTTCCACTCCTCGGTGACCTGCTCCTGCTTGGCGCGGAGCTGTTTCTCCTGATCGCGGAATTTGGCGGCTTCTTCGAAATGCTGCTCGGCGATGGACTTTTCCTTTTGCGCGCAGACGCCTTCGATCTCCTTCGTCAGAGACTCGACATTCGGCGGACGGACGAGCGCACCGATGCGCGCCCGCGAGCCGGCCTCGTCCATCACATCGATGGCCTTGTCCGGCAGGAAACGCCCCGTGATGTAGCGGTCCGAAAGCTTCGCCGCAGCCTCGAGCGACTTGTCAGTAAACGTCGCCTTGTGGTGGTCCTCATATTTCGAACGGATGCCCTTGAGGATGAGCACGGTGTCGTCGACCGAGGGGGCCTCGACCTTCACGGACTGGAAGCGGCGGTCGAGCGCGGAGTCTTTTTCGATATACTTGCGGTATTCGTTCAGCGTCGTCGCGCCGACACACTGCAACTCTCCGCGCGACAGTGCGGGCTTGAAGATGTTGGACGCGTCCATCGCTCCCTCGGCGGCCCCGGCGCCGACGATCGTGTGCATCTCGTCGATGAAGATGATGACGTTTTTCGCCCGCTTGATCTCGTCCATCACGGCCTTGATGCGTTCCTCGAACTGGCCGCGGTATTTGGTGCCGGCCACCATGAGGGCGAGATCGAGCGTAATGACTTTCTTGTCCGCCAAAATCTCCGGCACGAGGCCGGCGGCGATTTCCTGGGCGAGGCCCTCGACGATGGCCGTCTTGCCGACCCCCGCTTCGCCGATCAGCACGGGATTGTTCTTCGTGCGGCGGCAGAGAATCTGGATGACGCGGCGGATCTCGTTTTGGCGACCGATGACGGGATCCATCTCGCCCTTGCGCGCAAGCTCGGTGAGGTCGCGGCCGAAGGCCTTCAACGCGGGCGTCTTCACGTCCTTCTTGTCCTCGGGCTGGGCCCCGGAACGCGACGAACCACCCGCGGAGGCCTCTTCACCGGGCGTCTCGCCGGGGGTCTGGCCGCCGGAGAACTGCGGGTCGAGTTCGCGGAGAATTTCGTTGCGCGTCCGCTCGATGTCGATGTCGAGCGACTTGAGCACGCGGGCGGCGACGCCCTCGCCCTCCCGCAGGAGGCCGAGCAGAATGTGCTCGGTGCCGACGTAGGAATGGTTGAGCGTCTTCGCTTCCTTGCCGGCGAGCGCGAGGACTTTCTTCACGCGCGGCGTGTAAGGAATGCTGCTCTGCGTCTTCGTCTCCTGCCCCGTGCCGACCTGCTTCTCGACGGCGTTGCGGACGGTCTCGAGGTCGAGCCCCATCTTTTGGAGGACGCTCACGGCGACCCCCTGCCCCAGCTTAATCAGCCCGAGGAGA
This sequence comes from Opitutia bacterium, assembly GCA_947461205.1. Lineage (GTDB taxonomy): Bacteria > Verrucomicrobiota > Verrucomicrobiia > Opitutales > Opitutaceae > GAS368. Next base: position 1,411 of record CANHJG010000044.1, read on the forward strand.
ATGTGCTCGGTGCCGACGTAGTTGTGGTGGAAGCGGTCGGCTTCCTTGCGGGCGAGCGCGAGCACCTGCTGCGCGCGCGGCGTGAAATTGTTCATCGGTTCCTGGGACATAATGAAGGGTCTGAGGGCGACTTAGTTTTTGCCGTGAGTGCTGAAAGTAAAATCGGGGCGGACGAAATTGGCAAACTCCGAACGCAGGCGGGTAGCCCGCAGGAGGTCGCGCTGACCGGGCTCGAATTCGCCCTTCTGCGCGTGCTGGAGATGGCCGGGCTGCGCCTCGATCAAGAGCCGGTCGATCACGCAGCGGCTCGCGTCGGGAAACACCGACAGATCGATGCCGAGCCGGATGAGCGACAGCAGATTCATCGCCTCGCCCGAGCTGAGGACGTGGGAATTCTGGAGGATGCCGAACGCCCGACCGATCTTGTCGAACAGTTTGGCCGCGTCGGCTTCGAGCAGTTTTTCGCGCGCGTTGAGTTCGTGCTCGATGATCGACTGCAGCACGCTGTGCAGCCGCTTGATGATTTCCGCCTCGGACTCGCCGAGCGTCGTCTGATTGGAGATCTGGAAGATGCTGCCGCTGGCATCGGAGCCCTCGCCAAACAGCCCGCGGACCACCATGCCGAGCTGGTTGACCGCGCGGACCACTTTCTCCATCTGATTCGAGATCACAAGCGCCGGCAGGTGCATCATCGCGGAGGCGCGCATGGCGGTGCCGAGATTCGTCGGGCAAGCGGTGAGGTAGCCGAGCGTGGGGGTGAACGCGTAGTCGAGGTGTTCCTCGAGCGCGCTATCGAGCTCGTTGATGGCATTCCACGCTTTCTTCAGCTGAAAGCCGGAGCGCAGCACCTGGATGCGGAGGTGGTCCTCCTCGTTCACCATCACGGAAAACGCCTGGTCCTTGCTGATGATCACGCCGGCGCCGCTCTTGGCCCCGCTGAGTTCACGGCTGATCAGGTGGCGCTCGACGAGAATCTGTTTTTCCAACTCGCTGAGTTCACCCACGGTGATGTTGAGCGAACGCTTCATCGGGGAGGTCGCGGCCACGGCGTCGCGGCAGACGGCGAGGATCTCTTCGCGCTGCGCGGGCTTCGCCCAGCCGGGAAAAGACCGGCCGGCGATATTCCGCGCGAGGCGGATGCGCGTCATCAGCACGATCGCGGTCTTGTTGCTCGCGGCGTCGGTCAGCTCCGAAGGGGTGTCGATGAGCGAAGCGATGGTCATGGGCTTAGCGCGCGGGCTTCGGGTTGGACGGGACGGATTGTTTGACTTGGCTGATTTCATCGCGGGCACGGGCGGCGTCTTCGTAACGCTCGGATTTGATCGCCTCGGTGAGGTCGAGTTCGAGTTTGGTGAGGCGGTCGTAGAGGGATTTGCGCGCGAGGGCGCACTGCGGGATCTTCCCGGTGTGGGTCGTGCCCTTGTGCATGTTGTCGAGCATCGGCTCGACGAGGGTCTTGAACGCCTCATAGCACGCGGGGCAGCCGAACCGGCCGTGTTTCTTGAAATCGTTCTGCGTGAACCCGCACTGCTCGCAGCGCACGCCCGCCAGCGACGGCTCGGGGTTCAACGAGGCTTTGAGGAGCAGATCGGCGAGCGAGAAGCCGCTGGGGTCGGTCACGCCCTTGGCCTGCGCACAGCTCTCACACAGATCCACTTTGTGAACCTTGTTGTTCACGATTTGGGTGAGGTGGACGGTGGCGGGTTTCGCGCAGAGGTCGCATTTGAGCGGGTTGGCCATGAAAGAGATTAGTGGGTTCTGCAGGCACCATGCCACGGACGTGCTCGCTGGCAAGTGCGCGCGCGCCAATCGCCGCAGCGCGCCGTGCCGTCGCGGCGCACTGGGCCAACGGTGCAATCGTGACCCGGCCGGAAAACGTGGGCGCAGCGGTCGGCCCGCCGCCGTGCCCCACCCACCAGCCGCGGTTCCGATCGCGCCAATCAGATGCGTTCGCCCTCGACCAGCACGCGGCGGCGGAACGACGCCAGCACCCGGTGCGTGATCGGTCCCGGCTTGCCCGTACCAATCTCGCGCCCGTCGAGCTTCGCCACCGGAATGACCTCGGCGCCCGTGCCCGTCAGGAAACACTCGTCCGCACACCAAATGTCGTAGCGGGTCATGTTGACCTCCTGAATCGGCACGCCGATTTCCTGCGCGATATCGAAGATCGTGCCGCGGGTGATGCCCTTGAGGGCGCCCTGCGACGCCGACGGGGTGTAGATCACCCCTTTGTGAATCGTGAACACGTTGTCCGCCGTGCACTCGGCGACGTAGCCCTGGTCGTTCAGCATGATCGCCTCGAGCGCCCCAAACTGCTTCGCCTCGATCTTGCCGAGGATGTTGTTCATGTAGTTCAGCGACTTGATCGCCGGCGGCAACGCCGCGGGATTGATGCGGCGCGTGGGCACCGTGACGATGGCAAGGCCGTTCTCGTAATACTCCTTCGGATAGAGCGAAATCTTGCTCGCGATGATGAAGACCGTCGGCTTCGGGCAGGACCAAGGCGCGAGGCCGAGGTCGCCGACGCCACGGGTGACGACGAGGCGGATGTAGGCGTCGGTCAGGCCGTTTTGGCGGCACGTCTCGGCCGTCGCCCACGCCAGTTCCTTCCGCGACAGGGGCAGAGTCAGGAGGATGGCCTTGGCCGAATACTCCAGCCGCTCAAGGTGCTCATCGAGCCGGAAAATATTCCCGCCATACAGGCGGATGCCTTCGAACACGCCGTCGCCGTAAAGCAGGCCATGGTCAAACACGGACACCTTGGCTTCGGCGTCGTCGACGAACTTGCCATCGAGATAGATCTTCATCGTGGCCGAGCCTAGGGGCGCGGAAAAAGTTTTGTCGAGCCCCGCGCGGGGAAAATCTGCTTGTGCTCGCGATTTTTCGCCGAAACTGTCGGCCTGTTTTCGCGTCTTTCCATCTCCCCTCTCCACTTCTCATGCGCAAATCACCCCGTTCGTCCACGTCAGCCTTCACGCTGATCGAGTTGCTCACCGTCATCGCGATCATCGGCATCCTGGCCGCGATCATCATTCCAACGGTCGGCGCCGTCCGTGAAAAAGCCCAGCGTGCCGTCGACGGCAACAACCTCCGCGAGATCGTGAAAGCGGCCCAGATCTACGCCGGCGACAATCAGGACAAGTTGCCGGACCCGCAGCAGATCAGCAACGCCGTCCTCACCGCGCCCTCGCTGGCGTGGAAGTGGCCCGGGATTCTCGCCAAGAACAATATTCTCACCGATCCCTCCTTCTACTTCGCCAAGAACGACCCGGTGTTCAGCGGCACCTACCCGACGTTTATCATCAACCCGAGCGCCGCCCGCAATTCCCTCCATACCACTTTCACCACCAGCCGTTCCCCCTCATGGGAGTTCGTCGGCGGGGTAAAAATGAGCGACGCGGCCACCAGCCCCCTCGCCTACACCCGCGGCCTCCAGACCAACGGCACGTGGAGCGCCACCAGCGGCGTCTACAAGGATAGCGGCGGTTACATCGCGTTCCTCGGCGGCAACGTCACGTTCTACCCGAACACCACACAGGTTTTCACGACCAATAACGCGGCGAGCACGAGCGGGACGAAGCCCACCGATATCCGGCAGGGCATTCCCTTCAACGCCGCGGCCACCAACAGCAGCGCGCGCGTCTACGGCATCCCGCCCTCCACCGGCGCCGGTGGCATGATCGGCACCGCCAACGGCACCCTCGCCACCCGCGGGCCCTGATCGCCCCGCCGCCCCGCCCGCTTCCTCTCTGGCCCGGCCGCCGATGCGGCCGGGCTTTTTATTTCCCGCTTCCCCCGGCTCGCCCGGGCCCTCAGTCTCCCCTACCGTTCCATGACGCCCGCCCTCCCATCCGCGCCCGCTGCCCCAACCACCTATGTCGTGGGCCACAAGAACCCCGACGCTGACGCCATCTGCTCGGCCATCGCCTATGCCGCCTTCAAGCAGGCCCGCGGCGAGCGCGGCTACATCGCGGCCCGGTGCGGCAACTCCAACGCCCGCATCGACACCATTCTCGCCCGCTTCCGCACCCCGCTGCCCTACTACCTCAGCGACGTTTCGCCCCGCGTGCGCGATCTCATGGCGTCCGACGTCGTCTCCGTTTCCGAACACGCCACCTGCGCCGAGGCCCTCGAACTCCTCGACCGCCACCACGTCCGCGTCCTCCCCGTCACCGCGTCGCGCAAAGGCCTCCCCGGCGTCGTCGGCGTCGTCTCGCTCGCCGCGCTCGGCGGCGTCTTCATCCCGCGGGTCAGCGAGCCGCGCGCCATGCGTCAGGTGAATACCTCGCTCGCCAACATCACCCGCGCCCTCCACGGCCGCGCCCTCCACCTCGTCGGCGAGAAAAAGATCGAGCAGCTCTACGTCCGCCTCGGCACGATGGACATCTCGTCCTTCTGGAGCGTCTCCATCCGCGAAAATATCCCCGCCAACCAGGCCATCGTCATCGTCGGCGACCGCCACGACATCCAGCGCCGCTCCATCGAACTCGGCATCCGCGCCCTCGTCATCTCCAGCAACCTCGAACCCGACGACGAAACCGTCGAGTTCGCCAAGGCCCGCGGCGTCAGCGTCATCGTCAGCCCCTACGATTCCGCCACGACGTCATGGGTCGTCCGCACGGCCTCCAGCATCGAACGCGTCATCGAGCGCAACGTCCCGACCGTCGGTCCCGACGTCCGCATCGCCGACGTCCGCAAGAAATTCTTCGCCGGCCTCACCCACGCCCTCCCCGTTGTCGGCGACGACGGCTCGCTGCTCGGCATCATCACCAAGACCGACATCCTGAAGCCCGTTTCCACCCGCCTCGTCCTCGTGGATCACAACGAGATCACGCAGGCCGTGCCCGGCGCCGACGAGGTGCCCATCGCCGAGATCATCGATCACCACCGCCTCGGCGCGCTCAACACCTCCCAGCCGATTCTCTTCATTAACGAGCCCGTGGGTTCCACCTGCACGATCGTGGCCGATCTCTTCCGCCGGGAGGGCCTCCAGCCCTCGCCCGACATCGCCGGCATCATGATGTCCGGACTCATCTCCGACACCCTCCACCTCAACGGCCCGACCACGACGTCCAAGGACGCCATCATTCTCGCCTGGCTCGCCGAAATCGCCGGCGTCAACTCGAAGCAACTCGCCGACGAGATCTTCAACTCCGGTTCGGTCATTCTGGCCAACCCGCCCGCGAAAATCGTCCGCTCCGACTACAAGATTTACGAGGAGGAAGGCCTCCGCTTCGCCGTCTCGCAGGTCGAGGAACTCGGCTTCGGCAACTTCTGGAGCCAGGCCCAACCCATCGCGCTCGCCCTCGGCGAACTCCGCGACGAAGAACACCTCGCCTTCGCCGCGCTGCTCATCACCGACATCAATACGCAGAATTCCCTCCTCCTCGTCAAAGGCGACGCCTCCCTGATCCAGCGCATCAGCTATGCCCACGTCGAGCAGGACGAAATTTTCGACCTCCCCGGCATCGTCAGCCGCAAGAAGCAGCTCATCCCCTACCTCTCGAGCCTGCTCAAAGAAATGGCGGCCGACGGGGTGCTGCCCACCTCCCGCACCTCCACGCCGTTCAAAAAGAAAAAGTAGGTCGGGCGCCCCCGCCCGACCCCGTGGTCAGATGTGGATCGCCTCGCCGGTCGTCGCCGCGGCGGCCTCCATGACCGCCTCGCTCAACGTCGGGTGCGCGTGGATCGTCTGGTGGATTTCCTCGATCGTCGCTTCGAGCTCTACCGCGAGGCCATACTCGGCGATCAGCTCCGTCGCTTCCGCACCGATGATGTGCGCGCCGAGAATCTCGCCCGTCTTCGCGTCGCTGATGACCTTGACGAAACCCTCGCTCTCGGCGGACGCCACGGCCTTGCCGGAGGCAGTGAACGGAAACTTGCCCACCCGGTAATCGAGTTTTTTTTCCTTCGCGGCCTTCTCGGTGAGTCCGGTGCTGGAAACCTGCGGCTGGCAATACGTGCAGCCCGGGAAATTCTTCACGCGCTTCGCCGGCCCATGGCCGAACATGCCGTTAACCGCCTGGACCGCTTCGTAGGTCGCCACGTGCGCGAGCCACGGCGGACCGATGATGTCGCCCGCGGCGTAAATGCCCTTCACGCTCGATTGGTAATCGTCGCCGACCTTCACGTAATTGCGGTCGAGTTCAACGTTCAGGGTCTTGCCGAGCACGCCCTCGATGTTCGCCACGACGCCGATGGCCGACAGCACCGTCTCGGCCTCGATCTCCTCGGACTTGCCCTCCTTCACGAGGTTTAGCTTCACCGCGTTTTTGCCCACGCGGAAATTCTCGCACTTGGTGCCGGTGTGAATCGCGATACCCTGTTTTTCGAACGAGCGGTGCAGCGTCTTCGCCACCTCCTCGTCCTCCACCGGCAGAATCTGCGGCAACATCTCGACCAGCGTCACCTTCGCGCCAAACGCGTTGAAGAAATAGGCGAACTCCACGCCGATCGCCCCCGCGCCGACGATCACGATGGATTTCGGCAGCGTCTTGTTCGCCAGCGCCTCGCGCGAGGTCATCACACGCGCCCCGTCGACCTCAAGGTCCGGGATGCGGCGCATCTTGCACCCGGTCGCGAGGAGAATCGCCTTCGTCTTGAAAAACTTTCCCTTGTGCTCGCCCTCGGTGATTTCGACCATCCCCGCCGCCGGGACCTGGCCGCGGCCGACAAAGTAATCCACCTTGTTTTTCTTGAACAGAAACTCGATGCCCTTGGCCATCTGCTGCGAGACGCCGCGCGACCGCTCCATCACCTTGGCAAAATCGAACGTCACATCCTTCACCGTGATGCCAAACGCTTCGGCTTTCTTGATCTTTTGATACAGCTCCGCGCTCTTGAGCAGCGCCTTCGTCGGAATGCAGCCCCAGTTGAGGCAGGTGCCCCCCGCGCGCTCGCTCTCGATGCACGCGACCTTCTTGCCGAGTTGCCCGGCCCGGATCGCGCCCGCGTAACCCGCCGGACCGCCACCGATGACAATGAGATCGTATTCCGTAGTTTCAGCCATCCGGCCAAGCTGCCCCGGCACACGACCCCGTCAAACGGATTTTCCCGTCTCAGATATCAATCACGTCATCCGGTTTTTTCTTCACCGCCGGCGGCGGCGTGGCCGGGCGCGCGGCGCGCCGCGTAAAGCCGCTCAGCACGAGGTTCGTCACGCTCACCACCAACGCGCCCCAGACCGCCGGCCAGAACCCCGCCACGTGAAAGCCGTCCACCAGCCGGCCCACAAAGAGAAACAACAAGGCATTGATCACCACGACCCCCAACCCCAGTGTGAGCACAATGAACGGCAACGTGAACAACACCAGCAGCGGCTTCAGGATCGCGTTGAAGAAACTCAACAGCAGCACCACCACGATCAGGGTCGGCGTGCTGTCGCAGGTGATGCCGTCGACGAGCTTGGTGGCGAGCGTCACGCCGAGGGCGAGTACGAGCCAGCGCACGAGCAACTGAAGAAACGGTGCATTCATCCCCGCCGACACTCACGCCCCGCCCGCGCGCCGAGCAATGAAAATCCTCGTCGTCCAGGACTTCCTCCGCAGCGGCGGCACCGAGCGCCAGTCCGTCCTTTTGGCCAACGCGTTCGCCGCGGCCGGACACCCGACCACGCTCCTCACCTTCCGCCCCGCCGGCCCGCTCGCTGCCACCGTCGCGCCGGCCGTCGCCCGCATCATCCTGCAACCCGTCGACACCGGCCTCGATTGGTTCGCGCCCGGACTCCCGGCCGCCGCCGCCGCGCTCCAGCCCGAGGTGATTCTTTGCATGGGCCGGATGGCGAACTGTTATGCCGGCGGTCTCCAGCGCCGGCTCCCGGCCAGCGTGGTCCTTGCGACGATGCGGACGGGCAAGCCCCTGCCGTTCCTCTTTCGCCGCTCTCTCCGGCTCGCGACCCACATCGTCGCCAACAGCCAGGCCGCCCGCATCACCCTGATTGAGCAGCACGCGCTCCCGGGCGAAAAAATCTCCGTCATTCACAACTCGCTCGTGTTCCCGGCCGAGGCGTCGCTCACGCGCAACGCGGCCCTCCGCGCCGAGCACGGCGCCAAGCCCACGACGACCGTGCTCCTCAACGTCGCGATGTTTCGCCCCGAAAAAAACCAGCGCGAGCTCGTCGCAATCGCCGCCGGCCTGCCCGCCGGTCTCGACTGGCAACTCTGGCTCGCCGGCGACGGCCCCGCCCGCCCCGCCTGCGAAGCCCTCGTCCGTCGGCTCAACCTCGCCGCGCGCGTCCGCTTCCCCGGCTTCCAGCGCGATCCGTCTCCGCTCTACGCCGCCGCCGATCTCGCCGTGCACGCCTCGGGGAGCGAAGCGTTGTCGAACTTCCTGATCGAGGCCCAAGCCCACGGACTCCCCGCGGTGGCCTACGACGCGCAGGGCAACGGCGAGTGTTTCGTGCCCGAACGCACGGGCTGGACGGTCGCGCGCCACGATCGCGCCGCCTTTCGCTCCACCCTCGCCCGTCTCGTTGCCGAGCCCGCGAACGCGCGGGCCGTGCGCGCCGCCGAAGCCCGGGCCTACGCGCGCACGACCTTCGACCCGGCCCGCCAGGTCGCCGCCTATCTCGCGCTCTTCAGACGCCTCGCCGCCCGCCCGGTCCGATGATCAGCCAGCGGCGCACCGAGTCCACGGGGTCATTTGCCGCCACCGAGGAGCTTGTTGAACAACTCCGACGCCTTGTCCGTCACGCCGCTTTTCTCGACGGCGAGCGTCGCGAGCCAACGGTTCACCTCGCTCGGGTCGGGCCGGGCGAGCGTGCCTGAGATTTTGAGCGGCACCGTGCAGGCCGCATAACCGAGATCGTCGGCCTGCAGTTCCCGCGCGCCGAGGTAGTGCAAAAGTTCGGCGGCGCGCCCGCGCGTGCGCAGCTGGAACTCTATCGCCAGCGAGTCCGCCAACAGCCCCGCGCCGGGACGATGCGTCGCCTGCCCGGCGCCGGACAGCCGCAGCTCCGGTGAAATCAGCGTGAAATCTTTCAGCACGGTGTTCCGCGCGACATCCCGGCTGAACACGACGTTCAGCTGGTCGTAGGGTATCGCCGCCAGGATCTTGGAAACCTCCGTCACTGCCTGCGCTTTGTTGGCGAGATCGGCGGAGTCCTTTTTCCCCGTCACCGCACCGAGCAGATTGCCGATCGCCGCGGCGCCGGCGGCAAGCTTGCCCACCGGTTCGAGCTTCGCCGCATAGGTGACGGGCAGACCGCGAAACACTCCGCCCCGGCTGGTCAGCTGAAACTCCCCGTGGGCTGCCGTCGCGAAATCGGCCAGCGTCGCGGCGCGGCCGCTCACCCGGCTCGCCACCGAAAATTTCCCCTCGACCGTCGCAGGCTGGCCGGGATTGAGCGCCCGCAACAGCGGCGCGGGGTCGAATTCGTTGACGCCCAGCTCGGCCACCAGAGCATAAGGAGTGACGGATTTTGCATCGAACGTCACTCCGCCGTTCACCGTCGCGTCGGCCCCGTCACCCAACCCGCCGCGAAAATCCACGAGTTTGGCCCCGCCCGCGTCGAGCCGGATGGAACCGGTGACGTCGGTCGCGTGGAACGAACCGGTATACACGACCTGTTGCAGGGCGATCTTGAGCTCGCCACTGAGGCCGGACCACGGCGGCGCCGCCTCGGGGCCCGCCGGTTTTGACGTCGCCGCCGGCGGCCCGCCGGGCGGTGTCGCAACCAGGCCGGCGAGCGCCTGCGCGTCGTCGAGCACCAGCAGGGCACCCGCGACACGGGCCTCCACGGCCAGCCCCGTCTTCACCGGCGTGAGCGTGCCCGCCAGCGTGAGATCGGACGTCCGTCCGTCCCGCTCGAGGCGCAGCGGAAGACGGAGCGCAATCACGCCGTCGGCGGCGATATCTGCGCGCACCTCCGCGCTCACACTCGGCAACGTTTCTTGCGTGATCTCCGGGGGCACGGCGAGCTTCGTCACCGCGAGCGTCGCCTGCATTTCCTGCGTCAGGCCGAAACTCGCGACGAAATCGCCCGTGGCCTCGCCCGCCAAGAGCGGCACGGGGACGGTCGCAACGGGCTGGGTCAGCAAGGCCGGCAGGTGGGCGACAAATTTTCCGGCCACCTTGATCGGTTGGTTGGCCCCGCGGAGCCGGCCGGCTTTCGCCTCGAGCGTGAGGACGGTGACGGTCCCGTTGTTCGCCACGAGCGGGGCGAGTTCGGCCTGCCAACCCTGGGGCGTGTAATCGGCCGAGGCCGTGAGTGAAAAATCCACGGCGCGCAGCAGCGGCTGGCCTGCCTGGGCCACGGCGACGTCCGCCACCCGCAGGGGCGCCTTGGGGCGGATGGAAAAACCGCCGTTGCGAGCGATCGCGACAAAATCGCCCCGCACATCGCCACCGGTAAACGTGAAGTTTTTGACGAAGGGCTGCACCCACCCGACCGGCAGCCCCTGCACCGTGAGTCCGAGAAGGTCGCGCGCCGGGTCCGCCACCTTGAGTTCGCCGGATCTCGCGTTGAACACGAAAGGCTGCAGCGCCCGCACCTCCGCGACGGGTCGGGCTCCGGCCAAGGCCGCGACGAGGCGCTCAAACCGCAGCGTATCGCCGCGCCGGGCCAGATCGAATTCCGCCGTGAGCCGCACCGCGCCCATCGCGGCGAATTCCGGTTGGACCACGCCGAGTCGGTCGGCGGCGGTATTGAGCTTGCCCGTGGCGCGGACTTCTCCCGTCACCGTTTCCATGTCGAGTTGCCCCTCGCCGGCGAGGGCGAAGACCGGCAGTGCCCGCCCCAACGCAAACGGCGTGAGATCGCCGTCGCGCACATCCAGTTTCCACGTGCCCGTGAGGTGCCGCGTCGCGGCCACCCAGTCGGCCTTGAGGCCCGCGAGCGATCGCGTGCCGTCCGACAGCGAGATCGCATAACCTTCCCCGGCGGGCGCCCGCGTCGCCGCGAGGTCGGTAGCGAGTTTCACCCCGTTGGGAAACTGCGGGCCGGTCGCCGCCGCCTCGGCCTGCGTGACCAGCCGAGAGAACGTCCGCGGCGTATCCATCGTCGCGAACAGGCGACCCGAAACGGACAGCGAACGCACCGCCACATCGGCCCCGGTCAGCGCGACGTTCACGGTGAAAGTGAATGCGCCCTCGCGCCCGGCGCCGAGGCCGCCGCCCTTGAGCACGACCTGCGCGCGGCCGGAGTCGAGGCCGGGAGATGCCGGCAAGATGACGTCTCCTTCCAGTTCGACGCCGTCGAGCGTGAGATCGAAGGGCAGCGCCGCTTGGGCAAACACGCCCTGGAAAACCTGCACCGCGGCGGCGGGCACCGCGGCCGGCGTCAGCGCGACCGACCCGGCCGGCCCCGCCCCGGGAAAGCGATAACCGGTCAGATCAAGCCGCCAGCCCGTGGCCACTAGGCGGCGCAGGTTGGTTTTCCTTTTCAGCCCAGCGTCGATGACGGAAAGCTCGGCGGCGAAAGACGGCAGCGTCATCACCGCGCCATTTTGCTCCAGCTGGAGATCGTGCAGCGCGACGGTCTGAAAACCGGCTACAACGCGACCGACCTTGACCTGCAGGTTCGGCTGGCCGGCGAAGGCGCGCCGGGCGACCCACGTCTGCACTCCCGCATTGAACGCGAGTCCCACCACCACCAGCGACGCGACCACGCCGAAACCCGCGGTGAGAAGGAGAAGCCGGACGGGTTTCTTCATGGACGGGAGACAAGGACCCCGGGCCGGCCGCGAAGTTGCATCGCGCGGTCACCGGCCGTCGCGGCCGGGAGGAGTCCGCTCAGTTGCTCACAAATTCATCCGCCTGGCCCATCGCCTTGCGTAGGCTGGCGACGGCGACGTTATAGGCGTAATAGGCCTGGAGCTGGTTGGTACGCGCGGTCGTGAGATCGACCTGCGCGGAAAGCACGTCGAGCTGCGTGCCCGTGCCGGCGTTGTAGCGCGCGTTGGCGAGGCGGACGGACTCTTCAGCCTGTCCCGTGACGAGCTTCGAGGCGTCGGCGAGCTCGGTGGCCTGCTGCCACAGCGAGAACGCCCGGCGGACCTCGACCTCGGCGGCTAGCTGCGCCTCGGTGAGAGTGAGCTTCGTCTGCTCGAGCACGGAGCGCGCCTGCGAGACGCGCCCGGCGGTGGCCCGGCCGTCGAAAATCGCCCACTGCGATTGCACGCCGACCAACCAACCGTCGCTGGAGTCGCTGAACGAGTTGGTGCCGCCCTTGCGGAGCTGCCAGCCCCCGAAGGCGGAGACCGTCGGCTTCGCCCCGGACTTCGCGGCCGTCACGGATTCTTCACGGGCCGAGGTGAGCTTGGCGAGGCGCTGGAGTTCGGGGCGGTTGACTTGGGCGGCGGTGAAAGCGGACTGGAGCTCAAAGCTCACCGGCGCGTAATCCAGAGTGCCGATAAAGTCGGGAATCTTCCGCAGCGACTCCTGCTTGTTCGTTGTAAAGCCGAGAGACTGGCGGAGCGTTTCGATGGCCAGGCGGTAGTCGTTGCGCGCCGTGATCAGCGGCACCTTGGCGTTGGCGACGGCGACTTCGCCGCGGAGTTTTTCGAAACTAGAAACCGTGCCCGCATTGAAGCGGTCGGTCACGTTCTTCAACTGCTGCTGGAGGAGGTCGAGATTCTTCTCCTGCACGGTGATTTTCTCGCGCGACAGCAGGACGCCGTAAAACGCCGTGCGCACGCCAAGCAGCGCGTCGTTGATCGCGGCCTTCAAATCGAGCAGCGCGGCGTCGCGGACCAGCGTGGAACTCTTCACCGCAGACCGGACCCCGCCGCCAGCGTAAAGCACCTGCGAAGCCGTCAGGCTGATCGCCCACGTGCGATCGCTCGCCGGGAAACTCTGCGCAAGTTCTTTGTCGTTGAGCTGGTAGGCGGCGTTGGCCGACACCGTGGGAATCTCGCGGGCGCTGACTTCAACGACGACGCCGTCCTGCTGTTTGATGCGCTCGCGCGCCTGCCGGATCGCGAAGTTGTGATCGAGCGCGAACCGGATCGACGTGGGCAGGTCGAGCTGGTCGGGCACCGGTTGCTGCGGCGCTGGCTCGGCTGCCTGCAACGACGCGACGCCGAGGGCGAGCGCGGCCAGGGGAGCAGTGACCGGCGAGAAGTGGTAGCGGGCGGGTTTCATGAGCGGGAGATTATTTGGCGGGCGATGGTGCGGTAGCAAGGACCGGCGCGGCGGGTTGGGCCGCGCGGACGGCGGCGTGATCCCGGGCGATGAGCATGTAGAACGCAGGCACGACGTAGAGCGTGAAAACCGTGCCGACCGCCATGCCGACGACCAGGACCCAGCCGATGCTGTTCCGGGCGGCGGCGCCGGGCCCGGTCACGAAGATCAGCATGAGGTGACCGAAGACGGTCGCGGCGGACGTCATCAGCACCGGCCGCAGGCGCGTCGCGGCGGCGCGGCGGATCGCGTCGCGCTTGGCCACGCCCTGCTCTTGGAGCGTGTTGGCGAATTCGACGATCAAAATACCGTTTTTCGCGATCAGGCCGACGAGCGTGATGAGACCGATCTGGGAATAAATATTGAGTGACGTTTTCCAGAGGAAGATCGGCACGAGCGCGCCGACGATGGCGAGGGGCACGGAGCCGAGCAGAATGATAAACGGGTCGCGGAAGCTGTTAAACTGGGCCGCGAGCACGAGGAAGATGAGCAGCACGGCCAGCGCCGCAGCTTTCCAGAGCGCACCGCCCTCGGTGCGCAGCTGGCGCGACTGACCGCCGTAATCGATCGAGTAGCCGGGCGGGAGAATCTCGGCCGCCTTCGCCTCGAGTTTCTTCAGCGCGATATCGATGCTCGGGCCGACGCCGGTGATCTTCACCGAATTGAGCTGCTGAAAGCGGTTGAGCGAGCGCGGCTGCACCGTGTGTTTCAGCGTGGCAATGGTGGAGAGAGGGATGAGCTGGCCAGCCGGGCCGCGAACGTTGTAGTCGAGCAGTTGCTCGGCGTTGAGACGCTGGCCGCGCTCGACCTGCGGGATCACGCGGTAGCTGCGCCCGTCGTTGACGAAGCGGTTAACGTAGCCGCCGCCAAGCATCGACCCGAGGTCACGGGCGACCTCGCTGAGGTTCAGGCCCATCGAGGCGACCTTGTCCTTGTCGATCTCGATCTCGACCTGGGGGAGGTCGAACTTGAGGTCGGCATCGGCAAAGAAGAAGGTCGGCTTCGCGTTCGGCTCGTTGGCCTCGGTGTTGGCGTAGAGCACGAGTTGCTGGGCGTAGTCCATCATCTCGCTGTGGCCGGCGGTGGACCGGATCACCAGCTCGATGGGAAACTGGCCGCCGGAGGGCAACGGTTCGGGCGTCGTGACGATCACGTTGAGCCCGGCTACCTGCGCGGCAGGCCCCTGCAGGCTCTCTTGGATCTTGATCGAGGAACGTTTGCGCTCCGACCACGGCTTCAGGATGGCGCCGGAAAAACCGAAGTTCGCACTCGTGATCTGAAACGAGTTTTCATACTCAGGAATGCTCGTGAACATTTTCTGGACCTGATCGGCGAAGAGCACGTTTTGGTCGATGGTCGACGTCGGTGACGTCTGGAGAATGCTGAACACCACCCCCTGATCTTCCTTGGGCGCGAGTTCGCTCTGGGCGAACATGAAAAACGGCACGAGCAGGAAGGTGAGCAGCACGGCGCCGGTGATGGTGACGGGGACCCAGCCGAGGCTGGCGCCGATCATCCGCTCGTAACGGTTGCGGATGCGGTCGAAGAGCCGGTTGATCGTACCGCTGAGCCCCGCCTCTTCGTGATCGTGGTCCTTCAGCAGATAGGCGCTCATCATGGGCGAGAGCGTCAGCGCGACAAAACCCGAAACGGCGACGGCGCCGGCGAGCGTCATCGCAAACTCACGGAAGAGCGCGCCGGTCAAACCGCCCTGGAAGGCAATCGGGGCGTAGACGGCCGCGAGCGTGATCGTCATCGAAATCACGGGGCCGACGAGTTCGCGGGCGCCGCGGATCGCCGCCTCAACCGGCGTCTGGCCGTCGCGGATATGGCGCTCGATGTTCTCCACGACGACGATCGCGTCGTCGACCACGATACCGACCGCGAGCACGATCGCGAGGAGCGTGAGCAGATTGATGGTGAACCCGAACGCCAGCATGAGCGCGAGCGCGCCAACGAGGGAGAGCGGCATCGCAATGATCGGGATCAGGACCGAGCGCATCGAACCCATGAAGAGGAAGATTACGAGCATGACGATGAGCAGCGTCTCCGTCAGCGTGCGCAAAATCTCCTTCAGCGCGTCGTCGATGTATTTGGTGCCGTCGTAGGCAATCTTTACCTTCAGGCCGGCGGGCAGCGCGCGTTCGATTTCCGGCATCGTCTCGCGCACGCGTTTGATCACCTCGATCGTGCTCTCGGTGGGGAGCACCCAAATGCCCATGAAGGTCGCGGTCTGGCCGCCGAACTTGACCTCGCTGTTGTAGTCCTCGGCCCCCAGCACGACGTCCGCCACGTCGGAGAGGCGGATGATCGTGCCGTTGCGCTGGGCCACGACGAGCTTCTTGAACTCATCCACGTTTTTGAGATCCGTGTTCGCGACGAGACTGACGCTGAGCATGGAGCCCTTGGTCGAGCCGACGGCGGCGAGCGCGTTGTTTGCCTGGAGCGCGGCGCGCACGTCGGAGGGGCTGAGATTGCGGGCGGCGAGTTCTTCGGGCTTGAGCCAGACGCGCATGGCAAACACCCGGCCGCCGAGCACGTCGGCGCGCTGCACGCCCTTCACCGAGGAGAGCCGCGGCTGTACCATGCGGTTCAGGTAGTCGGTGATCTGGTTCTGATCGAGCGAGTCCGAGTAGAAACTGATATACGACGAGGCAAACTGGCTGTCGGCCGTCTCCACGTTGATCGTGGGCGTCTCGGCCGAGGGCGGAAGCTCGTTGCGCACCTGGTCGATCTTCGAACTGATCTGCGCCAGCGCGGCGTTCGTGTCGTAATTGAGCCGCAGAAACACCTTGATCGTGCTGACACTCGCACTGCTGGAGGACTCAATGTAGTCGATGCCATCGGCGCTGGAGATCACGCGCTCGAGCTGGGTCGTGATGTAGCCGCGCACCGTGTCGGCGCTCGCCCCGTAGTAAATCGTCGTGACGTTGACGACGGCACTATCGCTGCGGGGGTACTGGCGGGTGTTGAGCTTGGTGTAGGCGACGACGCCCACGACCAAGATGACGATGTTGACCACCAGCGCGATGACGGGCTTGCGGATAAACAGATCGGTGAAGCTTTTGGAGAGCATGGCGGTGGCTCGGGGAGGATCAGCTCAGGTGTTGGCCGGCTTGGGCGCGGCGTTCGCCGAGGGCTGCACGGTGTTGTTCACCTGCACGGCGGCGCCGTTGCGGAGCTTGAACACGCCGGCGGAAACGATCTGTTCACCGGGCTTGACCCCCGACTCGATGGCCACGAGGTCGCCGCGGGTCGCGCCGAGCTTCACAATCTGCTGGCGGACGCCGAGGTATTCATGACCGTCCTTGCCCTTCATTTTTTCGATCACGTAGACGGAATTGCCGTAGGGGGCGTAGGCGATGGCGGTGGCGGGCAGCACGATCTGGGGCGCAGCGCTAGGCAGTTCGACCTCGACCTGCACGAACATGCCGGCGCGGAGCTGCTCACCGGGGTTCGCCAGAATCGCCTGCACGGAAACACTGCGGGTGGAGGCATCGACCTCCGAGTTGATCGCGGAGATTTTCCCCTCAAACGGTTGGGGGAAGGCGTCGACCTTGAGCGCGATTTTCTGGCCGAGGGAGAGCGCGGCGAGCTGGCGCTGCGGGATGTTGAAGTTCACGTAGATCGGGTCGAGTTTCTGGATCGGGATGAGGGCGCGGCCACGGGCCACGAACTGACCGAGATTGACGAGCCGGATGCCGACGCGCCCGTCAAATGGGGCGCGGACGCGCTTTTTCTCGATCATGGCTTTCAGCGCGGCGACATTAGAACCGGCTTGGTTGAGCTGGGCGGTGGCGGCGTCGAATTCGGATTTGCTGATGGTGTTCTTGGCGACGAGTTCGGCGGCGCGATCGTGCTGGAGTTTGGCGAGCGCGGCTCCGGCCTGGGCCGAGGCGAGTTGCGCCACCTCGACGCTCGTGTCGAGCTCGACGATCAGGTCGCCAGCCTTCACGGCCGTGCCGCTCTCGGCGGCGATCTTCACGATCGTGCCGTCGGCGTCGGCCGCGATGGTCACCCCCTCGACGGGCGCGAGCGTGCCGATGGCGCTGATCAC
Source organism: Opitutia bacterium (assembly GCA_947461205.1). Classification (GTDB taxonomy): domain Bacteria; phylum Verrucomicrobiota; class Verrucomicrobiia; order Opitutales; family Opitutaceae; genus GAS368. Next base: position 18,587 of record CANHJG010000044.1, read on the forward strand.
GGGCCGCCACGAAACGGCCTTGGCCTCGAACGAGGTGACGGCGCTGGCCGGCATTGCGTGGGACACCGACGACATTTCTTTGATTTGAGCGACCTTGACCGCGCCGAGCGCGAGCACGACGACAACGAAGCCGGCAATAAGGATGAAGAATTTCTTGATCATGGGACGTGGGCGGTAGGTTCAGTTCAGCCAGAGGGAAAAGGAGATATCAGACGGCGTGAGCCACCGGCTCGATCAGGGCGGAGGCGGTGGAGGGGCTCACCATGGCGGCGGCCTGAGTGGATATCTTGGTCAGCAGCCGGACGAGCGTCTTGCGCTCCGCCTCGGTGAGCACACCGATCAATTTAGCCGTGGTGCGGAAATGACCGGGGAGAAACTCGCGCAGAAATTGATCGGCTTTGGGCGTAAGGCGCACCGACATCATGCGCCGGTCGACCGGATCGGGCTCGCGCTTCACAAAACCATCGCGCTCGAGCGTGTCGATCAGGCCCGTCATCGTGGCCCGCGTGACGTTGGCCCCCGCCGCCAGTTCCGCAGGGGTGCGCGGGCCCGCCTCGGCACCGGCGGCACCCGGCAAATCGGCCGCGCGCGGGTGCACCCTCCGCCACAGCAACATCAACACACAGAACCGCCCCTGCGAAATGCCGTGTTCATCGAGATTGCGCTCCGAGACCCCAAAGGCGTCGTCGCCCGCCCGCAAAAGATGCAGATACGCCTCCGCTGCCGACGGATCGAGGTCGGGAAACTCCTTCGCGGATTCGAGTAAACACTCGTAGCGAGGCAGGTCTTTGAGGAGGAGCAGCGGCATGGAAAAATAAAGTAAGGCGGCATACAGTTAGGCAGCTAACGATAATTGCAAGCGCCGAGCGGCCTTGGTCGCGCGCCTGCCCCGCGGGCGCGGCGCCCCCAATGGACGCAAAAAAGGCCCGCCAGGTCGGGCGGGCCTCGGAGGGTTTGCCGGCTGCCGCCCGGCTCAGAGCGCCTGCGCGGCGGCCACCACGGCTTCGGCGGTGATGCCGAGTTCCTTGAAGACCGTGGGCGCCGGGGCGCTCAGGCCGAAGCGGTCGATGCCGACCACCTGGCCGTCGAGCCCGACGTATTTGTGCCAGAGGATCGTGACGCCCGCCTCGACGGCGACGCGCTTGCGGCACGACGACGGGAGGATGGCTTCGCGATACTCGGGCGACTGGCGGTCGAAGCGCGAGGTGCAGGGCAGCGAAACCACGCGCGTGCCGGCGCCGAGTGTCGCCGCCGCGGCGATGGCGAGTTGGAGCTCGCTGCCCGTGGCGATGAGGATGTGCGTGAGCGGGGCGGTTTCCTGGACGGCGACGTAGCCGCCCTTGAGCACGCCGGCGCGGCGGATGTGCGGGGGAATAGCGTTCAGCGTGGGCAGATTCTGGCGCGTGAGCGCGAGCAGCGTCGGACCGTCGGTGCGCTCGAGGGCGGCGGCGAAGGCGCCGGCGGTTTCCTCGGGATCCCCCGGCCGGATCACGTCGAGATTCGGAATCACGCGCAGGCCGGAAATCGTCTCGACCGGCTGGTGCGTGGGGCCGTCTTCGCCGACGCCGACCGAGTCGTGCGTGTAGATATAGACCACCGGGAGTTTCGCGAGCGCGGCGATGCGCATCGCGGGCCGCGAGTAATCGGCAAACACGAGAAAGGTCGCGATGCTCGGGCGGAAGAGGCCGTCGTAGGCAATGCCGTTGGCGATGGCGGCCATACCGTGTTCGCGGATACCGAAGCGGATGTTGCGGCCGGACCGGTTCGTGGCGTCGAAATCTTTTTCGGCGGCGATGTAGTTGAGGGTCGAGCCGTAGAGATCGGCGCTGCCGCCAATCAGGAGCGGGAGCGCGGCGGCGAGCGGCTGCAGGACATCGCGACCCGCGGCGCGCGTCGCGAGCTTCGCGTCGGCGGGGAAGAGCGGGATCTTCTCGAGGAGGGCGGCGGCGCTCGGCGCGGTCTCGCGCGAGTCGAGCAGCGCGGCTTTCTCGGGGTTCGCGGCGACCCACGCCTTGTAGGTCTTGTGCCATTTGTTGCAGGCGCGCACGAGGCGGTCCTTGTGGCCCACGAAGTAGGCGCGCACGTCGTCGCTCACGAAGAAATGCTGGTCAGCCGGAAGGCCGAGCGACGCGCGGGCGGCCGCGGAGAACTTCGCGCCGCCCTCGCCATGGCCCTTCGCGGTGCCCTGCACTTCGGCGATGCCCTTGCCGATGATGGTCTTCGCGATGATCAGCTGCGGCTTGCCGGACTTGGTTTTCTTGGCGCGGTTGAACGCCTTCAGGAACGCGGCGAGATCATGGCCGTCGACCGTCTGCACATCCCACTCGATGGCCTTGTACCGCTGCGCGGCGCTCTCGCTCTGGGTCTTGTTCGCCATCGCGTCGAGGGTGACGTCGTTCGAATCGTAAATCAAAATGAGGTTGCCGAGTTTCTGGTGGCCGGCGAACGCGCACGCCTCCATCGCGACACCTTCCTGCATGCAGCCGTCGCCCGCGAGCGCGACCACGTGGTAGTTGAAGATCTCGTGCTCGGGGGTGTTGAAACGCGCGGCGGCCATCTGGCCGGCGAGCGCCATGCCGACGGCGTTGCCGATGCCCTGGCCGAGCGGGCCGGTGGTGGCCTCGACGCCGGGCGTCTCATGAAACTCGGGGTGGCCGGGGGTCGTGCTATGGAGCGCCCGGAATTTCGCCACCTGCTCGATCGGCAGATCGTAGCCGCTCAAGTGCAGCCAGCTGTAAAGAAACATCGAGCCGTGTCCACCGGAGAGGACAAAGCGGTCGCGGTTGATCCAGCGCGGGCGGGCTGGGTTGTGCGACAGCGCGTGGCCGTAAAGTACGGCGCCGATCTCGGCGCAGCCGAGCGGGAGGCCGAGGTGGCCGGAGGAGCAGGCGTGCACGGCGTCGATCGCGAGGCCGCGGGCTTGGTTGGCTGCTTTGGCAAGGAGGAGCGTCTGGAGCGTCATGATGGGTGAAAAAAACGGTTATCAGTAGAGCGCGGAGCGGTGGCGGGGAAGCAGAAATTCGGCCGGTGACCGACCATAAAAAAGCGAGCCTCGGAAGAGGCTCGCTTTCGCGAGGGAAGCCGCAGGGGCGGAACTCAGCTGGCCGCGGGGGCGGCCGGCGCAGCGACCGCGGCCGCGGCGGCCGCAGCGGCCTTTTCCGCGAGGTGCTGGGCATGGATCTCGGCGGCGCGGTCCTTGACCTTGACGGCGACGGCGGCCTTGCCGGTGCGGCCTCGCAGGTAATAGAGGCGGGCCTTCATATTCTCGGACTCGCGCTCGACCTCGACCTTGTCGATATTCGGGGAGTTAACCGGAAAGACGCGCTCCACACCCTCGCCGTAGCTGATGCGGCGGACGGTGAAGGACTCGTGGATGCCATGACCCTTCCGGGCGATGACGATGCCGGAGTAAATCTGGACGCGCTCTTTGTCGCCCTCGCGGACTTTCGTGTGCACGCGCACGCCGTCGCCGACTTTGAACGGCGTGATGTCTTTTTTCACCTGCGAAGCGGTGATTTCGGTAATGATCGGGTTCATGGCTGAGTTATTTGAGTAAATCGGGTCGGACCTGACGGGTTTTTTCCACCTGTCGCGCGTGCCGCCACTTCTCGATTTCAGCATGGTTTCCAGAGAGCAGAACCTCTGGAACGGACATGCCCCGGAATTCGGCGGGACGCGTGTATTGAGGAAAGTCGAGCAACTTGTTGGTGAAGGATTCGTGCGTCAATGACTTTTCCTCGCCGAGCACGCCGGGGATGAACCGGGCGAGCGCATCGATGGCCACGGCGGCAGCCAGCGTACCATTGGTCAGCACGTAATCTCCGATACTGATCTCCTGGTCAATTACGCGTTGGCGGATCCGTTGGTCAATGCCCTCGTAGTGCCCGCTCAGAAAGATCAAGTGCGGCTGCTGCGACAGCTCGCAGGCCAGCGCGGGCGACAGCGGCGTACCGTCGGGCGTGAGATAAATCCGGCGGCAGCCAGGCGTCTGCAACTGCTCGATGGCCGCGAACACCGGCTCCGGCGTCATCACCATCCCGGCGCCACCGCCAAACGGGCGGTCGTCGGCGCGCCGATGTTTGTCGGTGGACCACGCCCGCACATCGTGGACTTTCACCGCGAGATGGCCGGCCGCGATGCCTTTGCCCAAAATGCTCTCGGCGAGGAAGCCGTCGAGCATCCGGGGAAACAGCGTCAGGACATCGATCGTGAGCGGCATGGCGCAGGGGGCGGAAAGAAGGGCAAACGCAAGTGGCGCGCGGTCAAAAACGAAAAATCGCCCGAGCCGCGAGGGCTGGGCGATTTACTCGAAAAGAACGGAATCGCGAGGGCTTAGCTGGCGGCGGGAGCGGCGGCCGTAGCTGCGGCCGTCCGGCGGGCCTTCTTGATCATCGAATGCATCGTGTTGGTCGGCACCGCACCTTTGCTGATCCAGTAGTCGACGCGGTCGAGCTTGAGATTGATGGGATTGCCCTTGGTCTTGGGCGTGTAGGTGCCGAGGTTTTCCACGGGGTCGCCATCGCGACGTGAACGGGCCTCCATGACAACCACGCGGTAGAGCGGCTGATGCACGGAACCAACCTTGGTGAGACGAATTTTGAGAGCCATGACGGATGTTTTACGGATCGTTTCTTGCTTGGAAAAGCCGAGAACAACACCTGCGCCCCCCCACCCTGTCAAGCCCCGACTCCGGCGGAAACCCGCGCGCCCGAAAAAAACATTGCAGCCGAGGCCGCGCGCGCTGTCCGCCGGGGCCCACCGACCACGCCTCCCTGCTCCCATGCTTTCCGGTCGATGAAAAAACTTGCCAAGCTCAGCAGTGAACGGATTCACCAAAGACAACGTTGACTAGCGGAAAGAAATCGCCGCGCCTAGACCCCCTCGGATATTTTCTATCATGGCACGCGGTTTCGCCCGTTGTCCACTCTTCCGCCCACACCCATTTCCCTCGAACCCCGCGTTACTCCTCCATCGATCTGCGCTATGACTACCCTACGAATCGCCCTCGCCCCCATGCTGCTCGCCCTCCTCGGGACCGGCAGCGCCGTCACCCCCGGGCTCATCGCCCAAACGGCCCCTGCGCCTTTCGCACCCGTCCCCACCACGTCCGCCAATCCCACCCCGACGGCTGCGGAGGAGGCCGCCGCGAAAAAGAAACAAAAACAAAGCGAGGAGGCCGTTCTCCTCAATGTGTTCGAAGTGAAAGCCGACGGCTCCGACACCTATGACGCCACCAACACCAACTCCGTCACCGGCACCAACACGTCGCTCAACAAGACGCCCCTCGACGCGAAAATTTTCAACCGCCAGCTGATGGACGACATGGGAACCGTCGACATGACTGACATGCTCTGGAAAATCGGCGGGCTGGGTGCCGCTCTCATCGGCAACGGCAACGAAGACGTGCGCGGCACCGTCGAGGGCGACCGCCAGGACCCGAAGAGCATGTCGATGCGCGGACTCCAAATTAACAACCCGCGCCGCGACGGCTTCCTGCGCTCCGACACTACGCTGCTCGACACCTTCGACATCGACCGCGTCGAGGCCATCGGCGGCTCCAATTCCCTCCTCTTCGGCTCCGGCGATGCCGGCGGCGTCATCACCTCCGCATCGAAACGCGCCTACCTCAACCGCCGCCCCACGATGACCGTAGCCGCCACCGCCGACTCCGAAGGCACGCGCCGCTACACGGTCGACGCCCAGGTCGGCACGAAATATTTCGCGTTCCGCGTCAACGGCGTGCGTGACGACACGCTCTACTTCAAGCCCGGCCTCAAGCGCCACGCCGAAGGCTACCACCTCACCGCCACCGTGCAGCCGTGGAAATGGTTACAGATCCGGGGCGAATACCGCTCCTACAACCGCGACACCATTTTCGCCCAAGCCGTCGTCGTCCGCGCCCCGCTCACGTGGCTCCTGCCTAACGGCACCCGCGTCGACAATCAAAACACCCGCTACCTCGTCGCGTTTCCGGAAGTGTCCACCATCACTGGCGGCGTCTTCGATCTCACCAAAGTCGACTCCGCGACCGGCCCTTACACGCGCGACGATTATTTCAACTCTATCAAGTCGGTCGTCGCCGAAGCCACGCTCGCCGAGGGCCTCGCCATTCAGGTCCGATACGGCCACGACGCCCGCGTCAACGACGCCCCCCGCCCGAGCAGCACCACCGTTTTCGCCCCCGGCGCCACCGGCAACCTCTACGTCGATCCCGTCACCGGCGAAGTCGGACAAAAATGGGCGTTCAATACCTCCGTCGTGGCGACGCCCTTCTGGACCGGCGCGCGCGGTTACCGCGCCGCCCTCGCCTACCAGAAAGATCTCGGCAAGTGGTTCGGCCGCCACCAAGCCAGCGTGTTTCGCCAGGATATGGAGTCTTGGGTCAACCAAATGACGATGCGCTTCTACGAAACGGACAGCGCCGGGGCCATCATTCAAACTCCCGCCAACATCACCAACGCGGAATCGGGCCGCAACCTCATGCCCAGCGCATGGGTCCCGATCTTCCCCGAAAGCATCCTTGGCGGGAAAGACTGGCGCGTGGACACCATCGCTCATCCCAACGGCAAGACCTACAAATTCGCGCCCCAGGTTTATTCCCAGGCCGGGCCCGCCACCGCCGGAAATCCCATGGGCGTCTCCGGCGCCGTCAACGCCACCACCGGCAATCCCGGCAACACCTCCTATCTAATGGACGACACCGACGAAAAAAGCTGGGGCGCCAGTGTCTTCAGCGAATGGTGGAAGGGCCGCATCGACACCATGGCCGGCATCCGCCGTGAAGAGGCCACGGGTTTCCGCAAGCACCTCGGCCTGAAACGCGGCCCAATTTCCTACGACAGCATCAACCTCGGCACGGTCGTCGATACCCCGATCAAGGACCTGCGCATGTCGCTCAACTATGGATCCAACGGCAAGATCAACTTCGACACCACCCGCGACATCTACAACGAACCGCTCCCGCCCGGCAAAGGCGTCAGCAAAGACCTCGGGTTCAAACTCGATCTCTTCGACCGCAAAATCTCCGGCAACGTGAACTACTACCAATCCGAGGCGCAGAACTTCACGGCCACCATTGGAAATCGTGACGACGTCGACCCCAACGGCATCAACGGCCGCCACGGCGGCAATGCCTACACCTACAGCAAAAAATCCGACGGCTACAACGTCTCCCTCTCCGCGCGCCCGACGCGCAGTTGGGAAATGCGCATCAACGTGGCCACCGCCAATGGCTCCGAACGCACCAACGTCGACCTGCCCCAATTCTACAACGATCAGTTTAACACCACCACGGTCGCCGGCCAAACCGTCGTCGGCGTCAAGGCCAACGCCACCGCCGCGGTCGTCCCCTTTCTCGTTCCCTCCGATCCCAAAGATCCGACGTCAGCGCAAATCCCGCTCTCGCTCGCGATGCTCAAGGACCAAAACAGCCCCTACCGTGCGCTGATTGACCCCGAGGGCGGCCAGATCACCAACGCCCAAAACCTCGGCCTGCTCACCCCAGGCGTCGGCACCGGGGTCAACGGCCTGCCCATCACCGATCACCAACTCGGCTTCGTTTCCCCGACTGGCGGTAACCTCATCGTGCGCCGCGCCGGCGAAGCGACGGTCGGTTACGCCGAGAAGTCCTACAGCTGGGTCAACACCTATCGGTTTTCCGAGGGCAAACTGCGCGGACTCTCCAGCGGCCTCGTGTCTAGCTACCAGCAAAACTACCGAGCCTACATGTATAATGACGCCGCCGACGGTGGTAAGCGGAAGATGTTCTTCTTCCCGGACCGCGTGACCCACGACCTGTTTGCGACCTACAATTTCCGTCCGTCCCGTTGGATCCGCGCCTCCGTCCAGCTCAACGTGAGCAATCTGCTCGATTCAAACCGCGTGCTTTACCTGATCAACAGTTCCAACGGCACGCTGCGCTACGCCCAGTGGTTCAACTCCCCGCGCAAATTCGCGATCACCACTCGCCTGACCTACTGAGACCGATGCGTTTTCTTTCCGCCGCGCTGCTGCTCGGTTCTTCCGCCGCTGCGTTCGCCGCCGAGCAGCCGCCCTCCTTCAGTGGCATCTACCCGCATCTCGCCATGTTCAACGGCGGCAACGAGTGCGGCACCGGCGCCGTCGTTCCGTGGGCCGACCAACTCTGGGTGGTCACTTATTCGCCCCACTCGCCCAAAGGCTCAGACGACAAACTCTACTCGATCGACTCCGCACTCCAGCAGACGATCCACCCCGAGAGCATCGGCGGCACCCCCGCGAATCGCTTCATCCACACCGAATCGCAACAGCTCTTCATCGGTCCCTACGCCATCGACGCCCAGGGCAAGGTCCGCCCCATCCCCTACTCCACGATGTATGGCCGGCCCACCGGCAACGCCCGCCACCTCACCGATCCCGCGAACAAGCTCTACTACGCTTCCATGGAAGAGGGCCTTTACGAGGTCGACGTCCGCACCCTCGCCGTCACCGAGCTCTGGCGCGACGAACAACTCAAAGACGGCCGCAAATCCAATCTCCCCGGCTACCACGGCAAAGGCCTCTACTCCGGCCAAGGCGTCCTCGTCTATGGCAACAACGGCGAACACGGCAAAGAGGCCCAGGCCAAACCCGACATCCCCTCCGGCGTCCTCGCCTCTTGGGACGGCAAGGCCGACGCCTGGTCCGTCATCCGCCGCAACCAATTCACCGAGGTCACCGGGCCCGGCGGCCTCACCGGCAATAAAAATCCCGCCACCGATCCGCTCTGGTCCATCGGCTGGGATTTTCGCTCGCTCATCCTCCAGGTCCTCGATCACGGCACCTGGCACAGCTACCGCCTCCCGAAGTCCAGCCACAGCTACGACGGCGCACACGGCTGGAACACCGAGTGGCCGCGCATCCGGGACATCGGCGAAAACGATCTGCTCATGACGATGCACGGCGCCTTCTGGCGTTTCCCGAAAAACTTCGACGCCTCCCATTCCGCCGGGATCGCCCCGCGCTCCAATTACCTCAAAGTCGTCGGCGACTTCACCCGCTGGGGCGACCGCGTCGTCCTCGGCTGCGACGACACCGCCAAGAGCGAATTCCTCAACCAGCGCGCCGCCAAGGGCAAGCTCGCCGCCCCCGGCCAATCCCAGTCCAACCTGTGGTTCGTCGAGCCCGCCCAACTCGACCGCCTCGGCCCCATCATCGGCCGCGGCGCCGTGTGGCTCAACGAGCCCGTGAAAAAAGACACGCCCTCCGACGCGTTTCTCTTCTCCGGCTACGACGAACGCCTCCTCCATCTGACCCACGACGCGGCCGCCCCCGTCACCTTCATCCTCGAAGTCGACCGCGCCGGCAACGGCACCTGGTCCGAACTCCGCCGCATCGAAGTCCCCTCCGCCGGCTACGCCTGGACCGCCTTTCCCGCCCCCGAACGCGCCGCGTGGATCCGCCTCCGCGCCTCCCGCGACCTCGCCCACGCGACCGCCTCCTTCGCTTACCGCAACCACGACCCCCGCACGACCGCCGCCGACGCCCGCTTCGCCGGCCTCGGCACCCCGGGCGCGGTTGGCGCCCTCCTCCACGCCCGCGGCGCCGGAAAAAAAACCCTCGGCGTCACCACGGCCGACACCTTCTACGAAATGGGCCCCGACCTGCAGCTCCGCCCCAGCGCCGACACCGCGGCCGTGGCCTGGGCCAAGGCCAACCTCACGCCCCCCGCCGACGCCGTCACCCTCGACGCGGCCTCCGTGATCTACACCGACGAACAGGGCAAACGCTGGCGCCTGCCCCGCGGTCGCGCCGACTTCGACGGCACCTCCCCCCACGGCCTGGTGCGCGTCGACCGCGAGGTCTGCACCGAACGCGACCTGCTCAACGCCGGCGGTACCTTCTTCGAATTCCCCGCCGAAAACGCCGGCGGCATCGCCAAAGTCCGCCCCATCGCCACGCACAATCGCCAGATCCACGACTACGCCAGTTGGCGCGGTCTGCTCGTGATGTCCGGCGTAGCCTCCAAGTCCCCCCCCTCCAACCCACATCTTATCCGCTCCGCCGACGGCAAGGCCGCCGTCTGGGTCGGCGCCGTCGACGACCTCTGGGCCTTCGGCAAACCCGTCGGCGTCGGTGGTCCTTGGCGAAATACGACCGTCACCGCCCACGCTCCCTCCGACCCCTATCTCTTCAGCGGCTACGACCGCAAAAAACTCACCCTCGCCCACACCGCGGCCACCACCGTCCGCATCCGCGTCGAAGTCGATCTCACCGGCACGGGCTCATGGGTGACCTACGCCGCCCTCGACGTCCCCGCCGGAAAGTCCGTCCCTCACGCCTTCCCCGCCGGCTACCAAGGTTACTGGCTCCGCTTGACCGCCGACACCTCGACGACGGCCTCCGCCCAGCTCACCTACGACTGATTCGTTCCCCCGCTCTCCCTCCCGCTCCCCTTCTTGAACCGCCCCCTATGAAACACCCGCTCCGCCTCGGCGCCCTCGCCCTCCTCACCGCACTCGCTCTCGCCCCCGCGACCCACGCCGCCGACCATCTGCTCGTTGAAGCCGAGTCCTTCGCCTCCCCCGGCGGTTGGTCCCTCGACACCCAGTTCATCGACATCATGGGCTCGCCCTACCTGATCGCTCACGGTCTCGGGCAGCCCGTCAGAGACGCCACCACCAGCGTCACCTTCCCTTCGACCGGCACGTATCGCGTGTGGGTTCGCACCAAAGACTGGGTCGCCGAATGGAAAGCCCCCGGCACGCCCGGCAAGTTCCAAGTCCTCCTCAACGGCCAAGCGCTCGCCGAAACGTTCGGGACTAAAAGCGCCGCGTGGTTCTGGCACGACGGGGGCACCGTCAGCATCGCGAAAAAGGATAACACCCTCGCCCTCCGCGATCTCATGGGCTTCGACGGCCGCTGCGACGCCCTCTACTTCACCACCGATCTCACCGCTCCTCCGCCCAACGACAGCGCGCCGCTCTCCGCCTGGCGCAAGACCACCCTCGGTCTCCCCGCCGCCCCGCAGGACATGGGTGAGTTCGATCTCGTCGTCGTCGGCGGCGGCTACGGCGGCATGGGCAGCGCCCTCTCCGCCGCGCGCATGGGCCTCAAGGTCGCGCTCATCCAAAATCGTCCCGTCCTCGGCGGCAACGGCTCCTCCGAAATCCGCGTCTGGGCCATGGGCCTGGTGCGCCGCGGCAACTACCCGTACATCGGCGAAATGATCGAGGAGTTCGCCGACAAAGCGAAGAACTCGCCCGGCAACTACGAGGAATTCGGCGACGCCCAGAAGGAAGCCAAGCTCCGCGCCGAGAAAAATATTTCCCTCTTCCTCAACGAACACGTCTACGCCGCCACCACCATCGGCGGCAAAATCCTCTCGGTCACGTCCCTCAACACCTCGACCAGCCGCGAGAAAAAATTCTCCGGCAAACTCTTCGTCGACTGCACCGGCCACGGCAACCTAGCCTACCTCGCCGGCGCGAAATACGAAATCGAACTCAAAGACCTCCTCGGCATGTCCAATATGTGGGTCTGGTCCAACGACCCTGCTCCGCGCCCTTATCCGGAAACTCCGTGGGCGCTCGACCTCACGATGGACGACTTTCCTTACCCCAAAATGGGCAAGGCCGACATGACCGAAAAAGGCAAAGGCGAGTGGTTCTGGGAAAGCGGTTTCAACAAACACCCGATTAACGATCTCGAACTCATCCGCGACTGGAATCTGCGGGCCGTGTTCGGCGCCTTCAATGCGATGAAAAACCGCGACGGCAAACCTGAACACCCCAACGCCAAACTCGACTGGGTCGCCTACGTCGGCGGCACGCGCGAATCCCGCCGCATCGTCGGCGACGTCATGCTCACCCACGAAGACATCATCACGAAAAAGCAATTTCCCGACGGCTGCGTCCCCAGCACGTGGAGCATCGACCTCCATTTCGCGAAGAAGGAATACGCCGCCAAATTTGCCGACAACCCCTTCATCTCCGTCGCCGAACACGACCGCCGGATCGACCGCGATTTCGGTTACCCGATCCCCTACCGTTGCCTCTATTCGGTGAATATCGAAAACATGTTCATGGCCGGCCGAAACATCTCGGTCTCCGACCAGGCCCTCGGCACCGTGCGCGTCATGAAGACCATCGGCATGATGGGCGAAGTCGTCGGCAAAGCCGCCGCCGTCGCCATTCAGCGCAACACCACGCCCCGCGGCGTCTATGAAAAACATTGGAGCGAAGTCGACAGCCTCCTCAAACTCCCCGGTCGCGCCCGCCGCGCCACGCTCGAAGCTCCGTTCCAAATCTCCGGCCCCGCCCCCGCCCCCGTTGACGACACCGGTGGCCGCGGCGGCGCCACCAGCCTCGCCAACCTCAAAGGTATCGTCGTCGACAACAAAGCCGCGAAGCTCACCGGCGCGTGGAATTCTGGCGCCGGCCTCGAACACATCGGCTCCGACTACGCCTACGCCCGCGGCGCCGGCCACACCGCCAGCTTCCCGTTCACGGTCCCGACCGACGGCCGCTACGAAGTCCGGTTCGCCACCGCGCCGCACGAAAACCGCGCGAGCAATACCGCCGTCACCGTCCGCCACGCCGACGGCGCCGCGGCCATCACCGTGAATCAAAAGAAGCCCGCCACGATCGAGAAAGTGTGGATCTCTCTCGGCACCTTCCGCTTCAAAGCCGGCCAACCCTTCGCCGTCGAAGTCGACGCCACGACCGCCAACGGCAACGCCCACATCGACGCCGTGCAGGTATTGCCCGCGAAATAATCCGCTCCGGTCGCGCGGGTCCCTTGGACGCCCGACCCCCGCAAGTTCCCCGCGTTTGTCACCTCATCCGTGACAAACCTCGGGCTCGTCCGAGGGCGAAAACCTCCCGCGCAATCCTCGACGAACACCTCCGTCCGTCCGGCCCATGCCCACCCACCCCGCCCTCCTTTCCTGCGGCGAAATGCTCTGGGACCTCTTCCCCGAGGGCCCGCGCTTCGGCGGCGCTCCGGCCAACTTTGCCTGCCACGCGGCGCTCCACGGCGCCCGCGTCGCGCTGCTCAGTGCCGTGGGCGACGATCCGCGCGGACGCGAAGCCACGGCCATCCTCCGTCGCTTCGGTCTCGATCCGTCGCTCGTCCAAACCATCGCCGACGCGCCCACCGGTGCGGTCGGCGTCAGCCTCGACGCCGCGGGCAAACCCACGTTCGAAATTCACGCCGGCTCCGCTTGGGATCGGATCGCATGGACTCCGGCGCTCGCAACCTACCTCGACGGCGTCGATGCGCTTTACTTCGGCACGCTCGGACAGCGGGATCCGGTCTCGCGCGCGACCATCCGGCGCGCCCTCGCCGTCGCCAAATCGCGCGGCCGCCTGCGAGTGCTCGACGTGAACTTGCGCCGGCCGTTCTTCGATGACGCGTTGATCCGTGAATCCATCGCGGAGGCCAGCGTGCTGAAACTCAGTGACGACGAGCTCGACGCCGTCCTCGCCGCCTGCGGCGTCCCGCACGGGCCCGACCCCACCGCCTCGCTCCGCGCCCTCCTCGTTCGCCACCGCCTCGATCTCGTCGCCCTCACGCGCGGGGCCGCCGGGGCGCTGCTCGTTTCGGCCACCGAGGTGATCGATCAGCCGGGCATCCCGACGATTGTCCGCGACACCGTCGGCGCCGGCGATTCGTTCACCGCCGCCCTCGTGGTTGGTCTGCTGCGCGGCGAGCCGTTGAACACCCTCGCCCGCGCCGCTTGCGAAACCGCCGCGGGGGTCTGTGCCCATGCGGGGGCGTTGCCTGAACGCCGGCCCGCGGGTCATTCGGCCTGACTTTGCGCGACGTCCCCCCGCCCTGATCGTCGCCACCCGTCACGGCGGCGGCGTGAGACTTTGGATCCATTGGTAGAGGAGTTGGACGCCCGCGGGATCGCCCGCGATCGTACCGACCGGAGGCATCTGGCCCGTGCCGCGCACCGCCACCCGTAGCGGCAACACCGAGCGCCCCGCGTTGCCCGGCGCAATCAGCCGCGCGTCGCGCAGTCCAAAATCGCCGTGCAACGGCACGGCGTCGAGCAGGTGCTGCTTCTCCGGCCTCACCCAGGGGGTCAGATCCATGGTGGCGTTGCCCCCTCCGTTCGGAATGTGGCAATGCGCACAGTTCGTCGCGAAATAGGCGCGCACCCGCTCGGCCAGCGGCGCGCTGCGGTCCGACGGATCCGCCAAGCGCGGCGCCCGCGCGTTCGGCGGGTTTCCCCTCACGAGCCCGCGCCCGACGAACACCGCGATCTGATTCTGCGCGCGGTCGTCCGCGATCACATCGCGATTGAGTTGGGCATTCGTCAATCCGAGCGCAAAGTTCGCCTCGCGCGAATGGCACGACAGGCAATCCGAGCGGCTCGGCACCAGCCAGTCGCGGTCGTCAATCGTCAGCCGCTGGCCGTCGCCCCCGGCGAGGACCGCATCCGTTTGCGCCGCGTCCCACACATAGCTGTACGCCGACCAATCGCCGGCCTGCTTGAGCAACACGCGCGTCTCGACCCGGCGGGCCGGCTGCCCATCGTGCGCCGGTAAACTGAGCGTTTGCGCCAGCGCTGTGCCGTCCGGAAAAGTCCACGATTTCCACGGCCCGTTCTGCTCGGCCATCTTCGCTCCGGGCATCGCCAGCCAACGCTCCGCGCCCGCGCCGTCATGCCACGCCGGCGCATTGATCACAAAGGGCTGCACGCCGGCCGCGGGCCGCAGGCCGCGCGTCTCGGCCAAGAGCCCCGTCTCGCTCAGGCGGGTGGGAAACGGTGCCGTGCCCGGACCCGCCGGCGCGCGCTCCAGCCGGTAAAGCGCATCGCCCAGGTGATCGGCGATCAACAGGTCCCCCTCCGCCGAAAGCCCAAACCCCGCGATGGCCAGCGGCGTGTCGACCAGCTCGCGGTTCCACTGCAACCGCGTGCCGTCGTGCTTGGCCGCCCACACCCGGCCCGTCCCGTAGTCCCCGTAGATATACGCGCCGACCAGTTCGGGAAAACGCGCGCCGCGGTAGACCAGACCGCCCGTGAGCGAACGAAACACCGAGTGCGTGTGCTCAATCGTGGGCGGCGTAAACGGCGCCGGACCCCGCAACCGCCCCGCCAGAAACGGCCGCGTCCCCTCAAACGCGCTCCAACCGTAGTTCGCCCCCCGCACGAGGAGATGCGCGCTCTCGCGCAAATCCTGCCCGTTTTGCCCCACCCAGATCTGACCGCTCGCGGCATCCGCGCTCATCCGCCACGGATTGCGCAATCCGTAGGCCCACGTCTCCGGCCGCACCCCGGCGACGCCCACAAACGGGTTGTCCGCCGGCACGCGATACGGCTCACCCGGCGCCGCGCCGTCGACGTCGAGCCGCAGTACCTTGGCCCGCAGCGACGCCGTATCCTGTCCCGCGTTGTCGAGATCGGAGAGGCTCGTGCCATCCCCGCTCGTCACGTAAAGCATGCCGTCGTGCCCGAACGCGACGGCGGCACCGTTGTGCCCGTTCGAGTCCCACTCGAGAATCGTCACCGCCGAGCCGTCCACAATCCGATGCGGCGGCTGCCGGTCGATCGTCAACCGCTCGATCCGCGAGTGCAGTTTCCCGCCCGGTCCGGGCCCGTTACTCCCGAGGTAGAGCCAGCCGTTTTCCCCGTAACGCGGATGGAATGCCACGCTGTAAAAATGCTCTTTGCGCTCCAGCAGCGTCTCCGCGTCCGTCACGTCCGGACGCGCGACCAATCGCCGCAAGACACTGCGCCGCTCCTGCCAGTCATAGTTTTCGATCAGAAAAATTCCATCGGTCCCCGGCTCGCGCTCGAGCGCCACCGGATGCTTGACCGCGAACCGCGGGAAGGCCCGCACGACCGCATACTTCGGCGCCGGCTCGGGCGACCCCACCAACCGCGAGCCTTCCCACCGCCCGCGAGCCGCCGCGTCTGCGACCGGTGCCGGCCCCACAAACGTCAGCGGCGCGTAGTCCTCGTAGCGGTGAAAACTCGCTCGCGTCAGCGGCGCGTTGGAGGACAGCGCCGGTTCTTTTTGTCCCACGGAGTAATCGTAGCGACCCAGCGCGTGGCGCCACTCCTCGCCGGCCGCGGGTCGCCCGCCCGTCGGCTGAAAATCGCTCCACGGAATCCGCCCCTCGACCGTCCA